>JAFGPV010000013.1 GCA_016936015.1 Pirellulales bacterium
GGCGTGGCGGAACTGGCCAAGCAGTATCAATCGCGGGGCGTGGCCGTCGTGGGGATCAATTCGAACGACGTGGCCAATTTTCCCGACGACGCGCCGGTCCGGATGGCCGAGGAAGTGAAGCGCCGCGGTTACACGTTCCCTTATCTCTACGACGAAACCCAGGAGACGGCCCAAGCCTATCGCGCGGCCTGCACGCCCGATTTCTACGTCTTCGACCGCGATCGCCGGCTGGCGTACCGGGGCCAGATGGACGCCAGCCGACCGGAGAGCGGCGTGCCGGTCACCGGCGCCGATCTCCGGGCCGCCCTGGACGCCGTCCTGGCCGACAAATCCGTCCCCGCCGACCAGAAACCGAGCCTCGGCTGCAACATCAAGTGGAAACCGGGCAATGAACCGGAGTACTTCCGGTAACTTGAAGGGCGGGGGACTGCCTAGGAGAACTGCAAAGTCACGTAAATCAGGAGGCCAGACATTCCTGTCTGGCAGAAAAGACAGGCAAGAATGCCTGTCCTCCTGACTTTGCAGTTTTCCTGGGGGACTGCTCCCATTTCTCGTCAACGAAAACGGGGACGCCCCTGTTTTCAAAGGGGTGGGCGGAGTGCCGCCATCACAACAAATCGCCCAGCTTGATCCCTTCCAGCCAAGTGTCCTTGTGCTCCATGAGCATATCGAGGGCCTTCAGCATTTTTTCTTTCTTGGTCAGCGAACCGTCGTTCAGGATCCCGAGGATTGCGTCGTAATACGTGGTGGTGATCGTGATCGGCTGCTCCAGACACGAAAAGACGGCCGTATGCGTGGCGAAGTTGTAGAGGTATCCGCCGACGTAGTACCGGCCCGGGGCGAACGCCGCCGAATCGAACGCGTAGGAAAAACTCCCGTTGGCGGCCGCCACCTGGTCGATCTCGATCCAGCGCTCGTTGCCGTTCATCGTAATCGTGTCCTGGTCGAGACACAGGCTGATCGCTCCCCCGACCGGGATGTTGCCCGCCTGCCAGGAGATCGTCACCGGCTGGCCGGGGGCATAAGCGCCGGAAGCGGGACCGGTCAAGGTGAACGTCGGCGCCGGCAGCGTGATCGGCGCGCCAAACGGCGAGATGGCCGCCCGGTACGTCGCAAAGTTGTAGAGGTATCCGCCGACGTAATAGGCGCCCGGGACAACGACCGTCGGATCGAAGACGTACTCGCCATTCCCGTTGGCGGCATCGACCTGGTCGATTTCGAGCCAGTGTTCATTTCCGTTCATCCACTGCGTATCCTCGTCGAGGCACAAGCTGATCTTGCAGCCCCCCGGGACGTTGCCGGCCGTCCAGGTAACGGTCACCGGCTGCCCCGGTGCGTACTCGCCCGAGGCGGGGCCGGTCAAGGTGAATACCGGGGGCTGGTTGACATCTATAAAGTAGACGCTGTTGTCGTTGTTGATGGAAGCCGCATTCGGATTTCCCTCCGCGTCAGATGCCACGCCTTCTGCAATACTGAGAACCACAATACCGCCGCCGGTCATCCCGCCGACGGCCACGTCGTAGGTGGTCCCGCTGCCGGTCACTGTCACCGTGGCGGCACCCGCCATACCGCTGAGCGTTACATCATTCGCATCGAAATCAGTCACTTCCTCGCTGAAGATCACGGTAAAGTGAATGGGCGATGCGTTTGTCGGATCCGCTTGGCCCGCGGCTTGAAAGACATCGACAGTGAGGATGTTGAGCGTCAATGTCTTGGGCGTTGGATCAAGGATTTCGCCGCCGTTGTCGGTGTTGCCGCTGTCCTCGACCTGGAAGGTGAAACTGCCTAGCTCGTTGCCGATTGTTTCGGCCGACGGAGTGAACACCAGATTTCCCGCTTCCAGGTCGGCCGAGGTGACGAACTGACCGACTTCAACGGGCGTGCCGGAGAGGACTAATCCCCCTGACGTCGGCAACGTGGTGATTTTCACCCGAGTGAAATGATCCGATGGCGAATTATCCGGATCGGAAAAGCCAAAATCATCGACCTTGAAGGCATACGGCGCTGCCGGGGGAATGGTCATCTGGCGTGAAGTGCCTGACGGAGCATGGCTGATGGGATTGACGTGGATCGTCACCGTCCCCGCATTACTGCCGGTTGTGCCGTCGTTGGCCTTGTACTGGAACGAGTCGGTGCCGTAGAAACCGGGATCCGGCTTGTAGACGAATCCGCCGTCGGGATTCAAGGTCAACGTGCCATGTTGCGGGGGGGCGGCGAGGACCGCCTCCAAGGAATCGCCATCGGCATCCGGATCATTTTCCAGGACACTGATCGCCGTCTCCGAAGCGGCATTGTATTGAATTCGACCGGTCAGCGCGGGGGCAGCACCTTCGGAGTGCTGCTCGAATGTGGCGTCGAATTGGAACTGACTCCAGGAATCGTGTGCCACTTGGAGCACGGTGAATTGGCCCGTCAGCGTGTTTGAACCGCGGCCATCACCGCTGACATCAAGTCCCGGTTCGTCCGCGGATTGGAAGGGATATCTCGTAGCCCCCGGATAGATTCCGGGCACTAGTTCGGCGTTATTCGGTGCGGAAAAAGAAAGATTCCATAATGTACGAGATGATGCATTAAATGATAAGCAGCGGATAGTTACCGCGTTAGTGACGCCAGCTCCAGAAGCGTTTACCGAAAAAGTTCCGTTACTCTGATCAAAATCATATATCTTGCCCTGTCCAATCCAGTCGCCAGGTTCACTGATCATACTTAGACGGGTGATAAAGAGAGATTGATCGAGAACGCCGTTTTCGTGGACTTCGTAGACATCATCATGCACAACGGGTATGTAGTTGAACGTGAGCGTCTTCGGGTTGGTATCCAGAATCGCACCGCCCTGGTCGAGGCTGCCGCTGTCTTCGACTCGAAAGGTGAAACTGGCATGAGGATGAAACGGGGACGGGGTGAAGACCAAGTTGCCTGCCGCAAGATCAGCCACGGTGACGAATTGGCCCGTAGCTACCGGAGTGCCATCCAGTGCAAGGTCTCCCGAAGCGGGCAGCGTGGTGATCTCGACCCGAGAGAAATGGTCGGGCGGATCATCGTGCGGATCGGTGAAGCCGAAGTCCTCCTCCTTCAGGGCGTAAGGATCATTGGCGGGCATGTTCACTGAACCAGACGTGCCCACGGGAGCCTGGCTGATGGGATTGACGCGAATCGTTACGGTCGCTGGATTGCCATAGGCCAAGCCGTCGTTGGCCTGATACTGAAAGGTGTCGATACCATCGAAATAGTGATCCGGCGTATAAACAAAGCCGCCGTCGTTGTGGAGCGTCAAGGAGCCGTGTTGGGGATATGCGGTGATGATAGGGGACAGCAACGGATCGCCGTCCGGATCCCTATCGTTCACGTAGACACTCACACCCGAGCTGGATAGATTATTAAGGATTTGGTTTTCGTTGACTGAATAAGAGTCATCCACCGCAATGGGCGGAGCATTGAACGTCAGTGTTTTCGGATCGGGATCGAGGTTCGCGCCGCCGAAAGTCGTGTCGGTGTTGTCCTCGACCTGGAACGTGAGGCTGATATGCGGCCTGCCGGTCGCCGGCGTCAGGACGAGATTGCCCGCATCGAGGTCGGTCACGGTGACGAATTGACCTACTGTTACCGGAATGCCGGCTAGCGTGAGGATGCCCGCCGTCGGCAGCGTGGTGATTTTCACACGGGAGAAAGGATCGGCCGGTGTGTCGTCCGGATCGGTAAAGCCGAAATCGGCCGCCTGGAGCGCATACGCAGCGCCTTCCGGGACCAGGATCATCCCGGACGTTCCCACGGGAGCGTGGCCTAGGGGGTGAACATCGATCGTCACCGTGGTCGGATCCCCGAGGTCGATCCCGTCATAGGCCTGGTATTGAAAAGTATCCGTGCCGTGGAAACCGGGTTCCGGCGTGTAGCGGAAACCGCCGTCAGTTTGAAGGATCAGCGTGCCGTGCTGGGGACCGGCAACGAGCACGGCGGTCAAGGGATCGCCGTCGACGTCCGCATCGTTTTGCAGGAGGCTGACGCTTTCCGGTTGGGGTATGAGATATTGAATGCGTCCCGTTAGGGCTGGGGGAGGCGAACCTCCGATGATAGGCGCAGTGCCTGAGGCATACTGTTCGAAGGATGCGTCGAACCGCAGCACTTCGCCCGAAGTGTCGTATTCCACTTGGTTTACGGTAAACTGGCCCGTCAGGTGTCTCCGGGAGTAACTTAAAAGAACCGTAGGTGTAATGGTCATGGCCGGCTTATCAGTTTCCAAGGAAAGAAAATCTTGAGTGTCGGTATAAGTGCCCGGTGTGAGGAGAGCGCCGCCGGCCGCGGCGAAGACAAGGTTCGGGCCAAGTTGATAGGAATTTTCGGTGATGGGTTTCTTGCAGGAGATCGTCACGCCGTTTTGATAGTTTCGGGAGGCTGAAAAGACATAATCCGAGTCATTGAAGTCATAGGTACTGCCGCCTCCGACCGGATCGCCCGGTTGGCTGACCATCTGCACTCGCGAGGCAATTAAGACTTGATCGAGAACCTCGTTTTCCTGAACTGTGTAAAAGTCATTCTGAGCGGCGGGCGCAACGTTGGGTGTAAGTTGGAAGATCAATGACTTCGGGAGCGGATCCAAATCCGCACCTCCATTGCCTGTGCCGCCATCATCTCTGACCTGGAAGGTAAACCTTGGATGCGGAGTCGAAGTATCTCCAGTCGTCGGGATGAATTTCAAATTAGCCGATGCAAGGTCATATTCAGAGACAAACTGACCTGCCATTACGGATACGTCCCCCAATTGCAGGCTGCCCGAAGTTGGAAGGGTGGTGATGATCACACCAAGAAATGCATCGGGCGGATTATCGTTAATGTCTGTGAAGCCGAAGTCATCCGCGCTCACCGTATAGGGAGATGTCGGTAACGCCGTGATCACCGCGTCCGTGCCGGAAGGCGCGTGATGGGTGCGGGTATCGCCTTGCAAGAGCATCGTCAGAAGGCAACGGACCTCAAGTGCTTCGATCCGCAGACGACGGTGATAATTGCATCGCGGTTTTGTCGCCCGGCTGATCTTTCGCATACGTTTCCCATCCCCCTCGAAAAAATGCCTAATAGTTAAAAGTGATATTTCATTAACGGAAATAATCTACCGAGAGATCAAAAATCCGCCGTAGGGAAGGTAGAAAGAATGCGCGATATACTTTCCCGGGCTGTGAATAAACACCAAATTGCGGCGACGAGCGCCCACACCGCCGGATAAGAGAGTTTTTTTCCTTGCCCTCCTACCGACGATTCCGCCCATACATGAGCCACAGGGCTTCCCCGCCGGATTCAAGAATCTATTGTAATGCAATTAAACAACCTGTCAATCGGGGGGGTGCGGAATAATCGTGGGCAGTGGACTGTGGGCAGTGGACAGTAACCACCTGAAATGGTGGCGGAGGAGGTGTTGCTTTGCGTTTTCTTACGGCCATTTCTTTTACCGCGAAAGAACGCAAGGCAGGACAGGTTGGCAACCTGTCCGACTGCATGAGCAGCGGCTTTTCTTTATTATTCTTGTCGAAGCAATTACACTGATAGATGGGGTTTACTCATCCCGGGAACCGGCTGATGCGAATCGGGTGGCGGGTTGTCGCGGCACTGGCGGTGCTGCTCTGGGGAATGATCAACATCGCGGCGGCCGACGAAGGACCGGCGACGAGGGGAGAGACTGTGCGCTCCGCGGCGGAGGAGAGGCCGGCAGTGGCGTTGGCTTCTCAGGAGTCGCCGGGGGATAATGCGGAGTCGGACCTCGCCCCCGAACCCTCTCCCGTGACCAATCTTCGGTCGGTGCCCGGAGAGGGGAGAAAAAGCTCGGAAGGGGGCAGTCCCATTTTTTCCGTGAAAAAATCGGGACAGTCTCCAAACAAGGCGGGCGGGACGCCCGCGCTCCAGATCGAGGAGGAGCGGCCGGCGGTTTTTTATCTGCCCGACGAGGACGGCCGGCTGCAAGCGGTGTTGGATTTCCGCTACGAAGATTTCATCAAGCTCTATCACTTGCAACAGCAGTTGGCCGGTCAGGAAGAGCTTCCCCGATATAGCATTCCCAAGCTGACGATCAGCGGTTCGGAGGCCACCGAACCGTTCGTTAAGCAGCCCTCACCCCCTGCCCCTCTCCCCGACCACTACGTGGTGCCCGGAGAGGGGAGTAGGCGTGCTGAATTGACCGTGAAAGTGCAACTCGTCGCGCATCGGCGGGATTGGGTGCGGATTCCGCTGCGTTTGAACCAGGCCCTGTTGACTCGGCCGGCGGAGTATCAGGGAGAGGGAGAGGCGGTGGTGCATTATCAGCCGGAGGGGGACGGATACGTCTGTTGGCTGCGCTGCCCGAGCGACAAGCCGCAGGAGTTGACCCTTTCGATGGCGGTCCCTTTGACGGTCATGGGCCAGCAGACGCGGCTGCGGTTGCACGTGCCCGCGGCGACGGAGTCGGAACTGAAATTCCGAACGCCGGGGGTGGTCTCTTTCGGCCGGGTTTCCGAAGGGGCGCTGCTTCTTCCGCCGGTCGATCTTCCGGAAGGCGAACCTGATCCAACCGAAGGGGACCGTCCCATTTTTTCTGCGAAAAAATCGGGACAGCCCCCAAAACCGGGCAAGGAGTGGACGGTCCGGGGACTGAGCGGCAATTTTGAATTTCGCTGGCAGCAGGGCGGCGGCAAGGCGCCCGATTCCGCCCTGGTGTTGGAAGCGGTCGGCAACGTGGTGGTGCGGTTGGATCCCCGCCGCGTGCTCAGCGAGGCGTCGCTGACGGTGCGAAGTTTCGGGGCGCCCTGCGCAGGATTCCAGGTCCGCCTGCCTCCTGGAGCAAGACTCATCTCATCGTCTTCCCCGGCTGCCACGATCACGCCGGTAAACGACGCTTCTTCCCCCGGAAAGTCGAAAACGTCGCCTGAGGGGGACAGTCCCATTTTTTCTGCGAAAAAATTGGGACAGTCCCCGGGCATGGTCGAAGTGCGTTTGAACCGGCCGACGACGCAACCGGTGGAGGTGCAGCTTGCGACCGAGCGGATCATCGATCCCGAGCGGCCGCCGGAGTGGATCGAACTGGCGGGATTCGAGGTGCCGGACGCGGTCCGGCAATGGGGGACGGTGGCGGCGGCGGGGCCACCGAACGTCCAGGTGTACTGGGGAGCGCTGCACGGCGCGCGTCAAATCGACGCGCCGCCCGAGGCGCTGCGGATCGAGGGACTGACCGCCGCCTTTGAATACGCGGCGCAACCCTACGCCCTGCCGGTGCGGCTGGCGCCGCGCCGCACCCGCATCCACCTCGAAGCGGAATACGTGTTTTTCGTGCAGCCGGAGCGGGTGGAACTGGACGCGAAGCTGGCGTTTGCCGTCCGCGGGTCGAAAGTGCAAAGTCTCCAGCTCCTCCTGCCCGGCTGGGAATTCGACGGCGCCGGTCCGGAGACCCTGGTGGCCGACGAGGCCGTGGATTGCACGAAGTCGGGCCTGCTGACGCTCCCCTTGCGGCAGCCCGCCACGGGGCAGGTGGAACTCCGCCTGCGGGCCCACCGGTCGATTGCGCCGGCGGCGGGGAAGATCGAATTTCTTCTGCCGCAGCCGCAGTCGGCCACCGTCGGGGCCGCGGTGGTGGCGATCGTGCCGGCCGACAACGTGGAGTTGATTCCCGACAACCAGTCCCTGCGGGGCATGATCCGCCAGCCGTCGGCCCCGCCCCTGCAACTGCCGCCCCGGCAGCAGGAGCCGCTCTTTTACCGGAGCGAAGGGCGCCTCGCCGCGTTTGCGGCCGAGGTCCGCCTCCACGCCCGGCGGGTGGAAACCCGGATCGTCAGTCTTATCCGCCCGCAGGAGCGGCAGACGCTCGTGGAGCAGAAATTCCTGTTGCAAGTGGCCTACGAACCGCTGGACCAGGTGTGCTTCGAGGTTCCCGAGGAAGCGGCGACCAAAGAGTTGGAATTCCGGCAGGGAGAGAAACTGTTAACGGCCAAGGTCCTGGAAGCGGGAGAGAGAGCGTCTCGTCCTCAATCTCTAACCGGCCACAATGTGACACCCCAAGAGGGACAAATCGAAGAGAACAACTTGATGAAAATCGGCCCTCACCCTAGCCCTCTCCCAGAGGGAGAGGGGACAAAATCACCGGCCGGTCGGGTGCGGATGCAGGTGGCCTTGCCCGAGGCCGGCATCGGGCTGGTGGAAATTCAGGCGCGGTACCGTCTCCCGCCGCTGGCCCCGGGCAAGGAGAAGCCGCGCGGGGCAACCGTGCCGCTGATTCTGCCGGTCGACGGGGTTCTCGGCGAACATCGGGCCGTCGTCTCGCCTCTGCCGGGAATGAAGATCGCCTCCCAGAACAAGGCGTGGCAGCCGGAAGTCGAAGGGGAATGTCCCGATTCCGGCGAATTCTTCGGTGAATCGGTGACGTCGGAGGGGGAGAGTCGCATTTTTTCCGCGAAAAAATTGGGACCGTCGCCGGCGTTGGTCCTCCGCGCCGAAGGACGGCAAGACGAACTGAAACTGGCCGTGGAGCGGGAGCCGGCCGCCGGCCGCGGTTCGCTGGTGATCGAACGCGGATGGATTCAAACCTGGCTCGGCCGCGACGTCCGGCAGGATCGCGCCGTCTTTCAGTTTACCGGCAACCGAAAAGAATTGGCAATGCAGTTGCCCGGGGGCGCCGTCCTCTCGCCGCCGCTGGTCATGCTGGACGGTAAGCTCACGGCGGTGGCGTTTACTCCCCAAGGATCGGCCGCCTCGCCGCCGAACCGGGGCGAAGCGGCAAATCCAAGGGGGACAGTCCCCTTTTCGCTGCGCGAAAATGGGGATAGTCCCCCCGTCTCGCTGTTGATCCCCTTGGCGGACGATGGGCAATGGCGGCGGCACGTCCTGGAAGTCCAGTATCATTTTTCCGGCCCGCGCCCCCCGCCGGGAACCCTCCGCCTGGAATTCCCCCGCTTGGAGAAGGATACCTGGATCCGTCGGCTCTATTGGCAGTTGGTGTTGCCTTGCCAGGAGCACGTCCTGCTGAATCCCCCCGGCTTCGAGAACGAGAACCGCTGGGGTTTCAGCGGTTGGGCCTGGTTCCGTCACGCGTTGCAAAGCCAGGCCGACCTGGAAAACTGGACCGGCGCCTCCCGGGCCGCGCCGCTGGAAGGCGTCAACGCCTTTCTCTTCAGCGCCGTGGGCAACGTCCCCGGCGGGGAAGTCTATACCATCAGTCGGGCCTGGCTTGTGTTTGGGGCCTCGGGAACGGCCTTGCTGGCGGCCCTGCTGTTGATTTACTGGCCCGCCGTGCGGCGTCCCCTCGTGCTGCTGTTGCTGGCGTCAGTCCTGGCGGTGCTTGGCGGATTGAATCCCGACCCGGCCCTGCTGGTGGCGCAAACGGCGATTCTCGGAGTGCTGCTGGGCGGCGCCGTGGCCGTCTGGGAACGGATCTTCTCGCGCAGCAAACCCTTCCCGGCCGCCGAAACCGTCAGTATCACCGTCGGACGCAGTTCGATCCGGCAGTCCGTGGGCTTTTCCGACCTCTCTTCAACGCAGACCGTCCCGGCCTCGGAGCTTCCCCCCGCCGCGGCGCCGCCCTCCGAGGAGGCGCCATGAAAAGGATTCAGGGTTCAGGGTTCAGGGTTCAGGGAGGGATTGACTCTGGTTCCGAAACTCCGGCTTCGGAACCGAGGCAGGGTTCCCAAACCGGAGCTTGGGAACCAGGTCAAATTTGGATTGCAAATTGCAAATTTTTCTGCATTCTATTGGCGAGCTTCTGTCTGCTCTGGTTGTGGATTGGCGCCGAGGCGGCGGAAGACGCTCCGTCGCCGCTGCGCTTTCGGCGGATCGGCGTGCCGGCCGACCGGCTGGCGGAGGCGGCCGACGGAAAGGAAAAATACCTGCCCCTCAGCGCCCGGGAATTCCAACGGTTGCTGGACCGATTGCACGCCCCGTCCGGCCGCGGCGAAGCGACTGCCGGCGCGGAAATCCGCTCTGCCGAGTATCGGGCGCAACTGTCCGACGAGGGCGTCCTGACGGGGCGGGTGGAACTGGAGATTCGGAAATCGGACCAGGGCGCCGTGTTTCTGCCGCTTTCGCCCTGCCGCCTGGCCGTCAGCAAGGCTTGGTGGAGCGATCCTGCTAGCCCTCACCCTAACCCTCTCCCAAAAGGAGAGGGGACTTCACAATCGAAAACCCAGCCGGCAATCGTCGGCGTCGACGCCCGGGGCGAAACCGGGGTGTTGGTGGAACGTTCGGGCCGGCTCCTTGGAGATTGGTCCCTGCGGGGCCGGCAGGAAACCGGCAACCGTTGGGAATATCTCATTGCCGGGCCGGTTTGCCCGGTAAGCAAACTGACATTGGAACTGCCCGACACGCTACGGCCGGAGGCGGAGGCGGTTGCAGTAGATGAGCAAAATGAGAAAGTATCTTCTAGTAGCCGGCGGCTAACAGCCGCCGAGGATTATGTGGATTCACCCGCGGCGACTGTTAGCCGCCGGCTAGGCAACACGTGGCGTATCCAATGGACCGGTTCGGCCCCGCTGCGTCTGCTGTTGAGGGAGTGCCCGGCCGGTAGGATAGTTTGTCAACCTGTCCTTCGGGAGTCGCGGGTTTATGAGTGTACGGAGCGGGGTTTGAGCGTTTCGGCCCAATGGCGGATCCGGCCCTCCGAGCAATCATGCCGCGAAGTGCGGGTGCTTATGGATCCCGGCCTGCGGCTGATCGCCGCGCGGTACGGCGACCAGGAGGTTCCCTGGACCGTCTCGCCGCTGCCCGATGCTCAGGGAGAGCGGGCCGTCATTGCGTTGCCGCGTCGCCTTCCGGCCGGCGGGCGGATCCTACGGCTGGGGGCCATCGCTCCGCTGACACTCGAAAGGTCGTGGCGCCTGCCCCGGCTTCGTCCCGAGAATCTCCTCTGGGAAGACGGCGAGATGATTCTGATCGTTCCGGCGGCGTTTGACTTGCAAGAACTCCGGCCGCAGGACTGCCGCCAGACGGCGGTTACGTCCCTCGGCGAGCCGCTGCCGGGAGAAAGCTTCCAGTTTCAGCCCTTTCGGGCCGAAGCGACCGCGACGATCTGGCTGGCGCGCCGGCAGTCCCGGCTGGCGGCGGTAACGGCCACGACCGTGGAGATCGGCAGCGGCGAGGTCGCGGCACAGGTGGTTGTGGACGTGCACTCCGCCGACGCCCTGCAACTGTCCCAGGCCGCCCAGATCGCTCCGCATTGGTGGATCGACGCGGTCGAGTCCACGCCGCCGCAGCAGGTCCTCGACTGGAGCGTGGAATCCCAGTCGGAAGAGACGCGGAGGTTGCGATTGGATCTCGCCCGGGGATCGACTTCTGACCGGAATTGGAGATTGACCTTCCGCGCCCGCCGGCTCCGCGTGCCGGGAAAAAACATCCTTCGCCTGGAAGATCTCCTTCCCCTGCACTTTGCCGCGCCGTTGTCGGGTCGGCGGCTGGCGGCCGTGAAAACGACCGGACCTTACGAATTGCAGGTTCGCCGGGAGGAGTCCGCCAAATGCTTGGCGCTTTCCGAACTCTCCCCGGAAGAGTTGGGATTATTTGCCGCGCCGCCCGGGCCGCTGGTGTTCGAGGAGGAGGCCTCCGCCGCCGTCGAACTGACCCTGAAAAAACAACGACCGCAATACGCCGGCAGCGTTCGGGTTGAAGTTTTTGCCCGGGAAAACCGCCTGCACGAGACCTTCGCCTTGCGGTGCCGGCCCGAATCCGGTCCGCTGGACCGCGTGCTGGTCCGGCTCTTTCCGGCGGTGCCGACTCCGCCGCGGTGGACAGTGGCGGGGGAAGAAGGACCTTCGCTCTCCGCCCGGCGCTGGACGGCGGACGAACAGGCCGCGGCCGGCTGGTCGGACGCCGGAGAAACCTGGGAACTGACGCTCCGCCGTCCGCACCCGATGCCGCTGGAGATATGCGGCATGCGCGAGCGGGCCTTCACCGGGCCGACGCCGATCGTGCTGGCTTCGCTGCCGGAGGCGTCGGCGGAAGAGGGTCTGGCGGTCCTCCGCAGCCCGGCCGCCGCCGCCGTGCGGATCGACAACCGGGGACTGAAATCCCTGCCGCCCGAACCGTCTCCCGGCCCCTCCGTCTCCCGGATCCGCGGCGTCTTCCGTTACGATCCGGCACGCGACGTCGCGTCGGCCCGGGAACCGCCACTTTCGGTAGCGCCGGCCGCCGCGCCGGACGTTCCCCCGGTGTTCGTCTGGAAAGGGCGATTGGAATCGTGGTATTCCACCTCCGGCGCCACGCGGCACGCGGCGCGCTACGTGGTGCAGAATTCCGCCGCCGAGGCGCTGCGGTTCACGTTGCCGGAGGGCGTGTCGCGGGAGGATCTCCCCGGCGTGTGGATCGACGACCAGCCGGCGGCTTGGCGGACGGTTCCGGTTCGGTCGGCGGACGGCGCTTCGTGCGGGCCCGTGGCGCTTTCCGTGCCGCTTCCCGCTAAAGAGCGGCCGATCACGGTGACGTTGGAATACCGAAGTGCGCCGACGCCGCTAAAAAGCGTGGGACGCCTGACGCCGCCGTGGTGCCGGCCGGATGTTCCCCTGTTGGATCAATCCTGGACGCTGTGGCTCCCGCCGGGCTACGAGGCCGTCGATAAAACGGCGGATTCCCAAGACTTTTTCAGACCGATCCCTCCCGCTCGGCGACTATTCGGTCCTCTGGAACGCGCGTCTCCCCAGGGAGCCTTTTGCGGCCGGGACGCCGACCGGTGGACGGCCGCCGAGGTTCCGCTATCGGACGACGATTCCACGGCGGTTACCTACGCCTACCGGTCGACGTGGCAATTGCTGGGGATGACGGTCTTTCTGGCAACCGTGGGCTTGGTGTGCTGGAGAGCGAAAAAACGAGCCGCGTCCCCTTTTTCAGGCATCGGCCTGTTGATCGGCGGGGGAATTCTGGGACTGGCGGCCCTCTGGATCCCCGAGCCGTTTGCGCCGCTGGCGACCGGTGGATTCCTGGCGGTCCTTTTCTGCGTGGTCCTCCGGATATTCCCGAAAAAGGAGCTGATGCTAATTTCCCGGGTCGGTTCGGAGGAGCCAACGGAAAAAACAGTTCTGACCCCTTTTTTGCCGTGGTTTCTGATGGGAGCGGTCCTGGGGTGCGGCGGGTTTTTAGAAGCCGCCGAGACGGCTTCCGCCCCGCCGACCGTCGGCGAGCCGTTCCGCGTGCTGGTCCCCATCGACCAGCGGAAGCAACCCGTGGGAGAGAGCGTCTACCTGCCCGAGCCGCTGTACCGGGAACTCTATCGCCGGACGGCCGCGTTGGCCCCGCAGCCGCAGGGATGGTTTCTGTCCGGGGCGGAGTACGAAGGGACGTGGATTCGGGAATCGGCAAGCGGCCGCGTGACGCTGAAGTCCTTCGGCGCCGAATATACGCTGCGGGTGTTTGCCGGTCCGGCACGCGTGCGTTTGCCCTTCCGCCGCGACCAGGTGTCGCCGGCCCCCGACGGCGTCACGCTCGACGGCCAACCTGCGCTTCTTCGCTGGGAGGCGGACGGTTCCGCCGGGGTGTTGGAGGTTCGCGACCCGGGAAAATACCGGCTCCGCTGCGCGTTGCAGCCGGCGGTGCGGAGCGCCCTCGGCACGTACACGGCGGAAGTCCGCGTGCCGCCGATCGCCTCGGCCCGGTGGAGACTGAATTTTCCAGCCGGGACGACGGGAGTCGAGGTCCCCGAGGCACTGGGGCGGATCGAGCAAGGAGACCGTCCCTCGCGGCTGACGGCGGCCTTGGGTCCGGTCGAGACGCTTGTCGTCCGGTGGCCGGAGTCGGGACGCCCGGAAACCGCCGCCGAGGTCGAAGAGTTCCTCTGGTTGAAGGTCCAGCCTGGCGCGGTGGTGGCGGACGCGCGTTGGAAACTCCGGCCGGGCAGCCGTCCCGTCCGGCGTCTTTCACTTCGGGTGGAATCGTCGTGGCGGCTCCGGCGCGGCCCCGACGCACAGGCTCCCGCCGTGCAGTCGGCCGTCCTGCCGGACGGACGGCAGGAGATGACCCTCGAGTGGCCCCGGCCGTTGACGGAAGAAGCGACGGTGGACTTGTCGTTCTTACGGTCGGGGGCCTCGGGAGCGGGCGCCCTGCGGATTCCCGAGATCCGGCTCGAAAAAATCCGGCCCGTCCGACGCTGGTTGGCCGTCACGCTCGATCGGCGTTTGGAATACGAAACCGGAAAGGGAAGCGGCTGCCTGGCGCCGGAGGGGATCCCGGGCGACGAGTTCCTCAAGGCCTGGGGCGCCGCCGACACGCCGCCGACGTTGGCGTATCGGTTGCCAGCCGAGGAACCGGAGTGGATCCTTTTTCTTCGTCCTCGGCCCGCGGAAGTCCGCTGGGAGCCGACGCTGAACCTGCTGGTCGGCCGGGAGGCCGCGGAGGTCATTTTTGACGCGGAAATCATCACCGACGCCGGGTACGTCTTTCAGCATCGGATTGCCGCGCCGCCGGAGTGGCACGTGGAAGGCGTCTCGCTCCGCCAGGAGGGCAGCCCGCGGCTCCGCCGCTGGACCCGATTGCCCGACGGCACGCTGACGCTGTTCCTTCAGGGACCGGCCGACGGCAAGCAGCAATTGCAGTTGCGGGGGATCCTGCCGCTATCGAGTCTCGGAAAAGACATGTCCGGTAGCCGGCGGCTAACAGCCGCCGAGAAGCACGGAATATCCCCCTCGGCGGCTGTTAGCCGCCGGCTATTGAATTCGACTTCGTCTTTCCAATTCTCCATGAAGGGGCCAATTCAAAATGCAGCCTCCCGGGGCGTTGCGGAGAAAGAAGTTTGCAAATTCCTGCTGCCGCGTCTGCAACTCGAGTCCGCCCCGGCGGAGACGCTTTCCGTACAGATCTATCAAGCGCCAGGAGTACGGGTGAAGGTTTCGACGCCGGAGGCGGTGGAAGACGAAACGCCGCCGCCCCATCCGGAAGCCGCAATGCGCGGCCGCCTGGTCCGGGCCTTCCGCCTCGACGGGGCGTCGCCCGCAGCAGTGGAACTGACCGTCTCCGCCGTTCCGCAGGCTCAAAAGGAAAAGGTCCGCCGCGAGGACGCGCCGCACGAAAAGCCGCATGCGACGTCCCGCGCCGCTGCCCTGCCGCGCACGGCCAAGGTGCGGCTGGCGGACGTCCGCTTAGCCTGGCAGGCGGACGGAACCTGTCAGGGCGTGGCCGAGTTCGATCTCGATCCCGCCGGCAGGACGACGTGTTCCCTGCGCCTGCCGGCCGAACTGCGGTTGCTCTCGGCGGCCGTCGACGGGACGGCGGCGCTGCCGCAGACGGGCGCGGCCGGCCGGTGGCAAGTGCCGCTCCACTCCGCGCACCTGCCGCAACGGATCACGGCGGTCTTTCAAGGGCGGATATCCGAACCGTCGGGACCGGGTGAACGCCGGTTCTCCGCCCCGGTCCCGGGAGAGTTGGCGGTGGAAAAGACCTTCTGGACGTTGGCCGGTCCGCCGTCGCTCCGCCCGATTCCACCCGACGAAACGCCGCCGAAATCCGAGGTCCAACTGGCCTTCCGCCGCCTGGAAAATCTGGCCGCCGTGCAGCAAACCGCCGCCCGGCGTCTGTCCGACGATCCGGAAGAATCCCGACGATGGTATCCCCCGGCGCTGCGGCAGTGGATGGCCTGCGTTGCGGCAGCGCGGCAATCAATGGTTTCCCTGGAAAAATCTCCGGAGGGGAAGGCGATGCAGAAGCGGTTGGCCGCCCTGGAACGGGAGCATGTCGATCTTGTCCGGCGACTGGGGCTGGATGAAATCCGGAAGCAAATCCTCGCCGAATCCTCCCCGGCCGACGCCGCCGCGGAGTGGGAGAATCTCTTTCCTCCTCGCCGATCCCGGATCGCGTTCGCCTTGAAGGGTTCCGTTCCGACGCTGACGCTGGAATACGAGCAAGTGTCGCAGCCTGCCGCCGGCTCCCGGATTCGGGCCACCGTGCTGTTTCTTGGCGGCGCCGTGTTGGCGGGTTGGGGTTGGCGCCGGGGTCTCTGGAGCCGGCTCCTCCGCGAACGTCCGTATTCCGTGGCCGTCGCCTGCGGCCTAGCCTGGTGGTGCTGGTTCTGGCCGAGTCTGCTCGGCGTCGTTATCGTCCTGTTGGCGCTGCTGGCCAAGTGCCGCGTCTGGTTCCAGATTCGGGGTGGCACGCCCTGAGGAACGAAGGGCGTGTTTTCCCCGGTCCACCACGCCCTTCGTTCCTCAGGGCGTGCCACCCAATGTCGACCTATACGATGATTATGCGACTCATTCTCCCGGGGGCCATTCGAAGCGGTAGCCGTAGAGTTGAACGGCGTCGAGATACCAGTCCCCCTCCGTCGGACACTTGAACCGCACCGCGTGACCTCTCCCGGTCGTGCTCCGCTTGGATTCCATGCTCCCGTCGTCGTGCTTCAGCACAACCGGCACGTATTGCCGGCCCTGAGAGACAGCAAAGATCCTTTACCGACCAACGCCGACCATCTGTCGATGGTGCCCGGTCGGCGCCCGTCAGAATGACGCTTGCTTCGATGAGATAATTCAACAAACTTTTGGACCGGATTTCCTAAGTACTTATTGTTGTTGAAGTTACAATTTGAGGTTTTCGAGAGGTTTTGGCAAGGGAAAATGCCGACGAAATACAACGGAGGGACGCAGAGGGCCTTCAACCTGACCCTCTTTCGGAGGGAGAGAGATTGGGGGCAATTTCGTATTGGAGCATTTTTCCGTTTTTGTTACTGTAAAGGCCCCGCTGACGGTTGACGCGGCGGTCTTTCCCGGAGATGAAAAATTTTTTCGGTCAGGGGCGTACAGGATCGCCCCGGAAACGATGCTCACGTCGCGTCGCGCAAGCGACGCAACGGGCCGACAAGGAAGGAGGCCGGCATGCATTCCGACCAGAAACAGGACGTCCGCGTTCACATCCGCTGGATGATCCGTCGCGACATGCCCGAAGTGCTTGCCATCGAAAAAGAGTGCTTCGAATATCCCTGGTTGGAAGAGGATTTCATCCACTCGCTGCGGCAGCGGAATTGCATCGGCATGGTGGCCGAGCATGACGACCGCGTGGTGGGATTCATGATCTATGAGCTGCTGAAGACCCGGATTCACGTGCTGAATTTCGCGGTCCAGCCGTCCTTTCAGCGTTGCGGGGCCGGCTCGCAGATGCTCGCGAAGCTGGCGGCCAAGCTCTCGACCCAACGCCGCACCCGAATCGTCCTCGAGGTCCGCGAGACGAATCTGTCCGCGCAGTTGTTCTTCCGCGCCAACGGCTTTCGCGCCGTGAGCGTGCTGCGGAATTATTACGCCGACACGCCGGAAGACGCGTACCTGATGCAGTACCGCTATCGCGCCGAAAAAACTCCCGCCACGGTGCCCTTCAACCGCATCACCCGCCTGGCCGGGTGAGGGCCGTTGGTCGAAGGTCGTTAGTCGTTGGTCGAGAGTCGAAGGTCGAGGCTTTCGTAGGAGGATAGACATTCTTGTCTGTCTTCTTCGCGCCAGACGGGAATGTTTGGCCTCCTGACGGAATTCATTTATTGTCATGCCAATCCAAACGATCCTCGACATTCGACTCTCGACCAACGACTAACGACCTTCGACCAACGATCGCTACCCGCCCCGCGTCGTGCGGTCGGACTCGGCTTTGAGCAGGTCGTTGTCGTACTCCTCTTCCAACTCGTGGACCTTTTGGGCGAGTTCCTCGTCCTGCTCGACGATCTGCGAGACTTGCAGTTCCCAGGCGGTGCTGGCCGAGCGCAACGAGGCCAGGTCGAGCGGAAGGTGCAGCAGCTTGGCCAGCCGCCGGGTTACGGCCTCGATGCTGGAGGGGTTGGTGCCTTGCAGGTAGCCGGGAATCTCCGCGGCCAGCGAGATCATTTGCAAGTTGGCGGCGGGGGCCTCGGTCAGCAGATAGCTGGTGAAGGACCCCGGGCCGGTATATCCGCTCCGCCGGACGCCGTAGGGATCCATCTCCTTGAGGAGTCCCTTTTCGGAACAGGTCACGAAGAGCCGCGGCTCGCGGGTATGGGGGACGGCGCCGCCGAAGGAACCGACAAAGACGATCCGCCGGACGCCCACCCGGTGGACCAGGCGAATGATGCACTGGCCGAAGCTCTGCCAGCGGAGATTCGGCTCCTGGCCCAGGAACAGCACCAGATTGGCCGGGGGATGGGCGTAAAAGACGTTGGTCGGCATCGTCAGCTTCTGGATCAGTCCCCCGTCGATCTCCGTTGGCGGACGGAACAGCGCCGCCACTTCCATCGTGCCGGGAAAATTGTAGATGTAAAACGGCTCGGGATTGATCTCGGCGAAGGGCCGGGCGCCCAGTAAATCCACCAGTCGGCGGACCGTGCCCGTCGAGACGTCGCCGCCGTCCATCCAGCCGCTGAAGGCCAGCACCAACGTCCCCTCTTCCAGGGCCAGCGTTTCGTGGATTTTCAATAACTCGTTTTCGTGCATGATGTCCCTTCGATCGACGGAATGTACGGTTCCTCCCCCGATGGTTGTACGGGGATACGGCTTCCCCGGCCCGGATTCGCCGCGGTTTCCGGCCATTTTAATCCACCTCCAGGGATTCGCCAGAGAGTTCAGGGAATTGCCGCCCCATCTTTCCCCCCTGATGGAGGTTGACCCCGGTCGGAAAACTTGTCAAAACACAGTCTGTGAAATAGAATCGGAGTTTTGTTTTCCTACGAGCTTTCGCTCGTGGACGCCGGAGTGGCGGAATGGCAGACGCGCTGGACTCAAAATCCAGTGTCCTTCGGGACATGTGGGTTCAACTCCCACCTCCGGTACTTGTTATGAGAAAAGGACTTGCGGTAATCGGTCGTTCGTCCTTTTTCTTTTAATGAACGTCCTGCAGGCGGTTGTTCGATGCTTCTATTCATTATCAGTCATCATAATATGCACCGGCCCGAGAAGTCCGGAGGGCAGGAGTTTGTCCTGGCTGTCAGCGGTTGAAAAGGTGTAGCGGCCCGTCTTGTATTCCCTGCCGCCAAGATAGCCGGCTTCCCATTTCAGGGTGCGTGCATGCTTGTCGGGCGCCTGCTGGTCGCCGAGGAGGCGGTTTGGCCAGCGATTGACTATTTCGACCTCCAGTACATTGCCCTTTGTCTTCACACTGTCCGTTATGTCTACCCGCCACGGAGAGCACCACACCACTCCAAGGTCCACGCCATTGAGCGTTACGCGGGCAATATCATGAACCGTTCCCAGATCGAGAAAGAGCCGTTTGTTGGATCCGGGAGGGAGATCAAAGGTTTTTTGATACTTGGCGCTGCCGGAGTAGTATTTGATTCCGCGGTCCTTGCTGTGCGTCCAATCCTGCAGCTTCTGGAACACCACGCTTTCGGGGCCGCCCCATTTTGGATCAAAAGCGACGTTCCACGCCCCTTCCAGTGTTGAAACGCACTTCAGTTCCGGGAAGTTTGCAGTATTCTTGTCGGGTGCGCCGTCCGGCTTCCCCTTGTGAGAAAAGACAACAAAGAAACTCTGATGAGGCTCAAAAACAATTGGCGTAGAGGTGGTCTTTTCCTGATGCGTAAACTGGGGCAATGTTCTGATCTCTCCGGTTACAGGATCCCACAACTGCGGAATTCCCCGTTGAACCCGAAATGTACAAGTCGCCTCGATCTTCTGACCGGCAGTATTGGCTACAAAATAGATCTCTTCAGTCTCCGTTCTGCGATGTCCATAGCGGATCGGCCCGTCAGACTTGAAATCTTCCGGAATGCCCATTTTAGCAAGTACAGTGGACGCAACCCCATAGCTTGGATAGAGCTGATTGGTTGCAGAACTCGCCGGGTCTCCCTCGTTCAACCAGATCCAGTTTGCCAAATCCGGCAACGCCCGTCTTGGGCGCGCCGCAGATTGAGCGTCCGGGTTGAAAAGAATACGTCCTCTGCCAAACGGACGCTCGGATTTCGGCTGCTTGCCCCAGAGTTTTTCGGCAATTTGCCGCACCTGTTCATCGCATCCGGGGTATCCCGCCAAGCTCGGCGACTTGCGGGGCGGGGCGCCCATGACGGTCGCGCCGGCCTGGACCAACTCGGTGACGGCGGCCAAAGTCTCGGGAGTCATTGTCTCGACGTTTGGAAGGACCAACAGACTGTAGCGACTACCTCCGGGAAAGACAATTTTTCCGTTCTCCACGGATGCGCGCATCTTTAAAATGCGCGGGGAAACCGCATCGAAGTTGTACCCTTTCTTGTCCTTCAGGCGCGGCGAACCGGCCAGGGCGCTTTGCGGGGCAAGAAAGATATGAGGGGCGCCCTCGGGCGTCAGATACAGAATGTCTGCCACGGCTTCACCCTGGCGGAGCAGATGTGAACAGCGGGCAATGTACTGGTGATAGGCGGGAAACAGGCGCCACATTGTCTGGTTGCGGTGCCACTGGATGCCATAGGGGCCCATGGTCATGCCCGGCTTGATCTCTTTGCCCAGGGGCTGATGCTGGAACGTGTGGAAGATCATCCCGTTAATGCCCATGGCGAACGCCCAGTCGGTCTGGTTCTTCATATTGCCGGGATAGTTCAGATACATCATGCCGCATGTGGTGAAGGCCTCGGCATTCACCCGTGGCCGACCCATCGTATGCGAAATGCTGACCGCCTCGATACAACTGTACTGAGTGTCGGGCCCCCCTTCTGCGTTCCAGAACTCGCACGCCGGAATGTCGGCAACTGAACCAAGGTCCAAATTACCGGCCGGGTTCATATCATAAGGCTCATTCGAATAGTCCAGGTGGTGCTGATGGGCGATCGATTTGATCGCGCCGGCATGATTCTCCAGCACCAATTCCTGGGAGGTTTTTCGCATATCCCACAGGAAACGTTCGGTCTTTTCCAGACTACCGACGACCATGCCCATCGAGGCGGGAAAGTAGGGTTGCGGGTCGTAACCACGGCGTTGGGTGAACTCCTTGCGGAATGCGGCGCTCCAGTTCTGAGAACTCATTTCCCAACTGTCCAGATGGATCGTGGTCAATCCCTTACCGGGCGTCAGCGGTCCCAGTCGCTCCAGCAAGCGGCCCTGGTAATGGTCCCAGTGCCGACGGTAGGCATCACCATTGAACTTGTCGCATTCAAACCCGTGGCCGGCGTGGGGCGCGGGGCGGGTTGTCTGGCCGGTACTGCGGGCAACAAAACGCATGACCGTCCAATCGCCCTCCGGGACATCCCAGCAAAGCGTGCCGTCCGGCTTCATCAATGACGTCAGGTCGACGATCCGATCGATGTTGATTACTTTCGCAGCGACCGGTTCCGGATAATCGGCCCACGGCATCACGAAGGTCGGAATCCCCTTGTTAATGCTGTAGGGACTTACATCCTTGAGTGTCTTCATGTCGAAGTTGTCGAAGCGAGCAAGGTTTCCCTGCGGAGTCGGAAATGCCAGCACAGCGACATCACGGAACCACTGATCGCGGGCAGCCTCATGCGCTCTGTTCATTCCGGCAAACTTGTTGGCCTGATGAGGCTCCGGCACCGGAAGGACTTGCTTGAACATGACTGGTCCTTGAACCCTGGTGCTGCTGCCAACGAGGTGTTGCATGGAATCTTCGGGTTTGACCCACGGACCGCCGCTTCCCGCCCAGCCAGGGCCGGTACCCAAGATGAATTCCATGCCAAGCCGTTCGGTGGTTTTGATTGCGCGGACCACATTGTTCTGCCATTTCTCGCTCATGAACGGAACAGGGCCGGCGGGAACCCCGATGTTGACTTCCAAAAACAGTACGCTTCCGATGCCGACTGCGGACATGGCCTCCAGATCCGCCACCATCTCGTCAGGGTTCTGGTTGCCATCCATGAAGTACCAATAGACTCCAGGCCGAGCGGTGTCTGGCGGATTCTGAAATGCTTCTTCCAACGTGGCTGCGCTGACGACGCTCAGTGAGAACGCCAAGATGGCCGCTAGGATTAGGTGTGTAGCTCGTCGCATAGTTCTCTTCGGGATGCCGTGCATCGAACGAATACATCACCGGCTTTGCCCAACGGGCAAAGTCCAGTCATGGTAATACCTTATCGCAAATTATTTAGAATGGCAAGCAATTGCAAAGATGGCGCAGCGCCGCGTAACGCTTGCAGCCCGCCCCGGCGATCAGCAGCTTGATCCCGATTCTATTGCAGGTTTCCACGGCAATCCGGATCCCCTTCCGCAAGGGAGCAAGGGTCATCCGCAACGGGATGTGATCTTCAGGGGATGGCGATTAGGTCGGCGTCTCGGGCTACCAAGGATTATGGATCTTTCTTGCCACGTTGTCTCCTTCAACAAATCGGAGCTAGGCTTGTGAACCCTCAGCCGAGTTCCGGCAATTTCTCTCCAGTAATTTTTATGTAATAAATCATTCTCGGGGGGGGTGACAGGTGGTTTTCCCCTCGATTCGAGCGGCCATCCGTGTTATAAATGGCTCACCAAGTGGTTATAATCCGCCCTTCTGCCCGATTTCTGTCCCCTTCGAGGTAGTTCACCGATGATTTGCGGAAAGGATGCTGCATGAAGGATGTTCCCAGCGAGGTCCTCGACGTGAATACACGGGGGAATGTTACGCGCGCCAGTCGCGCTTCTGCGGATCGGCGCGCTCCGCCGACATCCGAGACCCAGGCGTCCGTCGGCCCGCCTGACGGAAAGGCCCGGCGGTTCGACCCGGCGGCAACGCTGCCGGAGGCGGCTCGTTTTCCGCACCGGCTCACGGCGGAAGCCTTTTACATGGCCGTCTATCCGCTGATGTTTCTCTCACGGCGGATGGAAGAGCGGATGATGGAATTGTTCCAAAAAGGGTACGTCAAGGGGACCGTCACGATCGGCATCGGCAACGAGGCCGTCTGCGCCGGCACGGCCCTGCCGCTGCGGCCCGGCCGCGACGTGGTCTCCTTCCTGCACCGTTCGTTGCTCTCCCATCTGCTGTTCGGCATGACCCCCGAGCAGTTGTTCTGCCAATACCTGGCCAACGCCGACAGTCCCACGCACGGCCGCGAGGGGAACGTCCACCACGGCCAGGCGGCCACGCGCCGCTTCCCGATGATCAGCCACTTGGGCAAGATGCTCAGCCTGCCGGTGGGCGGGACCTGGTCCGCCCGGAAAAACGGGGAAGACGTCTTTGGTTTGGCCGTCATCGGCGACGGCGGCTCCAGCACCGGCGAGTTCCACGAGGCGCTGAACCTCGCCTCGATCCACCATGTGCCCGTACTGTTTCTGATCGAGAACAACGAATACGCCTTTTCCACGCCCGTTGCGTCGCAATATCACTGCCGCCGGCTCTCGGACCGCGCCGCCGGCTACGGCATCGAGGGCGAGACCATCGACGGCGCCGACGCCTGGGCCGTGTACTCCGCCGTCTGCGGGGCGCTGGAGGCGATGCACGCCGCGCCCGGCCCGCGGCTGCTGGAGTGCATGACCCTGCGGCTCTACGGCCACGCCGTTTACGACAAGGGCGACTACGTCCCCGCCGAGAAGATGGCCGAGTACCGCCGGCGCGATCCGCTGCCCGCCGCCCGACGGAAACTGCAAACGCTCTGCGGTCTGTCCGAGGCGCAGATCGCGACGATCGAGAGCCGCGTGGAAGAAGAGATTCAAGCGGCCGTCAACGCCGCGCTGCCCCGGCCGCGGCCGGATCCGCAGACCCAGCGCTGGACGCCCTTTGCCCCGGCGGCGCCGCCGCGGATCGAGCCGTTTTGCGCGCCGCGGCTAAAAAACGGCGAGGCCGTTAACCAGGCCCTGGCCTATTTGCTGGAGCATAATCCCCGGGCGTTTGTCTTGGGGATGGACGTCGGCTGCTACGGTTCGGCCTTTAAGACCTGCAAAGGTTTGATCGACCGTTTCGGACCGGAGCGGGTCATGGACATGCCGATCTGCGAGTCCGGCATCGTGGGCTTCGCCCTGGGCGCCTCCCAGATCGGCGGGCGGCCGATCGTCGAGTTCCAGTTCGCCGATTTTTCGACCGAGGCCGCCACGCAGATCGGACTGAACGCCGGCACGTGGTACTATCGCAGCGGCAGCCCCGCCCCGATCCTGCTGCGGTTGCCCTGCGGCGGCGGCTTGACGATGGGCGCCTTCCATTCCGGCGAGTTCGAGGGCCTTTGGTCGCGGTTCCCCGGCCTGAAGCTGCTCTACCCCGCCACCGCCCAGGAAACCTTCGAGGCGCTGGTCGCCGGGCTCTACGACCCGAATCCCTGCCTGGTGTTCGAGCACAAACAACTGTACTGGAGTAAAAGCGGGCCAGTCGATTTCGACGGCGACCTGGCCGCCGTCTGGCGGCCGCGGCAGTACACCGAGGGGACGGACGTCACCGTCGTCGCCTTTGGGGCGATGGTCCACGAAGCCCTGGCCGCCGCCGGAAAATCCGCTTACGGCCTGGAGATCTGGAACCCTTTCATCCTCCAGCCGCTCGACCTGGAGCCGATCGTCCAGTCGGTGCAGAAGACCGGCCGGCTGCTGGTGGTGCAGGAATGCGGCGCCACGCAGGGGCTGGGCGAGATGCTTATTTCCCGGATTACCCGGGCGGCGTTTACCGCCCTGAAAAGGCCGCCGCAACTGGTGGCCGCCCTCGACGTGCCCGTCCCCTTCGCCCCGGAACTGGAAAACCATTACCGGCCCAACGCTGAGAAGATCGTCGCGGCCATCGAAGAGATCCTGCAATAAAGTCGATTCAGTTCAATTTGCAATTTGAAATTTACCATTTACAATTTGCATTAAAATCCACGCCGAAAGCGTCGGCCGGGCCCGAAGACGGCCCGGCTTGCTGAACACCCATCTCCCCATGACCGCTCCCTTCCATCTCCCTCTGTATCTACCGGCCCAAGGCGCTTCGGAAACCGAGGCGACGTTAATTGAGTGGCGCGTGGCCGAGGGAGACGAATTCCGCAAAGGGCAAGTCCTGGCGCAGGTGGACAGCGCCAAATCGGTCTTCGATTTCGAGGCCCCCTGTGACGGCCGCGTTCTGCGGCTGCTTTTCCGCGCGGGCGAAACCGCGGCCTACAACCAACCGGTCCTGGAGATCGAGACGACCGATCCGGCGATGCGCGACGGGATCCCCCCGGCGGCCTCCGTCGAGCCGCCGGTAGCCGTCGTCCAGGCGGCCCGGCAAAGTCCCACGGGACCGGCCGCCACACCGGCCGTGTCGATCCTCGGGCTGGGCGGCTACCTGCCGGACCGCGTGGTGACCAACGCCGAATTGCTCCGCGAGTTTCCGGACCTCAGCGAAGACTACGTATATCAAGTCACGGGCATTCGCACCCGGCGCTGGGCGGGAGAGGGAGAAAAGCCCTCGTCGATGGCGCTCCGCGCCGCAGAAGAGACCTTTTCCAAAACCGGCGTCGATCCCAAGGAAATCGACGCCCTGATCCTGGCCACCACCACGCCCGACGCCGCCATGCCCTCCACGGCCTGCGTCCTCCAGGACCAGCTCGGGCTGCCCGACATCCCCGCCTTCGACCTGAACGCCGCCTGCTCCGGCTGGCTCTTCGCGGTGGTCATGGCCCGCAACATGATCCTGACGGGCATGGCCCGCAAGGTGCTTACCGTAGGCGTGGACCTGCAATCGCGTCTGCTGGAACCGGCGGACCGCGCCGCACGGTTCATCTTCGGCGACGGGGCGGGAGCGGCCATCGTGGCGGCCGGAACGAAGGGCCATCCGCTCGGCGAGATCCTGCTGGGCGGCGACGCCACCGGCCTGATGATGGCCCGCCGCGAGGCCCCCGGCTATCTCGTCTGCGACGGCCGATCGCACTTCGATCCCTGGATCCGGTTGGATGGCCAATCGCTCTTCCGCGCCGCCTCGGAAGATTTCGCCGCGATCATCCGCGACGTCATCGCCCGGTCCGGCTGGGACGCCGCGGAGGTCCGCTGGATCGTGCCCCACCAGGCCAACCGCCGCATTCTCAAGGCCTCCGCCAAACGCAGCGGCGTCTCCTTCGAGCGTTACTTCCTCAACCTCGAATACCTGGGCAACACCTCCAGCGCCAGCATCCCCCTGGCCCTGGTCGAAATGGAGCCCCAACTCCACCCCGGCGACAAGATCGTCCTCTGCTCCGTCGGCGCCGGCCTGACCACCGCCGCCGTCTCCATGCAGTGGTAGAAAACGGGGACGCAGCTATTTTTTAAAACCTACGGCGTCTCTGCCGCCCCCCCTTTGGCTGGATTGCTTGCAACCGGGGGGTTTTCATGCGAGAATGATAAGTTGCGGGCTTAAAGTTTATCTGATTTGTCTATTTTTATATTCTCTCAACCATTCTTGATGCATTCTCTGCTTACACCCCTGAGGAGCATTTTTATGTATTTTCGCATTCCCGGCTGTTTGTGTCTCGCTTTGACATTATTCTTTGGCGTTGCCGCGGTTCAGGCCAAGAGTCCGGATTCCGAGAAGGCCGCTGTGCCGGCGGCTTCGGCGGAGAAGAAGATCGAAAAGAAAAAGTCGGAAAAGAAAAGCGGAAAAAAGAAGGCTGAAAAAAAGAAGGAGCAATCGAAGAAGGACGAAACCAAGAATGTTGACAAGAAGCCGGAAGCCAAAACCCCTCCGGTCCAAACCGAGCAAAAATCCGCTCCGCCGGTAAAGCCGTCTCCGGCCAAGGCGCCGGAACAACCGGCCGCGAAACCGGCCAAGCCCACCCCTCCCACCTACACCGTCAAAAAGGACGTGCTCAAGATTCAAATCGAGATCGAAGGCGCGTTCGAGGCCGAGGAGATGATCGAGTTGGCGCTGCAGCCCGAGGAGTGGTCCTCGCTCAAGGTCCTGGAGGCCGTCCCTCATGGGACGAAGGTGAAGAAGGGCGACGTGGTGTTGAAGCTCGATCCGGAGAAGCTCGACGACGTTCTGACCGACGTGCGGCGGGAGCTCCAATTGATGGAGATTGCCTTGAAGGAGAACCGAGAGGAGCTTGCTGCCCGGGAAAAGACCACGCCCCTGGATTTAGAAGCCGGCCAGCGTGGGCAGCGGAACGCCCAGGAGGATCAGAAGTATTACTTCGACATCGCCCGGGCCGAAGCCTTGAAGTCCGCCGATTATTATCTCAAGTACATGAAAAATTCTCTGGAATACGAGCGGCAGGAACTGGCCGAACTGGAAAAGATGTACAAGGCCGACGACTTGGTCGAAGAAACGGAGAAGATCGTCTTGCAGCGGCAGCGCGATCGGGTCGAACAGATGGAATTCTACTTGCATCAGGAGGAGATCGACCGCGATCGGTTCTTGAAGTACACGCTTCCCCGCCGCGACGAGCAGGTAACCGACGCCATGGGGCGGCAATCGATCCAGTGGCAGAAGGCGAAGATCGACCTGCCGCTGGCGCTGGACCAGAAACGCCTGGAAGTGAAGAAACTCGAGGTGCATCTTGCCCGGACCCGGGACAAGCTGAAAAAGCTCGAAGCCGACCGCAAGCTGCTGACGGTCGTCGCGCCGATGGACGGCTACGTGTATTACGGCAAGTGCCGGCGGGGCCGATTCAACGAGTCGGCCGGACTGGCCGAAGCCCTCCGCCCGGGCGGCGGCATCTCGCCGAACCAGGTCTTTATGACGATCGTCAATTCGCGTCCCGTCTTCCTGCGTACGGTCCTCAGCGAGGCGAACTTAAACGATCTCCACTTGGGGAGCCAAGGGATCGCCGTTCCCACGGCGCTGCCCGATCTGCGGCTTCCCGTCACGATCGACCAGATCGGCGCCGTCCCAATGATGCCCGGCAACTTCGACGCCCGGCTGGACGTCACTCTGGAGGCCAAGGACAAGATGATTATGCCCGGCATGGGCTGCAAGGTGAAATTCACCCCTTATTTGAAGACCGACGCCCTGGTTGTTCCTCCGAAGGCCGTCTTTTCGGAGCCGGAGGACGACGACGACCGGTACGTTTACGTGCTCGACGGCCAGGGGAAGCCCGAGAAACGCTCGGTGACCGTGGGCCGAGAAACCAACCAGCAGGTGGAAATCCGCAAGGGCCTCCGCGCCGGCGACAAGATCCTTTTAGAAAAGCCGAAGGACGAATAGCAAACCGTTAAATCGGGAGAAGTACGCCACAGAGACACGGAGGAGGAATGACGAATGTCGAAGGCCGAATGACGAAAGAAATCCGAATGACGAAATACACGATCGTGATTTCCGATAAAGACATCCTCTCGTGTTTGCTCATTCAATCATTCGTCATTCGTCATTCCCTCCGCCTACCGGATATACAGCCATGCGAATGATCGTTTGCATCCTTCTATTATCAGTCTCCGCCGGTTTGGCCGCCGAGGAGGGGAAAAAGACCTCGCCGCTGGCCGAGCAAGGCCCGCGGCCCCGGCCGGTTCCCACGCCGGCTGCCGGGGAGATTGACAAATCGTTGAAACGGGGAGTGGAGTTCCTGCTGAAACGGCAGAACAAGGACGGCTCGTGGGGTTCGGCCAGCATCAACCGGCCGAGCGAGGTCACGGCGCCGGTGCCGGGAGCGCATTACGCCTTCCGCGCCGCCACCACGGGGCTGGCAATTTCGGGGCTGATTGAGGCCGGCGGCGATCGGGCCGGAGTGGGACAGGCCCTCGACCGGGCGGAAGACTACTTGTTCAAGAATCTCCATCGGATCCGCCGGCAGGACGCCGAGACTTATTACAACACCTGGTCTCACGCATACGCCATCCAGGCCCTGGTGCGGATGCTTTCGCGCAAGCCGGACGACGCCGAGCGGGCGAAAAAAATCCACGCGTTGATCCGCTCGCAAATCGAGATGCTCGACCGCTACGAGGTCGTCGACGGCGGCTGGGCCTACTACGACGACTACGGCACGAAAAAACCGAGCGGATCGTCGATGTGCTTTGTCACCGCCACGGTGCTGGTGGCGTTTCAAGAGGCGCAAGGCGTCGGCGAGACGATCCCCCCCCGGCTCATCGAACGCGCCAAGGCGTCGATCCTTCGGCACCGCCGTCCTGATTTCTCCTACTGCTACGGCGAATACCTGAAATACCGTACCATGCCGATCAATCAGCCCGGCAGCAGCATCGGCCGCTCGCAGGCCTGCAACTACGCGATGCGGATCTGGGGCGATGCGTCGGTGAGCGACGCGATCGTCAAGAATTGGCTCAACCGGCTCTTCGCCCGCAACGGTTGGCTGAGCATTGCCCGGAAGTATCCCATCCCCCACGAATCCTTCTTTTCCAACTCGGGATACTTTTTCTACTACGGGCACTATTACGCGGCGCTGTGCATCGAACTCATCCCGCCCGCGGACCGCGGGCCGTTCCAGGACCAACTCGCCCACGTGCTCTTGAAGTTGCAGGAAAAAGACGGCTCCTGGTGGGATTATCCCCTGTACAACTACCACCAGGAATACGGCACGGCCTTTGCGCTGATGGCCCTGGAGCGCTGTCGAAGAGCAAAGAATGATGAAATCCGAATGACCAATGACGAAAGAATGACGAAATCCGAATGACGAATGTGTACATGACTGCGTTTCGTCATTCGGATTTCGTCATTCTTTCGTCATTCGTCATTTGAACTTCGTCATTGTCTCTCACCGCAACCGTCTCTTCCAGACTGCCCTTTTCCAGTCGCTCCCAATCTTCCGCCGTGACGGTGATCTTGCGCTGGAATCCCGCGTGGAGACGGACGTACTCCAGCTCGGCGGCCTGGGCGGGATCGGCGTGGAGCCGGGCGGCGATCTGTTCCCGGGCGGCGGGATCCTGGGGCGCGGAAGTCAATGTTTCGGGCCAGACCGTCGCTTGCTCGATGACTAGCGCTTCGCGATAAGGGTCGAACTGGTTGGACATGGGATATTGTAGAAGCGGCATCTTGCCGCTTCATATTGGTGTGTAGGAACAACATCGCTGCACCGCGATGCGGCAAGATGCCGCATCTACTCTGACCGATTGTACGCTACGCCCGGTCGAAGGGGAAGGCGATCACTTCGGCCAGCGATTTCGCCCCGGCGGCCACCATCACCACCCGGTCGAAGCCCAGGGCCACGCCGGTGCAGGGCGGCAGGCCGAAGTCCATCGCGGCCAGCAGCCGGCTGTGCTCCGGCAGGGCGATTTTCCCGTCCGCGCGGCGCCGGGCGTTGACCTCGCGGTTCCGTCGCCGCAGCTCGGCGGCGTCGACCAGTTCGTGGTAGCCGTTGGCCAATTCGATGCCGTCCACGTACAGTTCAAACCGCTCGGCCACGGGCGGATTCTCCGGCCGGACGCGGCTGAGCGCCGCTTGGCTTGCAGGATAATCGTACACGATTGTCGGCCGGCCGAGACCCAACCGCGGCTGCACCCGTTCGACCAGCAGCAGGTCGAGCCAGCCGTCCCGGTCGTCGCCCAAACCCTCGGGCACTTCGAGATTCCACCGCGCCGCCGCCGCTTGCAACTCGGCCGCCTCGGCCGTCAGCGGATCGACCCCGACGTGCCGCTCGAAGACCTGGCGGTAACTCACCCGGTCGGCCGGACCGCGGCTTAGCAGCGCCTCGCACAAATCGCTGGTCAGTTGGATGCCCTCCGCCATGCTGTCGCCCACGCGATACCATTCGACCATCGTGAACTCGGGATTGTGCAGCGGCCCGAATTCCCCCTGGCGGAAGACCTTTGCCACCTGATAGATGGCCGAACCGCCCGCGGCCAGAAGGCGTTTCATGGCGAACTCGGGCGAGGTTTGGAGGAAGAGGGTTCCCTCTCCCTTTGGGAGAGGGTTAGGGTGAGGGCTGGCAGTTAAGGGCTGGGGGGTGCAAGATCCCTGCTCCGCCCTCACCCCCGGCCCCTCTCCGGGCACCGACCGCAGGTTGGCCGGGAGAGGGGAGAGAACAAACGGATCGAGATGGCGGTCGACGACCGTGTCGGCGGAAAGGATCGGCGTCTCGACCTCTAAAAACCCCCGCCCGTCGAAAAACGCCCGGACCTTCCGCAAGAGTTCGGCGCGAAGGGCGAGATTCTCCCAGGATGCCGTGGGACGAAAATTGCTCGGCGGTTTCTCATCCCTCATCCTTCGTCCCTCATCCTTATTCCTTCACCCGCTCGATGTACGCGCCGGTGCGGGTGTCGATCTTGATCAGGTCGCCCATGTTGATGAAGGCGGGACAAGGGAACTCGGCGCCTGTATCGACCTTGCACGGCTTGGTGACGTTGGTGGCCGTGTTGCCCTTGGCCCCCGGCTCGCAGTATTCCACTTTCAGCACCACGTGGTTGGGCGGCGTCATGCTAATCGGCTGACCGTTGTGGAGGATGATGCTGCAGAGCATGCTTTCCTTGAGATACTTCCAGGCGTCGTCCACCTGCTCGGCCGTCAACTCGTACTGCTCGTACGACTCGTTGTCCATGAAGACGAAATGGTCGGCCTGCCGGTAGAGGAATTGGGCCTGAATCTCCTCGATCTCGGCGGCTTCGATGCTGTCGCCGCTCTTGTAGGTGCGGTCCAGCACGGTGCCGCGCAGCAAGTTCCGCAGTTTGCACTTGTACAGCGCCTGGCCCTTGCCCGGCTTGACGAAGTTGCACTCGATCATAATGTACGGATCGCCGTCGAGTTGGACCTTCAAGCCCTTTTTGAATTCGCTGGTATTGTAGCTGGCCACGTTTCACCTTTCGCTAAGAGATTTGATGATAAATTAATATAATTTTAATCCACCCAGTTTTCCAGTTTGAGACCCGGTATCTGCTTGAAATGCCGCAGATTCCGAGTGACCAAGGTAGCCCGATTTGCCATGGCCAGGCTGGCGATGAGCAGATCCACGTGTCCGATTTTCTTAAGTCCTTTCCGGGCGTGAAGATCCTGGAAGATCTTTGCCGCAGGTCGATCGAACGTGATGATCGTTAATTCTGACAGCAATTCTTCGTTGCGCAGCAACCGTGTTTGAGCTTGCAGAAGTCGTTCGCCATCGGCTGCCTTCAATATCGATTCGTATCGGGCTTGGAGGATTTCGGCCTTAGTGAAAATCGTAACGCCGATGTCGGGATCATCGCATCGGCCCAGACGGGCGATCACTCTTTCGTGACCTGCATGGAGATGAATAAGCGTATCCGTGTCGAGAAGGTGCATCAGTCTGCCTCGGTTTCCGGTCGTCCCCGCTCTTGGTAGATCGTTTCGCGTAACGGAGCGAGCGACTGATCTTCACACAATGCCCCCGCCTGACTGAGCAACGCCGACTTTCCGCTTCGCTCCCGGAGCCAATCGGCCAGTGCCGACTTGAGAAAGCGCCACTGGTCGTCGATCTGTCGACCGGGCAACGCCTGCTGCACCGCCAAGCGTCGGATCGTATCCTCCGATACTCGAAGAAAGGCCGCCGCTTCCGTTAACGTCAAGACGTCCGGACCGGGAACCATAGGCGCCATCCCGCCGGGAGAGGGATTGTCTGTTGTAGTGGACATGACAGAAACCCTCTTTTACGATAAATTTCTGGAACTAATGCACATTGGCAACTCTTTTCAATCATATCCCAAATGAATGAAGACTGGCAGCGGGAGCTTTCCCGATCGGTCACGGACCCGGTGGAATTGTGCCGGGTGTTGGACCTGCCGCCGGAGGCGGCGGAGGAGGCCCAAAACGCCGTGGACGGATTGCCGCTCCTCGTGCCGCGGCCTTTCCTTCGGCGGATCCAACGGGGCAACCCGCACGATCCGTTGCTCCTCCAGGTTTTCCCCCAAAGGGCGGAAATGCAGCCCTCGGAACGATTTACGCGAGATCCGTTGGGCGAAGCAGAGCACCTGGCAACACCCGGTCTGCTCTGGAAATATTGCGGCAGAATTTTAATCCTAACAACGGGGGACTGCGGCGTCCACTGCCGATTCTGCTTCCGGCGGCATTTTCGGACATCTCCCCTCTCCCTCTGGGAGAGGGATGGGGTGAGGGCGGAAAAGTGGACAGAGGATAAAAATGAGATATTGAAACGCAACATTCAGCATTCAACGTCTAGGAACTGGCATTTCGCTCCTTGCCCTCACCCTGGCCCTCTCCCAGAGGGAGAGGGGAATAATCAAGTCACCCTGGAAAAAATCGCCGCGGAGCCGTCGCTGCGGGAAGTGATCCTCAGCGGGGGCGATCCGCTGGTGATCCCCGATTTTCAACTGGAAGTCCTTGTAAAAAACCTGGAAAAAATCCCCCATCTGCGAAGACTGCGGATTCATACCCGGCTGCCGGTGATGATTCCCGGCCGGATCACGGAGGAGCTGCTTCGGGTGTTGCGTTCCAGTCGCTTGACGCCGGTGATGGTGATCCACGTCAACCACCCGGCCGAGATCGACGCCGACGTGGCGGCCGCCCTATCGCGGCTGGTCGAAACGGGCGTCCCCCTGCTGAGTCAAGGCGTACTGCTCCGCGGAGTCAACGACCAGGCGGAAATCCTGGCGGAATTGTATGAGCGGCTGGTCGAGCTCCGCGTGATGCCGTATTATTTACACCAACTCGATCCGGTGGCCGGGGCGGCCCATTTTGAAGTGCCGATCGACGAAGGAATCCGGATCATCCGGCAGTTGCGCGACCGCCTGCCCGGCTACGCCGTGCCGCGGTACGTCCGCGAAATCCGGGGGGAAAAAAGCAAAGAGATCCTGGCGTGAAACAGTTTAGTACAACGAGAGAAAGGAAGCGGCCGGAATTGCAATGATATTTTCCGCAAGGAGGCCTGCTTTTTCTTGTGTAATGATCAGACCAAAAGGTGCGTTGTATTTCTTCTGCCCGCAAAAGGAAGCTAATCCTTTAATGTCATCCCTGGTAATTTTGCGAGTGTATTTCACTTCAAGTGGAATATGATGCTGTCCGATTGTTAGCACATAATCAATTTCTTGTTCATTTTCTCTTTCTGGAAACCAATAAAGATCAATCCCCTGTAATCCTTCTAAGAAATAACCAATAATACTTTCCATAACGTGCCCGGCCAGGGCGGCGATGGGCTGTGCAACGGATTGCAGACGTTGGGGCGCTAATGGAATCCTTTCCTGAAGCCATACTTCACGAACGAAGTGATCACACAAGCAGTATTTTGCTCCGTTTCTCTTTTTCTTTTTTGACAGGGGCTCAGGTTCGATGCGATGGACCAGCATGGAATCCACCAAGTAATCAAGAGTTTCATAGATTACTGCATTGGTAACGCCGGCCTCATGAATTTGTCTGATATTATTTCGAATATTCTCAGGTTTGATCCCTTGACCGACGCCGATGCACACTTGGCGAAATGTTTCTCGTAAGAGTTGTTTATCCCACGCTTGGCCGCTGGATCTGACGGGAACATCTTCAAATGTCTTTGCAATCACGAAACTGGCAATTTTTTCGGTTAGCTCAGTGCGCGTAGCCCCCAGAGGATAATGGCATTCCGGGAATCCTCCCTGTTGATCATAAAGATCAAAAGCACGATGAATTAGCCTATGATGTTTTTTTGTGTATCGAAGAAATTGCAGCCAAAAATCTCTCCGGATCCAGTTTCTTGGATCCTCAGTTCCTGAAAAAGCCGACAAATGTCCGAGTTTCCGAATCTCCGCAATTTCTCTTAGGTGCAGAGGTCCCATCTCGAGGACATTCATTCGGCCAGCCAATACTTCGAGACCTCGACGAATACGGAGTGAGGAACTTCCGGTGATAAGAGTGCGGCAATCCGTATGATCCACTAAAGATTTGAGTTCCGGCGCCCAGGTTTGAAGGTCCTGGATTTCATCGAAGAGGAGATAAACCGGTTTTTTCAGACGGGCGAGGTGATTGATGGAATCCCGTAAAACCTGTTTTTCATACCAGCGAACAATGGAAAGGATGGGTTGTTGAATAACGCCCAACTGAGGAACTTCATCATACTGAACACGTAAGATTCTTTCCGGTGGAATTCCATCGAGATATAACAACTGCTCAATGAGTTGTCTTTGAATGGTGGTTTTGCCCACTCTTCGGGGACCGCGAATGGCAACAACGGGTGAAGTTTTATTCTGGAGCCGACGCCATATTTCCTTAAATTGATCTCGACGAAACAAGGGAGGTTCCGGGGCCGGCTTGCCTCGCCACCATGGATTGAAAAACTCAAGAATCTCCACGGTGCGGTCGGGTAATTCTCCAGGGCTATCGCAAACTAACTGTGTTTCCGGTAAGCACTTGCAGGAGGAAATCGGCATTCCAGCCTGCGATGCGGCGTTTCATCA
>JAFGPV010000003.1 GCA_016936015.1 Pirellulales bacterium
AATAACTCCCCTCTCCCTTTGGGAGAGGGGCAGGGGGTGAGGGCGATTGCAACCGACAAAACACGAAGTTGTTTTTGGACGACCGCTTAGCATAACATTTTAGTCTGTAACGATTTTCGTTATGCTGAAGCATAACCTGCAACCCATCACTCCGGGTCGGTCGGTCCACTCGGATCAGGCCGTGAGTGGTGATGAGCATGGACCGGCGGACTTTCCCTTCCCTTTTTTCTAAGTGGCCCAAAAAGACGCTTGCTCTCCTGCCACGTTTTGTTATAATGAACGTTAGTATAGACTCAGCTCTTTGGCAACCTATCAGAACAACCTTCCCCCGCGTTGAAAATATGCGCCCATTTGGCGCCCCTCGACCGCGGCTTGCTCGAAGGGGGCGCGCCCTCAAGAAAAAAACGTGGAAAAAATGAATTATGTTGAGCAACACTTTACCCCGAAAGAACCAATTTCCAAAAAAACCACCCGGTTGGGGACCCGACCGTGCATTTTTCGACTTTTGATGACCAACTGAGAAATCCCGGGTGCCCCCGATAGCTCCGCTATCGGGGCAGCTCGGCCGCAAGAGGTCATGGCCCCCATTTTTTGCACCGTCCGAAACACCCGTTTCAGCACACCCCTTGCGCACCTCAGGAATTTTTGCGTTTGACAACTCGCGGAAAACACGGAAAAACACGGTTCATCAGACCCCACATTGTGCAACAATTCGAAAAACAGGCGATTAATGCAATGTGCCTTTCGCCGGCTCCCAAAAACACCGTAAAAACACGGCTCTTTCGAACCACGGAGAAAAGTGAAACTATTCACCGGGGAGAAAAAACCGTTACGCGTTGTGCAGGTCGAATGTCAACACGTCCTAATCCCTCGCCCCTTTAATCCAATGGCCCATCCGCAGAACCGATCGGTCCGACTGCCGGCGGCGAAGTTTCCAAGGCTGCAAAAGCAGGCGCGGAAGGCGAAGACCGAGAGGGCCGTTCTGCAACGTCGCCAAGCGCGGAAGACCGGCCCGTCGGGGTCGTCTTAACCTCGACCGCCGTTTCTGTTGCAGAAAGCAGGGCCGGACAAGCGCAGCACGGTCCGATCGTGTGTTTTCCACGGCGTTTTTCCGGCTTTTTGGGGGACCCATCGACCGCGCTTCGCATGACGCCCGTCATCCCGCCCTGCGAAACCTTCCCCGAAACAGAAACAAATAATTGACCCTCGCCCCCATCATCCCCGCAAGCCACGGGAAATCGCCACTTTTTTCCCTTGGCACGGCGAGAGGGACGACCTACAATTATTCGGAGGGAACAGATACGAAAGATCCTCTCTTTGCGGAAAAGGAGCAGCGGTCGTGAGTATCGGTCCGATGAGCGGAATTCTCGCCAGTGCGGCCGGCGCCCCGTTGCCGCAGGCAAAGGGGACGGACGTCGATCAGACGCAGCAGGCCGACGCCGCACAACTGCGGCAGACGGCCTCCGAGAAAAAGGCCGACGCCGCGGCGGGCATCGGCCAGGCCGACGGCCAGGACCACGAAACGGCCGACCGCGACGCCGACGGCCGCCTGCCGTGGAAATTTAACCCGGAAGAAAAGAGACCGACCGAACCGGCCGAATCCGACTCCCCGCCCCCCGACCCCTCCGGCGCCGCCGGCAATCTCCTCGACCTCTCCGGCTGAGAGAAAGTAGAAGCGGCGTCCCGCCGCTTCCTCATAAGTCTCCCATTTTTTATCCACCTTTTAAAAATTCATTCACTGAAGAATTTACGGCTCCGAAAAGAGTTCTCCATAATCCCGCGCTCCATGTAAAATTCTTACCACTTCAATCCCTTCCGAAATCGGTCGAAAGAAAATCACATAATTTCCAGACGAAAAGCACCGCAATGCAGGAGCCAACTCAGAAGCATTTTTTCCCCATTTGCGGATTTTTGGAAAGCATCTGAAATTTGGCGTCCAATTGCCGAAGGAGATTGGCCGCCGCCGCAGGATTGTCCCGGGAGATATAATCCCAAATCTCGTCCAAATCTTGTTCTGCCCGGGATGAGCGAATGACGAGCGACATTAGTTGCCCTTCGATTTTTCTGACGCCAGACGTTCGTGCCCCCTGCGGATAACGTCTTCAATATCCAACGGCTTGCCCTCGCCGCGGTCGAGCTCCTCCAAGGCGGGACGAAGCTCGTCGCGGAGTTCCTCAAGGCGGCGGCTGCGATCTTGCAGCAATCGCAATCCGGCGACAATGACGGCCTCTTCGGATTCGTACATGCCGGTCGCCACGGCTTGATGGATGAACGCATCGAGATCGGGAGGCATAGATACGGTCATTTTTTACTTCTCCTTGTCAGATTACACCTTATATTACAATGAAATAACTGTCAATTAGCCGAAACCACTTGCAGAGAAACCATCTGTGACTCCACAAGCGGGTAATGTAAAATACGTTCTTTCCTTCCTATATAAACTTTTGACTTGCCACTTCCATGAAATTCACCAAAATGCACGGCGCCGGCAACGACTACGTGTATGTTAATTGTTTTGCAGAACCGATCCCCGGCGACCCGGCCGCGCTAGCGCGACGGATCTCCGACCGGCACTGCGGCGTCGGCGGCGACGGGCTGATCCTGATCTGCCCCAGTCAGTGCGCCGACGCCCGGATGCGGATGTTCAATGCCGACGGCTCCGAGGCCGAGATGTGCGGCAACGGCGTCCGCTGCGTGGCGAAGTACGTTTACGACCACGGCCTCTCCCGCCGCACCCCGTTGCGGATCGAAACCGGCCGCGGCGTCTTGACGTTGGAACTGGAAATCGACGCCGGCCTGGTCCGCCGCGCCCGGGTCGACATGGGCGAGCCGATTCTCGATCCGGTCCGGATCCCCACCACCCTGCCGGGCGACTCCGCGCTGCCGCACCATCCCGTGGTCGATGCACCTGTGAAAATCAGCGGAAAAAATCTCTCCGTCACCTGCGTTTCCATGGGCAACCCGCACTGCGTCGCCTTCGTGAAAGAACCGACGGACTATTGGGTACTGCACATCGGATCGAAGATCGAGCGGGATCCGCACTTCCCGAACCGCACGAACGCCGAATTTGTCCAGGTCCTCTCGCCGACCGAAGTGCGGATGCGCGTCTGGGAGCGCGGCTCGGGCGAAACGCAGGCCTGCGGCACCGGCGCCTGCGCCGTCTGCGTGGCCGGCGCCCTCTCAGGCCGGACCCAAAGAAAGATCCTCGCCCATCTGCCCGGCGGCAACCTGGAACTCGACTGGGCCGAGGACGGACACGTCTACCTGACCGGCGAGGCGGTGGAAGTGTTCCAGGGCGAGTGGAAGGAATGAAGAAGGACCTCAAGAAAAAACAACAGTCCGGGTGACCGAGGTGGTCGACTCCGGACTGTTTCCCCCCCTGGGAACGTCACAGTATGTTGCTCGTCTCACTCTGATGACAACACCCATTAAATCGGATAGTTGCCGCCGCTAACTTTGGTAAACTTTATCGCTTAACGCAAAATTCACGAGGACAAAGGAGCACTCGAACCACACTCATAAGGTGGGGCTTTTCATCTCTCAATTCTGGAATGGGCAGGGGAAATCCTTCTCCCTATTCTTTGTGTTTTCCCCATTTTGATTCCATCTCAATAAAAAATACTTTATTAATAGGGAGATTTGGCCGATTTTCAGGAGACTACTTCATTCAACTTGTCGTTTGCTGTCGAAAATGCTCTTGCTTTAAATGCCGGGTTTTTGAAGATTACGCGGCTTGCATCAAGTTCCGTAGTTTTTTACTTTCCCAGCACACGAGAAAAGGATTATTCTTGTGGGGAAGATACTCCAATTTCCGTTGGCGATTTTGCGTTCGCCGATCGTCTGGGGCGGACTGGCCGCCGTAGGATTTTACGCCCTGGTGTTCGGCGGACCGCTCGGTGCGCCGTTGATCCTCCATTATTGTGCCGGCCACACGGTCGAGTACATCGAGATGGGGCTGTTTTTCATTGGCCTGGCGGTGTTGGTCCTTAAGGCGCTCGATCTGCTGGTGCAGTATCCGGCGCTGGCCGAATCGCCCCTGGGATTGAAAAACGAGAGCTTCTCTCCCGCGCAGAGCGGCTTGTTGCTGAAGGGCCTCGACCGGCTCCCCCTGATCTCCCGGCAGACGTATTTCATTCAACGGCTGCGGTCGGCGATCGAACACGTCCAGCGGCGGGAATCGGCGGAGTCCTTAGACGACGAACTGAAGTATCTCGCCGACGTAGACGCCGCGCGGCTGCAATCCAGCTATGGACTGTTCCGGGTGGTGATCTGGGCGATTCCGATCCTCGGCTTCTTGGGCACCGTGATCGGCATCACGACGGCCATTGCCAACTTGAACGACGAAGGCGCCATTTCCCAGGTCAAGGGCGGGCTGGCCGTCGCCTTCGACACCACCACGCTGGCCCTGTCGTTGTCGATCGTCTTGATGATGGTGCAATTCCTTGTCGACCAGGCGGAGAACCGGCTGCTGGGAGCGGTCGATCGCCGCGTGGCGGAGGAGTTGGAGGGGCGTTTTGAAAAAATCGCCGCCGGGCCGGACGGCCAAGTGGTCGCCGTGCGGCGGATGGCGGAGACGATGCTGGCGGCGGTCGAGCGGCTGGTCGGGCGTCAGGTGGAGTTGTGGCAGTCGGCCATGGACGCCGCCGCGGCGCGATGGACGCAGATGTCCGTAACTGCCGGCGAGCGGGTGCAGACCTCGCTTTCCGCGGCCCTAAACGAGAGCCTCCGGCGCCACGCCGAGCACTTGGCCGCCGTCGAGCACGCCGCCGCCCAGCACACTCGCCAGTCGGCCGAGCAATTCGTGCAATCGCAGGTGCAAGCCTCCCAGGCGCTCAGTGCGTTGCAGGCCCGGGTCACGCGGCAAACCGAGGTCTTGCAGAAAGCGGTGGAGGCCGCCGGCGAAGTGGCCGGCCTGGAACACGTCCTCAACCAGAATCTTGCCGCCCTGGCCGGAAGCAAGCATTTCGAGCAGACCGTCAACAGCCTGGCGGCCGCCATCCACCTGCTGACCGGCCGCTTGGCCGAGTCGACCGTTCCGGCCGCTCCGGTTGTGCTCGACTCCCCCCGCCGCGCCGCCCAGGCGGCGTGAGAAAAGGTGCTCTTTCATGCGCGTTCGGGCATTCACGCAACGTCGGCGGCGTCAGAAAGGGATCGGCGGAATCCAGCTTTTTCCGTTCTTGGCCGTGTTGATGTGCACGATGGGTTCCCTGATCCTCCTGATGGTGATTCTCTCGCGGCAGGCCCGGTTGCAAGCGGCGCAGACGGCCGCCCGGGAACTCGCCCAGCAGCAGTCGGACGCCGAGCGCGAGCAGAAACGGGTCCAGTGGCGGATCGGGCAGTTGCAAGCCGCCCGGGAGAAAACTGAAGCCGAACTGGCCGAGACGCGTCTGCAACTGGGGCACCTCGAAGACCACGCCCGGCGATTGCGCGACGAACTGGCCCGGCTGGAAAAAACCCTGGCGGAGCTGGATCGGTCGGGCACGGGCGACCGGCAGCGGTGGAGCGCCTTGGAGGGCGAATTGGCGAAGCTCCGCCGCCAGATCGCCGAGGCCGAGCGGCAGGTCGCCGACGCCGAGGCCGCCGGAAGCCGCCGCTCCTATGCGATCGTGCCCTACGAAGGTCCGAACCAAACCCGCCGCCGCCCGCTCTACCTGGAATGCCGGGCCGACACCGTGGTCGTGCAGCCGGAAAATATTGTTCTCCTGCCGGAGGATTTCGAAGGCCCGATGGGACCGGGCAATCCGCTGGCCGTCGCCCTGCGGACGGCCCGGGAATACTTGTTGCGGCAGCCGGGCTACGATCCGCAGCGCGACGGCGAGCCGTACCCGTTGCTGCTGGTCCGGCCCGAGGGGATCGAAATGTACTATGCGGCCCGGGCCGGATTGCAGGGATGGGGCTCCGAATTCGGCTACGAACTGATCGACCAGGATTGGAAGTTGGCTTTCCCGCCGGCTGATGCCGCACTTGCCCGCGAAATCCGGACGGCGGTGGTCACGGCGCGGGAAGTCCAGAAGGAACGGATCGCCCTGCTGAGGGCACGACGCGCCTTACGCTCTCGGCCCACCTATCGCGTGGCACCCGACCACGGCGGCGTAGTCCTCGAAAACGGATCGCCGGAAGAAAACTCCTCCTCCGGCGGTTTTGCCCGGCATCGTCCGTACCTCCCGGCGGACGAAGGAAATGAAAACGCGGACTCGGGCGGTCACGGTTCGTCGTCGCGGACCACCGACGCGGAGTTCGCTGCGGGGATCAACAATCCCTATGCCGCCTTGAACACGCCGCAGGCTCCGGGCACTTACCCCGGCGGCACGCCGCCGGGATCTGCCTTCACACCGGACCGAGCCGGCGGATCGCCGGGAGCAGAAGGCGGATTACCGAACTCGGCAGGCGAATCGTCGGCCGGGGAAAGCAATTTGCCGGGCGGAGAAAATCCGCAAACCGGCGGACAAAATCTCTCGTTGGCTAGGGGAGGTTCACAAACGGCCGCACAAGGAACTTCCTCGAACAACGGCGGAAATGTTCCGTCGGCGGCGGGATGTCCTTTGCAGGGAACGGGCAGTTCTGCGCCGGCTGTACCGGATCTGGTTATCGGCGCCCCACCGCCGGAGAAAGATCCGTCGGCGTCGGCGCCCGGGTCGGGAACGCCGCTTCGCCCCGGCCAGTGGGAAGAACGCCCCGAATTGCCCAAGGACCCCGAGAAACTCAAAAAATTGGAAAGCTTGGCCAAAAAACGAGGTCAGGATTGGGGATTGCTCGACCGAAACCGCGACGCCGTGCCCGTCACCCGGCCGATTACGGTCGCCTGCCGAGCGGATCAACTGGTGATCCTCCCGGAACCCGGCGCCGTCGGCGGCAAGTCCATCACACTGGGTCCCCGCACCGAAACCGCGATCGACCGGTTCGTCGCCGCCTTATGGGAACGGATGCAGGGCTGGGGCATCGCCGGCCGCAACATGTACTGGCGACCCGTGCTGAAAGTCCAAGTCGCCCCCGGTGCGGAAAACCGCTTCGCCGACTTGCAGGCCCTCCTCGAAGGGAGCGGATTCACCGTGGAACGGAAATAACATGTCCCAGCGCACCACTCTCGATCCCGAATCGCTGAACCACGATTCCTTCCTGGACATTGTGGCGAACATGGTCGGCATTATGATTATCCTGGTGCTGCTGGTGGGGATGCGGGTCAAGGACCATTCGGTGCGCGCGGCGATGCAGGAGGCCGGAGGACCTTCGGGAGCATTGGAAGAAGAGCTCGCCCGAGAGGCCGGCCTCCGCCGTGACGTGCTCGGCATCCAGACGGAGATCGGGCGGCTCCGCCGGGAGATGGCCGTCCAGGGCACGCGGCGCAATCTCCTGATGGTGACCGCCGCGGCGGCCCGGCGCACTATCGACGAGCACCGGCAGGGGCTGGATCGTACACAACGCGCCGAATTCGACCTGACGCGGGACGTCTCCCAGGCCCGCCGGCAACTCGAACAACTCGACCGCCGCCGCGCCCGGGCCGAGGAGGCGGAACAAGCGCCCACGGTAGTGCAAAGCTATCCCACGCCGATCAGCCGCCCCGTGGACGACAACGAAATCCATTTCCTCTTAAACGGCGGGAAGATCGTCTTCGTCCCGATGAATACGCTGGTCGATGCGTTCCTGGCGGACGCCAAACGGAAGATGTACCGGCTGCTCGAAACGCCGGAGATTACCGAGACTATCGGACCGGAGGGGGGATTCCGCCTCCGCTACACCCTCGAACGCTACACCACCACTCCGGAGGAAAGCCGAGGCGGCGGCCAAGGGGGTACCTTCGTCCGGTTGCGGCGGTGGACGCTGCTGCCGATCGGCCCGTTGCAGGGCGAAACCGCCGAGGAAGCGCTCCGCCCCGGCTCGAAATTCCTGGACGTGTTGGCCAAGCTCCTTCCCGGCCGGCACACGATCACGCTTTGGACGTACCCGGACAGCTTCACGGCCTTCTACCCGATCCGCCGGGAACTCTATCAACGGGGATTTTCGGCGGCGGCCCGCCCCCTGCCCCAAGGCGTCCCCATCAGCGGCTCGCCCGAAGGAAGCAAGTCCGCGGCACAGTAAAGAGAAGGGATGAAGGATGAGGGATGAAGGATGAAAAAAATAGGAAATAAAAGCCGCTTGCGGCTTAGCAATGACAATGTCAAAACCCGAATGACGAAATGGTGGTGAATGTCAAAACGGCATTCACTCGTTCCAAAACTGGAGCTTCGGAACCAGGATTCCCTTATCCCTCACCCCTCATCCTTATTCAAACCGCCGCCCGGAGCGGCCGGGCGCGTTGGGAGGCGGTGGCGCAGGCCGTCAGTAGACGCTGCCAATGCTGTGGCGAGCCGGGAGTAAAGCGGCCCAACAGCCGGGGCGTGGCCGTGTTGCTGACCGCCGTCTGGCTGGCCGGGACCTGGTCGATGGCCAGCAGGGCCAGCACCGCCACGGCGGCCGGCTCGAGGGACGACTCGGCAATAGGCAGGTCATCCATCCGGACCAGCGGCGCCGGGGCCAGCCGGGCCAACTCGGCCAGCAGGAAACCGTTGTGCACGCCTCCGCCAGCCACCAGGATCTCATCCACCGGCCGGTCGTCGGGCAGGTGGCGGCGCAGCGCGTCGACAATCATCTCCGCCAGGAAACTCGTGGCCGAGCAGAGCAGGTCCTGGATCGACCAATGCTCCCGCACCGCCCAGGGAAGCGCCTCGCTGAGGAAGCGTTCGGGACGCACGCCCTGCGGATGCCAACGGGGCGGCGGCGTGGAAAAGTACGGATCGCGAAGCCAGTGGGCGATCAGTTCCGGAAGACGGCGCCCCTGCACGGCCAGGCGGCCGCCGACGTCGAACGGCTGTTCGCCCTGGGTCAACCGCTGCGTCAGCAAATCCAGCAGCGTCATCCCGGGACCGACGTCAAAGGCGACGACCTTGGCGTACGCCCGATCCGCCGAGCCGGCGGGCAGATACGTCAACCGCACCGTCCGTCCCAGGTCCAGAAACACGTCGTGCCGCAACTGCGAACGGAGCAGGATCCATCGGGCCAACGCAGTCACCGGCCCGCCCTGTCCCCCGAGGACCAGGTCTCGGGCAGGAAAGGCGTCGATCACGTTCAGGCCCGTCAACTCGGCCAGCCGCGCCGGATCGCTGAGACTGATGTAACCGATGCCCGATGGAGCGGAATGATCTTTAAAGCGCAGTGGTTTAGCGGCCGACGGCATGTCGGCCAAGGCGTTGCCGGAAGTCCTGGCCGCCGTGCCGGCGGCCGCTAAACTGTGCCAGTCCCAGATTCCCGGGTCGTGGACCCCCACGGCCAGCGCCCGGTTGCCGGGCAGCGGATGCTTGCTGAGCAATTGTTTGACCAGTGTGGCCTGGATTTCGGCCAGTTGCTGCCGGCAGGCCGCCAGGGCGGCAGGGGATGGATGATGCGCAGCGGTGCCCGACGCGGAAAGCGCCAGGAAAAGGTCCGTGGTCTCCCGAGGAATCACCGTCGTCTCCGCCGCAGCCACCTCGCCGAGCATTTCGTAGCCCGTACCCAACGCACCGAGCAGGACGGCCGACGCCCGGGTGCACCGCGACGAGACCTCCACGCCGATCACCCACCGCCGCCCGTCGTCCGCCGACGGCATCTCGGGCCGGAATAACTTGGGCATGTTTCGTTGTCGGTTCAGTTAGAACAGAGGAAAACGAAGAGACCCCCTGCATTCTCGCGGCGGTAGTGTACACTTTTTGCCTAAAACGGTTCAAGAGAAGTTTTTACGGGTAAAATTGTTGTAATTGATTACCGTGCAGGAAATTGCTCTTGATGAAAGTTGGATTCATCGGGTAAGTTTCTTGGCGTCATGGACGCCGAATATCAAGACTGATTGAGGAAAACGGGCATATTCGCGCGGAAAATGCTCAGCTGAAAGCCACGGTGGACCGGCTCAAACAACGGGTTGATCATTTGACGAACCAAGTTGAAAAGCTGTCGGCCGCTTTGGAAGGGGGCGCACCGTGCCGGAAAACGGCAGGCCGCGCCGTTTCGCAAACCGAAGCGGAGAGGCAAGCCATTTGTTTACCTATCACGAGTCGATTTTCAATTACCTGCGTCATCCGGGCATGGACGCCACCGTCTGGCGCGGCGAGCAGGCGATCCGCTTCGGCGTGGTCAACCGCAAGGTCCGGGGCGGCAACCGTACCTGGCCGGGCGCGGATGTCCAAAGTACGCTCATGTCCTTCATCCAGACCTGCACCCTGCGCAGCCTCTCGCCCATCCGCTTCCTTGTCCATGCACTGACCGCCACCAAGCGCGGTTCTCTACTGCTTCAACTCGTCTGTAATGAGTTCCCACAGCGCCTCGAGCGCCTGCGGGATGACGCGGACGCCGGCGAGGATGGGCATGAAGTGGGTGTCGCCGTTCCAGCGGGGGACGACGTGCCAGTGGAGGTGGCCGGGCAGGCCGGCGCCGGCCACCCGGCCGAGGTTCAAGCCGACGTTGAATCCCTGCGGCTCGATCTTCTTTTTCAGAATCTCCACCATTCGGCTGAGCGTCTGCATCAGTTCCAGATGGGTCTCTGCGTCGAGTTCTTCCAGCGTTCCCAGGTGCCGCCGCGGGGCGATCAGCAGGTGCCCGTTGTTGTAGGGATAACGGTTCAGCACCGTGACCGTCAGCGGCCCGCGATGCACCACGTACCGGCCGCGGTCGTCTCCCTCGGGCACGGCCCGACAGAGAAAGCATTCTGGATCGGCGCCGGTCAGCAGCCTTTCCGTCTCCACGGCGGGTTCTTCAAGCTGCTCGCCCAGGATATAGCCCATCCGCCACGGCGCCCAAAGTTGTTCAAAATTCACCTGCATACCTCCCGGTTGATGGCAAAAAGTCCTTCGACCCCGTGTATAAAATCGGATATCTCCCGAATAAACTGTGAAATATCCACCCTTTGATGGGGTAAGATGAAGTCGTAACGGTTATAACGACGAAGAAGGATAAGTATAATAGTTGCTGACCGCCGACCACCGCCGGGGCCGAGGACGGCCCGGCTCGCCGACTACCCTCTATTTTTGGACTCTCGATGGATTTCTGCGCCGATTTGAACATCTTTCGCGGGCCGCTGGACTTGCTTTTATACCTGGTGCGGAAGCACGAGGTCGAAATTACCGACATCCCCATCGCCGAGATCACCGATCAGTATCTTCAATATATCTCCGTCCTCGAGAAAATCGACGTCAGCGCGGTGGGCGATTTTCTGGCGATGGCCAGCACGCTGATCGAGATCAAGTCGCAGCAGGTCCTGCCGCGGAGCGACGAGATCGAGGACGCCATCGAGGACCCGCGGCAGGAACTGGTCCGCCGGCTGCTGGAATACAAAAAGTACCGCGACGCGGCCAGCATCCTGGAGGAGCGGAGCCGCCAGTGGCAGCAATGCTATCCGCGGCTTTCGAGCGACCTGCCCGGTCAGGACCGCAACCTGTCCGAGGAGCCGATCCAGGAGGTCGAGCTGTGGGACCTGGTCAGCGCCTTCAGCCGGATCGTCCGCGAGTCGGAGGCCATCAAGCCGTCGAGCATCGTTTACGACGACACGCCGATCCACGTCTTCATGGCCCGCATCCACCGCCGGCTGCTGGAACGCGGTCGATTGACGTTCCGCGAACTGTTCGAGCCGGGAATGCACAAGTCCACGCTGATTGGCATCTTCCTGGCCGTGCTCGAACTGGTCCGCCACCACCACGTCCACGTCGAGCAAAATACGCTGTTCGGCGAGATCTGGATACTGCCCAACCTCGATCCCTCCGTCGAACCGCCCGATTTCTCGGACGCGGACGACTACGAAACCGCTAAGTGAGTGGACAGTGGACAGTGGACAGTTGAGCAAACACCGATTACTGTCCACTGCCCACCGTCCACCATCCACCGTCCACTTCTCATGATCCACAACCTCCCCGTCAAGACGCTGGCCTACAAGGATTTGACGATCGAGGGCTATTCCCGCGCGGCGGTCCAGACGTATTGGCGGATCCCGGAGCTGAAGCTCGGCTTCGACCTGGGCGCCCAGCCCTGGTCGTTCATGGGCACGCCGGCCTGGTTCATCTCGCACACGCACATGGATCACCTGGCGGCCCTGCCGGTGTACGTTGCCCGGCGGCGGATGATGAAAATGGAGCCGCCGGTCATTTACATGCCCGAGCACGCCATCGAGCCGATGCAGCGGATCCTCCGGCTGCTAAGCCGCATCGACCGCGGCCGGCTGCCCTGCACGCTGTCGCCGATCAGGCCGGGCGACGAAATCGAACTGAGCCGCGAGCACGTGGTGACGATCTCCCCCACCGTTCACACCGTCCCTTCGCTGGGCTTCGTCGTTTGGGAGCGGCGGCGGAAGCTGAAGTCCGAATTCGTCGGGCTGCCCGGCGAGACGATCCGCGACCTCCGGCTGGGCGGCGCCGAGGTGACGCAGGAGATCCGTCTGCCGCGGGTCGCCTACCTGGGCGACAGCGCCCCCGGCGGCCTGGACGCCTGTCCGGCGATGTTCGAGGCGGAGGTCCTGATCACCGAGGTCACGTTCGTCGCCCCGCGGCACCGCAAGGAGAAGATCCATAAGTTCGGTCATATCCACCTCGACGACCTGATCGAGCGCCGCGACCGGTTCCGCAACCACCTGATCATCGCCTCCCACTTCAGCACCCGCTACCACAGCAGCCAGATCCGCGCCCACGTCCACAAGCTGCTGCCCGACCTGATGGGCGGCAAGCTCCACCTCTGGATCTGAGATCTCCGAACTCAACCATCAGCGCGCCGGGCCGTCCCCGGCCCCGGCAAGTAGGGTGCGTGAAATGCACCATAAACATCGAGCATCCGTGCATTCAACGCACACTCCACGTCGGGAATTGTTGCGTTTCACGCACCCTACGATTTTTTCCTGTAGCGTACGTTACGGCGTATTTTTGACGTTTTCTTGGCAAAATGATGCCACACGGATATCGGATGCGCTCTTAAAATCGCCTGTTTTTCGATTATTTGCACAAGAAGGGGTCTATTAAACCGTGTTTTTCCGTGTCTTCCGCGAGTTGTAAAACGCAATAATTCCTGAGGTGCGCAAGGGGTGTGCTGAAACGGGTGTGTGGTACGGTGCAAAAAATAAAAACCATTACCTCTCGCGGCATGGCCGCCCCGATAGCGGAGCTATCGCGGGCACCCGGGAGTTGGTCATCAGAATTCGAAAAATGCACGGTCGAGCCCCCGGTCGGGCGGTTTTTTGGTTCTTTTGGGGAAGGCGTTGTACAGCGAAATTGGAAAAATCCACGTTTTTTATTGTGGGGCATCCCCTTTCGTGTCCGGGGCGATGTCGGGCGCATATTTTCCACGCAGTGGGTGGGATGCGATCCGAATTGCCAAACAGCTACAATGTACTAATGTATATTATAGCGAAGCGTCGTCGATTTGCAAGATTATTTTGGGGCCACTTGTCGGATTGCGGCGGGAGCGGATTTTCTTCCAGGCTGGGGCGACTGCCAAAGAATAATCCGTGTCGTGGCGAGGTTCGTAGTGGTCAATCATTGCTCCACCGGCGCAGGCTCGGTGGCGGTGGTGGGAGGGGCATTTTTCTCGAAAAGGGCGACTCCTAAAACTTGCTCTATACAAACGACTTACGGCGGGTAAAATAGACTTCGACCGCACGGCCCCAAAAAGGGCGCGGGTAATAATGGCGTTGTGGGTCTTGGTGCAACCTCTTTGGGGATCTGGCGTTCGGGCGGAAATCGAGGCGGGGAATTTGTTCTATAAAAACTGAAAAGAGTTTTCATTGACTTGCGTCGGAGCGAATACAAAATGATTTGCCACAACCAAGGTTCCTGCAAGAGAATAAGAAGAAACGCATTTCATCCAGCTTGACGTAAGCCGTGATTTCAGTTTGGTAATTACCAACGTGCAACGTGTAATTACCAATCGGCAATGCCTCGGAGGGTGAAATAATGGATTTCAAGGCAGAAAGGGACTTACTGAAATCCCCACAAGCCCGGAGAAACCGAAGGATTCCGTCAATGTGGAATCTTCGACAGCATTAAGGAATGTCCACATCCTTGGTTGTGTCAATTGTCAAGAGTTGACCCCTTTTCCCGTGCCCCATCACCGACCAACCAGCCTCCTGTTTTTACACATTTGCCGTCGCCAAGCATGGACCAAAAGACCGATCGCACCGGTGCCCAGCAGGACGAGGGCGGAAGGTTCGGGCACTTCAGGTGCGAATGCCAAACGCGTCGGCCTATAAATTGTCGCAAAAGTAGATCGGGTTGCATCTGGAGAAAAGCGGTAGATGTTGCCCGAGAGATAGTCCGTTGCGAAAAGATTCCCGCTGCTGTCGAACGCTAAGGTACTTGGTCCGTTCAATCCACTGGCGAACGTGGATCGAACACCATCGGGAGTAAACTTGTAGATGTTGTTCGTCCCATAGTCCGCTTCAAAGAGATTGCCATTATCATCAAAGGCTAAACCTTGTGGGTAGTCTAATCCACTGGCGAAAGTGGATTGTTCGCCGCTCGGAGTAAATTTAATGATTTTCTCCGATGTCTGATCGGACACGAAGAGATTGCCTTGAGCATCGAACGCCAGGCCCGTTGGCCAACCCAGCCCGCTGGCGAATGTGGATCGAGTACCCTCTGCAGTGAACTTGTAGATGTTGCCGGAAAAATGATCAGATTCAAAAAGACAACCATCTTTATCGAAGGCTAAGCAACATGCGCCGTTTAATCCAACGGCAAAAGTGGAATAGCTGCCATCGGGTGCGAACTTGTAGATTGAATTGGTGATGTAATCGGACTGGAAAAGACTGCCTCTGCTATCGAAAGCGAGCCCCTGAACGTTATGGGTTTTCGCGAATGTGGACTGGGCTCCGCTTGAAGAAAATCTGTAAATGGTTCCCCCGTAACTTCCCACGAACAGATCCGCGCCAAAGACAAATGCTCCGGAGAGGTAGAAGTGGACAAGAAAAATCCAAACCACTGCAAAACGGCGATACATGGCAACTTTCTCTCGATAAGGATTGATTGTGATAAAATGTCGGCATTCGAGGAATTGGTCAAAGATGATAAATGTCGATTTTCGATTAAGCCCTCATAAAAAAGGTTAAACGAGCCCAAACGACGAACATGGAAATGGCCGTCATTTGTTTGGAAACTGGAGAACAACGCAAACTAGAAGATAACCACCACCAAGGCATTTGCCCTCTGATGGAGACCATTGCGTTCGTAAGAAAGCATCGATGGAAGACCGTCACAAACTTGCTTGCTGAACAACCATCGAATGCCGCGCTGCCTGTCAATGATTTGAAGATATCTACCAGCGATGATGGTTAGTATAGATACTTTTATCGCGAAGTACAACCGGGAGAAAGAAAAAGATCTATTTGCAAACCGCATGATCCTAAGAGTTCTCCCACCTCACCTACCGCGAATTAGTCAAAACTTGATCTGACACTCACCAGCAAATAGAGGGTAAACTGTTTGGAATTCCATAATTCCAGCGAAACCATACATAGTTCAAATTGGTCGTTGATCGAAGAATTCACCACGAAACATATCCCTGAGGGATGGCAGAGGGTAGCCGGGGGTCGGAGCGGAGCGGAGACCTCCGGGAGATGGAGGGAGAAATATTTGCACCCCGGCGGGGTGCAAGCCAGCGTCTCTGGCAACCCTTCGGGTTGCAGCGCAAAAATTTACTTGCGACCTCTTACCGGAGGTCTTTGACCTCCGGCTACCGTCTGGCAATCCTCCGGATTGCAAAACAAGTCGACATCAAGATCGAACAGGAGAGGGAATGCCCGGAATGATAATGGCTTCGATCTAAAATCTTTTATAAAAATCGGAACACTGATTCGCGCTAATCTCCGCTCATCCGCCGCATCAGCGTAAATCAGTGTAGATTAGTGTTCCGAATTCCGGGGACAGCAGAGATAATTCAAATAGACTGTTGATTGAAGAATTCCCAAAGAAACACATCCCGGAGGGATGGCAGAGGGTGGCCGGGGGTCGGAGCGGAACGGAGACCTCCGGGTGATGGGGGGAAGGAAATCATTTGTCGGGGTGGCCGGGATAGCGATGGTATTCGGGCGGCGCAGCCGTAGGAGGTGGTCTCCGCTGCACGGGACCGCTTGTGCCTTCGGCACCCCGATTGACGAGCAATCGGGGCCACCCGGTAATAAAAATCCCGGCGGGGGTGCAAGACCGGGACTTCTGGCAACCCTCCGGGTTGCAGCGCAAAAATTGATTTGCGACCTCTTTCCGGAGGTCTTCGCTATGCTCCGACCTCCGGCTACCGGCTGGCAATCCTTCGGATTGCAGCGCAAAAAATTATTTGCGATCTCTTTCCGGAGGTCTTCGCTGCGTTCCGACCCCCGGCTACCGGCTGGCAATCCTTCGGATTGCGAAACAAGTCGACGTCAAGATCGAACAGGAGGGGAAATTTCGGAATTAGAACGGCATCGATCTAAAATCTTTTATTAAGATCGGAACACTCATTCCCGCTATGAACTTATCCGAAAACTAATAACCTATTGAAAAATCGAGAGTTCTCTCGGTTGGATTGTTCGGTGATTTCGCCCTCACCCTAACCCTCTCCCGAAGGGAGAGGGGACTTTTCGGATAGGTCCTCATCTCCGCTCATCCGCCGCATCGGCGTCAATCAGTGCAGATAAGTGTTCCCTATAAAATTGTCCTTCCCTGAGGCAATCGTCGGATTGGCCGGTTACTTCGCGGCGGGGGAGGCGTCGGCCGATTGGAGGCGGTTGAAGCGTTTGGCCACGAAGATGAAGGCGCCTGCGACGGGGATCATCAGGAGGGCGAACAGGCCGAAGTACACGCCGGGGGTGAGCGTGAGGTTCAGCCAGGAGATTTCTTTGCCGTAATAGGGAGTAATCCCGGCGTTAAAGATGTTGCCGAAGAAGATGGTCAGGAGCCAGCAGGCGGTGACGAAGCTCTTCATCGAGGCCGGGGCGGCGGAGAAGGCCAGTTCCAGGCCCACGACCGAGATGCAGATCTCCGCGGCGGTGATCAGGATATAGGGGATGACTTCCCAGAGGATCGACACCCGGCCGACCTCGGCGTAGCGGAAGCCGGCGATCGACATGATCAGCATCGTGGTGCCGGCCAGGCAGAAGCCGATCAGCATTTTATCGGTCGGCCGCAGCCGGATGCCGAGCCGGGGCAGGAGGTGCCAGAGGGCGGTGACGGGAGGCAGGAGGATCAGGATGAAGATGGGATTGAGGCTCTGGATCATGTCGGGGGCGATTTTCCGGCCGAAGAGGTTCAGGTCGAGGCAATCGCGGGCGAAGAGGGTCCAGGTGCTCTCGGCCTGGTCGAAGATGCTCCAGAAAAACGTGACCACGATGAACAGCCCGAGGATGCGGCGGAGGACCGTCAGGCGATTCCGCTTTTCTTCGGGGGTCAATATTTTCCGCCCGACGGTTTCCCGGGCGTAAAAGGGTTTGCCGGCGGCAAAGATCAACAAGGCCAGGGTCATCAGGGCGGCGGGGAAGAGGAAGGCCACCTGGTAGCCGTAATGGTCGCGGAGCCAGGGCATGACCAGCGCGGAGATGGCCGACCCGATGTTGATCGAGCCGTAGAACATGGCGAAGGCGTCGCTGCGGAGTTTTTCCTGACCGGGCCGCTGCTGATCGTAGGTCAGGCCCATCAGGGTGGAGATGTTGGGCTTGATCACGCCGCTGCCCATGGCCAACAGACCGAGGGAGATGAAGAGGAACGGCTTGTTTTCGATGCCCAGCAGGAGTTGCCCGCCGACGTAGGGGACCGAAAACAGGACGATCGTCCAATACTTTCCCAGAAAACGATCGGCCACGAACCCGCCGAGCAAGGGGAGGATGTAACATCCGGCAACGAAAAAGGCCATCATCTGGCTGGCCCGGCCTTCGTCGAAGCCGATCCGGTCGATCATGTACAAGAGGAGGATTGCCCTCATGCCGTAAAAGCAGCAGCGCTCGGCAAATTCGCCCCAGAAGAAGAACCAGAAGCCCAGCGGGTGATTGAAGATCGAGGAGCGGGGCGAAGCGGCGGACATGGCGTCTCCTGGGAAGGGACTCGGGGAGTCTGGTTATTGTAACGGATCTCCATCCCGGGAGAAATGCCGCAGCAGGCGGCATGACGGACGGCAAAGCGCCGGAGATTAGAATGGCAGTGAACGCCCCTTGCTTAAGAATTATCCGGAATAGGATCCGCAGAGGAATTTTTCTCCTTGGTTTTGCCCGGCTCGGCGAGTATGCGGTATCCGCCTTTGATCCGGTCTCCTTCAACACGGTAGCCAAACTTGCGCAATGCCTCAGCCGCTGCTTCGGCCACGGAATAATCCTCGCCATCCTTGTAATACTGCGGGCCGGCTTTAAGAAGCTTCTTTAGCAGTGGAATGGCCCGGGGATCGCCCATTTGGTTTAGAGCGCGAATATAACTAAATACGCGATCTTTGCGATTCCAGTCGCCCGTTTTCTCGGCTTCGGACAGCCATTCTTCAGTCATGGTCATCAGGGGTTGAAAAGCTTGTTTCTCATTCTGAGCTACCAGGGCGAGCACAACTAGATCCCGAAGAATGCCCTGATTCCAAACATGCAGCAGCGGTTCCACGGCTTTTTTTGAATTGCGTAGACAGAAGAATGCCTCGACTCCGTAGGCTATCTTTTTTTGTTCTTTTTGCTTGAGCAGATCGATGGCGCGATCGACCGCCTGATCCTTGTCGACAATGCCCACTGAGACTACCGCCCGATATCGTACTGAGTGGTCCGGATCGTCGAAGGCGTCCAAGAGAGTCGGAACGGCGGGCTTGCCGATCTTTATCAAAGCCTGAATGTAGATTACTCCTCCTCCTGCCAAGCTTATTTCCTTTGCCCGTAAGAGCAGAGGTGCAGCCTCGGGACCCAACGCACCCATTTCCTCTATGGCAGCTTTCCTTGCCTTGTCGATCTGCTTTAGTACCTTTAGAGGCGGTTTTGGAGGTGGGGTCAGCACAATTTGCGGAGCGGGACCTCTTCCCCAATCCAAACCGGCGGTCTCGTAGGCGCGTTTGTAACTATTTTCGAAACGATCGGCGGCTTTCTGAATTTTGACCGCTAGTTCCGTCTCGTTGGTCGTTGACGGCGGCGGCGTTTTCGCCTCGGAAACGGCAATGTCTTCGCCGAATGTTAAGAGGCATGCCAAGGAGATGGCTGCGACTGAGGTCATGATAATGAGGTGGGCTGCCCGGTGGATTAGGCCGGATATGGTTTGGTCAAAGGTGAATATCCGACGATTAATAAAGGGCGAGGGGATGAAAAACCTCTCGCACCGTTGGCCGCCAATTATTGTACACCTCGGGTTGCCCGGACGGCAATAGTTTTTTTATGTGGGAGAATGTGCCACCGAATCTTCTAGCCACGCCAGATAATCCTTGCCGCCGTCGAGGATCGGCAGGGCGAGGATCTCGGGCACTTCGTAGGAGTGCAACTGCCGGACGGCGGCCTCGACCTGCGGATACAGACCGGCGCGGGTCTTGATCCAACATTGGAACTCCTCGGCCCGTTCGATCTTCTTCCGCCAGCGGTAGATGCTGACGATCGGCCCGACGATCTGCACGCAGGCGGCCAGCCGCCGCTCGACCAGCGCCCGGGCGATCTTCTCGGCATCTTCCCGTTTTTCGACGGTGGTCAGGATTTGGATGAAGTCGGTCATGGGATTGCTACGTACTTTCCTCCGCCATGGCCAGCCTTTCGCCGATCGGCGGGTGGCTGTGGAAGAGGAGGACCTCCAGGCGGGGCGGATCGGGGTCGTCCTTGTTCAGCCGGGCGAGCTTCCGGAAGGCGGAGCGGAAGGCCTCGGGATTGCCGGTCCGCTGCAATGCGTAACGGTCGCTCTGCCGCTCATAGTGCCGGCTCAGCAGGTTCTGCAACGGACCGAGCAGCAGGGCGAAGACGGTCAAAATCAGCATGAAAAGCGGCAGCGTCCAGACCGGCAGTTGGGCGTAATCCAACGGCCGGCCGTAACCGGCGACGTAGCCGGAGACCAGCAGGTCGCAGAGCCAAAAGCCTGCCAGGCTGGTGACGATCCCCAGGAGAATCATCTTGCGGATGTGCCGGTGGACGTGGTGGCCGATCTCGTGGGCGAAGACCACGGCAATTTCGTCGGTGGTGAAGCCGTCCAGGAGCGTATCGCCCAGCAGCACCCGCCGGGTGCGGCCCAGGCCGGCCAACATGGCGTTGGCCTTCTTGGTTTCGGCGCTCAGTTCGATGCGGTACACGCCTTCGATCGCCAGGCCGGTCCCTTCGGCCAACCGCCCGATGGCGTCGTTCAGCTCGGGCGCGTCGAGGCGCTTGATTTTATAGAACAGCGGCAGGAAGAGCACCGGAGCAAGCTGCCCGAGGATCACGCTGACGACGAAAAACGCCCCGGCGGCGGCCAGCCACCACCAGGGGCCGGTCAGCCAAATCAGCCAGAAAAAGCCGGCAAACAGCGCCATCCCCAAGACCAGCCCCACGGCGTGCATCTTCGTATACCGCCACAGCCAGCCGGGGAACGTGAGGTTGCTCAGCTTGAATTGATGCTCCAAGAGAAATCCGGAATAGAACGACAGCGGGAAGGAGACGGCCAGGTGCAAGGCGGTGACGCAGACGAACAGGGCCAGCAGCCGCAAGGTGTCGGAATTTTTTAAAATCCCAAAGTCTTGCAACCAGGCGTCGATCGGTCTTGCCAGGAGAAAGGCGGCCACGGCGAGGTACGCCATGTCGATGGCCTTGTCGATCAAACCGCAGACCAACTCCCGCCGCCCGTAGCGCTTCGCCTCGGCCAGTTCCTCGGGCGTCATCTCGTTTGTTCCCTCTCCCCTTGGGAAAGGGCTGGGCAAGTTTTCGGAAAATGGAATATCCATTAGATCATGTTTTGAAGTCTTTGTTGTCGATCTCGCCCTCACCCCCTACCCCTCTCCCAATGGGAGAGGGGAGAGCCGTCATTATCCCTTCCGTGCAATCCAGGTCCAGTGGCGGTCGCTGGTGGCGGAGAGGGTGTTCGGGTCGGCGCCGAGGTCGGCAAGGATGGCCTGGACTTCGTCGATCCGGAGGGCGGCGCGCAGCGAGCCGGCCAGCGCCTGCCGCCGATGGGCGGCGGCGCCCGAGGCGTGGGCGGCCACGAGGCGTTGGAGGGTTGCTTCGTCGTCGGGGCGGATATAGTCGCGGAAGAAGAGCAGGCCGCCGGGGGCCGTGACCCGCCAGGCCTCGGCCAGGACCCGTTGCGGCTCGGCGGTGTGATGGACCAGGCCGTTGGAAACAACCGCGGCAAACAGCCCGTCGGCGTAGGAGAGCCGCTGGGCGTCGGCGAGTTCCAGTCGGATGCGGCCGGGAGAGGGGGCCAGTCCGGCGTCGGCGAGGTTCTTTTGGGCCACGTCGAGCATGTGCCGGGCGGCGTCGACGGCGCGGACCCGGGCGGCCGGCGCCCGCCGGCAGAGTTCGATGGGGATTTTTGCGGTGCCGGCGCCGATGTCCAGAATTTCGCCCGCCTCGGGCCGCAGTCCTGCCGCCAGCAGGTCGGTCACGAAGATCCGATTCGCCTCGTCGTGGTCCCGGGCGTCGTACTTGGCGGCCTCCCCGGGCGTGTCTATCGCTTCGACTTCAAGGACGCGGGGGAGCATTTGCGATGGTTCTCAGATTCCTAAAGCAGCTTGGAGCGACAGTCAGGAGACTGCCGCTCCAAGGCGGTTTATCAACAGGACAATCAGCCGCTATTGAGCATCAGATCGTATTAGTTCCATCCAGTAGCCGGCGGCTAACAGCCGCCGAGGGGAACCACCATAATTCGGGGCGGCTGTTAGCCGCCGGCTAGGTAAAACATCACTTTCAGGATCAATCAACGGGACGATCATTCGGGGAAGCGGCGGGCCGCTGCTACTTGGTCAGCATCTCGGCGCGGACTTTGTTCAGGTCGACGCCGAGGATTTCCTTGGCCAGCGCTTCGAGGACCGGCAGGTCGGCCTGGATATGGAGCGTGCGGCTCATGTGCGTGATCCCCTCTCCGGAATTCAGTTCCTTGGCCGGCGAGAGGGATTCGATCTCGTAGAATCCCCCGTTGAAGCCCTCCGGGCCGTCGTTGTAGCTGTTGACCACATCGCCCACGAAGGGGTGCTTCTGCGGCAGGACCCAGGCGTTGTCGAGGTAGATGGCCTTGGTGGGGTCGGACGGCATGTTGAAGTTGACCAGCGTCAGGACGCGGTTCTTGAAGTCGATCGAACCGAGGACGTCTTTGGCCCGGGCCTGCGGCACGCCGATCTTCGACCGGCATCCGCCGTCGGCCCGGAAGAGAACCGCCTCGGGAGTGATCTTCAAACGGTCGGCCGGCACCTGGCCGAAATAGTCGCTCTTGACGACGTGGCCCATTGTGGCCTCGTCGCCCGGTTTGTAGGGCACGATGACCACCGTTTCCGGCCCGGCGTTCATCATTCCCAGGATCCAGATCGAGACCAGGCCATTTTTCTTGGTCATCGGCTCGCCTTGGTTGATGAACTCGTTGACGGTCTCGTAGGCGACCATTTTCACGCCCGGCGCGAGCATCTTCGCTGCGGCCGACTCGCCGAAATGAATCCGGAGGTTCTCGTCGGTCAGCAACCGCACGGCGCGGGCAACCTTCAAATAGAACTTGGCGCCGGAGGCGTTTTCCAGGTTCATATCGACACTCATGCGGATGAAGGGGTCGCTCGGCTGGGAGACCACGCGCCAGGGACCTTCATTGAAGGCCGGCGGCGTGTACCAGTCTTTCAAGGTCTGCGGATCCACGCCCGGCTTGAACCAGAGGCTGAACTGTCCGCCCTCGGGCGAGAGCCACATCCGGTCCTCGGCCCCGTAGTTGGCGAAATGCTTGTCGATCTTTTTCGCTTCGACCTGCTTGACGTTGATGTATCCGAAGCTCGGGCCGTCCAGCCCGCCGCAGGTGGTGGTCATCACCCGGCCTTGATACTCCGGCGTGACGGCGACCCTGGCGCCCCGGGCGTTGTACAACTCCAGCACTTTCGTGTGTTTTTCCAAAAAATCCTTGACTTCACCGTAGGTCGTCATACCGGTTCCTTTCTCGTTGGCGGCTGGGATCTCCGAGCCGAGGGCCATCACTAGCGCTCCGGCGAGCATACCCAGCCCAGGCAAACCCGAAAAAATTCTCCTTGCAGACATCGCTCGGTCCTCGCTTGTTAAATGGGAAACGGATTGATCAGAAGAATGCGTCTCAGGGAATATTAAGGGAAGCGAAAATCGTATTATCGTCAAAACTCAGCCGGACGTCCCACCTTTTGCACTTTATCTCAAAGAATAACACGAAGAGAACGTCGGAAACAAGTAGCCGCTGAGAAGATGCACAACTCGCTAAAAATCTCCGGGGCCGGGTTCATTGTGTCCCCCCTCTTTCGTGTATATGTCCCTTTGTGCATGTCTGAGTAATCGGTGGAAACTTCAGATCATCAACTCCCGGCACCAGTGCCGGGGCTAAACATCCGGTTCGTGATCCCCATGGGTGGTCGGACATTTTCAGTTTGTCGAGTTGGATCTCTTGATTGCGCCGTCTCGCAAAGCGCCTAGTTTTCTCTGTTTTTCTATTTTCTCATATCAATCTTGCAGAGATCGCGTTTTTCTGATACTTTTTCCACCTTCCTCGGAGACTCCTTGCGCCTGATAGACTACGAGCCGTTTTGATGAGAATTGCCTGGTACTTATCGCCGTTGATCCTTATCTTATGTTTCCGGGGGGGAGAAGCAGTGGGGCAGGATTTGCTGGCGCCGTTTCCGTTTTCGTCTACCGCACCGACGGGATCGGCGGCGCCGTTGCTCGTTGTTCCGGAGGTGAAACGCTTGCCGCCGATAGGAGAGAACCTTCCTCCCACGGAATGGGTGGCATCGCCGCCGCCTTCGCAAAGCTTATTTCTCGGATCGTCTCTTCAACTCACTCCGGAGACGCCGTCGGACGTGTACCAGCCGTCGTCGTTTTCCGACCTCCCCGCCGCATGGCCGTTGGAACCTCCGTTGGAGCTGCAGGACGTCAAGCTCTGGGAGGGGAGTCTTTCCATCGGATTCGACGGGGCGGAAGGCAACAACCAGGCCATGAACCTGCGGGTGGGCTTTGACGCCAAACGGAAGACCGATTTGCACGTCATCTATTTGAACGCCGATTACAACCGGCGGACCGCCTACAACGTCAACACGGCCAACCGCCTGTATTCGCAGGCCCGCTACGAGCGGATCATCCAGGAGACCGATTGGGCGATCTTCATCGGGATGACCGGCGAATACGACGAGTTTCAGCCTTGGGATTTCCGCATCACGTCGCACGCCGGTCTGGCGCGGTGGCTCTATCGGGATGAAGACACGTCCGTCAAAGGCCGGTTCGGCGCCGGTTGTATGCGCGAAATCTACGGACCGCGGAGCAATTACACCGCCCCGGAAATGATCCTGGGTCTGGAATTCGAACGGAAGCTCACCGAGCGCCAGCGGTTTGTCGGGATGATCGATTATATGCCCGACGTCTCGGATTTCACCGAATTCCGGCTCAACAGCCAGGCCGGCTGGGAGGTGCTCCTTGAGGAGGCCCCCAAGCTGACCCTGCGGATTGCGGTGCGGAACCGCTACACCAGCACGCCCGGTACGGCGCTGCCGAACGATTTGGATTACGCCGCCTTGTTGCTGTGGAGTTTTTAAACATCCCCTCTCCCTCCGGGAGAGGGCCGGGGTGAGGGCCGATCGACGAAGGCCGTTGCACGACGCCGGAAAAAACGCCTTGGAGAAAGGGACGCGTTGCCATGAGCCGGGCCGATCCTGGCCGGGCTTGGGGATGAACCGGCTTGCGGGGCGAGAAAGACCTAGAATCCACTCCAGGCGCAACTATGAGCACGACTTGGATTACTTCCCCGGAAGAAGGATCTTCCCCATTGACGGTGCCGATGATGCGAAACGTCTTGGACAGCGACGCGGCGGAAAGAGCGGCTCCCGCGGACGCCGCGTTGTGCGTTTCGGCGAATTCCTTTGCCGACGACGGCCGGGAGGGCCTGCTCTCGGGCAGCTTTCTGGGGTTGCTGTTGACGCAGTTCCTCGGCGCGCTGAACGACAATCTCTTCCGCTGGCTGGTGGCCTATATCGGGGGGGATTTGGCGGTCAAGGATCCGGTCTTCCGCTGGTGCATCTCGTGGTTGAATCCGAACATGCCGGCCGAGAAGTACAAGGAACTGGCCGTCACCGCCGGATTGGCCATGTTGGTACTGCCTTTTCTGGTGTGGGCCGCGCCGGCGGGATACCTTGCCGACCGTTTCAGCAAGCGGACCGTCATCGTCCTCTGCAAAGTTGCGGAAGTGGTCCTGATGATCCTCGGCGCCGCGGCCATCCTCTACGGCAACGTGTGGCTGATGTTCCTAATCCTGTTCCTCATGGGCAGCCAGAGCGCCCTGTTCAGCCCCTCGAAATACGGCTCGATCCCCGAGATCGTCCATGACCGATGTCTGTCCGCGGCCAACGGGCTGGTCGGCCTGACGACGGTGGCGGCGATCGTCCTGGGGGCGGTCGGAGCGGGCCTGCTGGCCGAATGGACGGCCCCGGCGGGGCAATCCCACTGGGAATTCTGGGCGTCGGCGATCGTCGGCGTGGCCGGCGTCGGACTCCTGACCAGCCTGATGATCCGCCGGCTGCCCGTGGCCAATCCCCGGCGACGGCTGCCGCTGAATTTCTTCGCCGAAACCTATCGCGACTTCCGGACGTTGTGCGCCGTCCGCGCCTTGCTGCTGGCCGCCTTGGGCGCCATGCTCTTCTGGTCCCTGGGCGGACTGTGCCAATTGAACATCTTCAGCTTCGTCCGGAGTCACCTGCACATCACCCAGGAGTCGATCATCGGCATGTTGGTCGGCGTCCTGGTCGTGGGCGTGGGGGCGGGCAGCATCTTCGCCGGGACCGTCTCCCGCGGAAAGATCCTGCTCGTCCTGGTCCCCCTGGGCATCGCCGGACTGGCCGTCAGCCAGATCCTGCTGTCCTTCATCCCCGCCGCGCCGCCGGACGCCCCGTCGGGCTGGACCCCCGGCCTCCTGACCGCCGTCTGCCTGCTCCTTTTGGGTTTTTCCGGCGGGATGTACGACGTCCCCTTGCAGGCCTTCTTGCAGCACCGGAGTCCCGAGAACGCCCGCGGTTCGATCTTCGCCGCGTCCAACTTCATGACGTTTACCGGGACCCTGGCGGCCTCGGGAATCTACTTTGTGTCGATCAGCATGCTGGGGTGGTCGCCGAGCACCATGTTTTTGGTTTGCGGCCTGCTGTTGCTCCTGCTGTTGGTCGTTGCCGTGCGGCAATTGCCCTACGAGTGTACGCGGTTTGCCGCCGTCGCATTGATGAAACTGTTTTACCGGATCCGCGTCGAGGGCCTGGAAAACATTCCCGAGGGCGGGGCGCTGCTGACGCCCAACCACGTCAGCTACGCCGACGGATTGCTGGTGGGAGTGAACTCTCCGCGGGACCCAAGGATGCTGGTCTACGCCGGTCATTTCGAGAAGCCGTTTTTCCGCTGGTTCGGGCGGCTGGCCCGGGTGATTCCCATCAAGCCGGGCAAAAAGTCGATCGTCGAGTCGTTGCGGCAGGCCCGCGCGGCGCTCCAGGCCGGCGAGCTGGTCTGCGTCTTTCCCGAGGGCGGAATCACCCGCTCCGGCGCGATGCGGGAATTCCAGCCGGGCATCATGCGGATCCTCAAGGGGACCGACGCCCCGGTCATTCCCGTGTACCTCGACGGGATGTGGGGGAGCGTCTTCAGCTTCGAGGGCGGGAAGGCGCTCTGGAAATTCCCCAAGCAATTCCGCCGTCGGCTGACCCTCCGCTTCGGTGCGCCCATCTATCATCCTACCGACGAAAAACAGATCGAACGGGCGGTGCGGGAGTTGGGAAAAGGCGTCGTAAAACCGCCGTCAGCTTTGTCGAGGACCAATAAGGAAATGGATCGACGCAAGGAATAATTATTGACAGGCGAGAAAACGACCTCTAAGCTTATCTAAAGGGGCAGGCGCGATCCCGGAAGGAAAAAAGGGACAGCCGGCGTTTGTGCGAAGGACCCGTGGGGCCGTTCCAGAGAATCGGGGCTGTGTCTTTCCCCTTTTTAGCAAGGAACGAAACCATGCCCACCGGAAGAAATTGCGGAGATTCGACCGATCTTTCACGCCGTCACTGGATACAGGGGACGGCGGCCGCGTTGGCCGCGGCGGCTTGGGGGGCGAAGTCGGCCGGGGCTGAGCAGTCCGATCCGGCGCAGACCGAGAAGGTGGTGGTCAAAGGCCGGATCAAACAAGCAGTCCCCGCGGGATACGGCGGATTCCGAACCTGGCAGGAATTGGGCCGGCACGCCGCGGCGATGGGGCTGAAAGGCCTCGATTTCCTCGGGCCGGAAGATTTCGCCGAGGCGAAGAAACTCGGCTTGATCTGCACCCTGACGCCCAGCCACGGACTTACCGAGGGCCTGGTCAACAAAAAGAATCACGCCGAGTGCATCGCGGCGCTGACGAAGAGTATCGAGGCCACGGGGGACGCCGGGTTCCCGAACGTCGTCGATCTCTCGGGCAACCGCTACGGCACGCCCGACGACGTCGGATTGAAGAACTACGTCGAGGGGATCAAGAAAGTCATCGGCCTGGCGGAGAAGAAGAAGGTCAATATCTGCCTGGAGGTCCTCAACAGCCGGCACGATCATCCCGACTACATGTGCGACACGGTGGAATGGGGCGTCGAGGCCTGCAAAAATGTCGGCTCGCCGCGGTTGAAAGTCCTCTTCGACATCTATCACATCCAGATCATGCAGGGCGACATCATCGACCGGATCCGGAAGTTCAAGGAATACATCGGCCATTACCACACGGCGGGCGTGCCCGGCCGGCACGAAATCGGCGACGATCAGGAGTTGAACTACCCGGCCATCATGCGGGCCATCGTGGAGACAGGTTTCGACGGCTACGTCAGTCATGAGTTCGGCCCGACGCGCGATCCGCTCACGTCGTTGCGCGAGGCGGTGAAGATTTGCGACGTGTGAAGCACGAAAGTAGGGCGCCTTACCACAGTCACCGTTTCCGATATTCGACGACGAGCGAGCCCGGACGCTGCTCCACTCGCAGCGTTAAGGTCTTCAACTGCGTCCCCCGCAGGCATTGGGGCGGAGAGGGATCGTAATGGTACGCCTGGGTGACGTCGTACTCGGCCGCCGGATCGATCTCATGGAGCGCGGCGGAGAAAGCGGCATCCTGCGTTTCTGGGCGACGGAAGGCAATCAACATGCCGTCCTGTTTCTCCGGCCGGTGATACTGCATCACGCACCAGTCCTTGGGGCTTGTCGTTATCGGCGAAAGCGGATAAAAGTTACCGTAATAATATTTCCGCAGGCGTTTGCCCTCGGCAAGGGCCTGCCGTAGTTGCTCCCGGGGATAGTCTTTTGAGCGAATATCCTCGGCAAACGCGATCCCCGCGTTGAATCCGCTGCGGAACAGATACGGCGTCGAACCCATCTGGCCCACGGTGCTGAAGGGCACGTACCGGTTCAGTCCCGCGCTCATCACCTGGTTTTTCAGAGCGGCTTGCAGGATCGTTTCCGTTTTCAGATCGGTCATATCACAGGTATTGTCGCTTCGCCAGAGCGGAAGAGACCGGGCCATGGTCTCCAGGTCGATCCGCCGGCCGCCGCTGGCGCAGTTGTCGATGAAAAGCCCGGGATTCGTTCGCCGGATCTCGTCCCACATCCGGTAGAGACCTTCGATGTAGCGGATCTCGGTCATGCCGACCCGGTCGGGATCCTTCGAGTCGAGGAACTGCCAGTAAGGGAGGGGATCGAGATTATAGTCGATTCGCAGACAAGAGACCTTGTAGGCTTTGACGGCCGCGTTGAGATAGTCGGTCATGTACTTGCGGGCCTCGGGATTTCCGAGGTCAAGCAGTCCGCTGCCGTCTCCGGCGGGTGACAGGACCCATTCCGGGTGCTCCTTGGCAATCAGGGTTCCCGGGGCCACGCGCTCCGGCTCAAACCATAAGAGGAATTTCAAACCCTCTTTCTCGACGGCGTCGCCGATGGCTTTCAGGCCGTGGGGAAAACGGTCCTTCGGCTCGACCCGCTCGATGGGAAAACCGTAATTGCCCATGCTCGCCGGAAAGCCGTTTGGGCCGGTCCAGTACGCGTCGAGCCAGAAGGTGTCGAAACCCAGGCCCTTAGTCGATTCCAGGTGTGCCAAGACGTTCTGTTCGTTCGTGTTGTTCAACTCGTAGAAGGAGGTGCTCATCTGGGCAATCGGCGGCAGCACCAGCTTGCCGTCAATTCGTACCAGGATATGGGCGAACATCATTTTTCGGAACAGGTTGTACGCTTCCCAGGGATCATTGCCGGACCAGTAGAGTTGGAGGATCCGCGGAGTGCGGACCGTCTCTCCGGGGCGGAGCTTCAGATGCATCCGCTCCATTCCCGCCCGGACTCGCAGTTTTCCGTCCTCGCGGCGCTCCACGGAGGCCGCCCATTGGCCGGACCAGCCGAGGGCGGTAATTACACCACCGCCGTCCCAATGGAGATTGAAAAACGGGCAGATACTCGACGATCTGCCGCCGGTGGTGACCATCTCGATCCGCCGGCCGGGCGGCAGCGGTTGGTCGAACGGGAGCCAATCGTCTGCGGCGCACACGCTGCCATGGAGACGATGGAGAACCACGGGCGCTTCCGGCTTGGTGGAGGAGACGACGACATCCAGGGCCTTGACCTGTTCTAAAACCGGAGTATCCTTCGCTCCCCGATTTGAGAAAAAAAGCGTCCAGTCGACACTTGGCACGTCGGTGTAAATGGTCAACTCTGCCCGAACTTGCAATCCCGTGTCCGGATCGTTCCAGGTGATCGTGCGACGGGTTTCCGTCGCGTCGATAATCGGTTCTTGGACCGTGCGTTTCCAGCTTCCAATCAACTTGGAAGCATTTCGGCCGCGGTAGACAAAGGAAAATGGCAACTCCTCGGAAGCCTCCCAACGACGAAGCAAGGCGGCTTCGGGGGCTGGTTCCCCCGAGGCGTTCGCCGTCACGAAATCCAGTGCAAGAATGATCGCACCCAGCAGAAGGCATGCTTTATAAATCATCGGGTTTAATACTCCCGGTCGATGACGATGCCCGGCTGGGGGACGGGGTACTTGCCGTCGGGGCCGGCCTGGAGCGGAGCGGGGGAGTCCATCGTCAGTTTATCGACGTCGGGAGCGAACTCGTGCGGGCAGTTCAGCATCTCCTCAAAGGTGACGACCTGTCCCGTGTGGGCGGACATCCGGCCCATCGAACTGACGAGGCTGGCTTCGGCGCCGCGCCGGGTTTCGTTGTATGGTTTATCGGTGCGGATGGCGTCGATCAGGTCGTCCCACTCGGAGTGGTAGGGATTGGATTTGGGATCGGGATAGGCCCAAATCAACTCGCGTTTTTTGAAGTGGTTGCCCTTATAGGTCCGCGTTTTGGCCGGGGGACCGGGATCCAAAATGACGGCCGAGCCTTTGGTGCCGTAGGCGTAGGTGGCCATCTCGTCGTGGCAGCCGGAGATGGAGCGGCCCTGGAAATAGAGCACCGCGCCGTCGGGATAGGTGTATTCGACGCTGTACACGTCGAAGTTCTGATCGATGCAGTTGTTGCGGTAATGGCGACCCCCGACGGCCACGGCCTTCAGCGGCCAGGCGTCTTTGAACCACGAGCACTGGTCGATTTGATGGATGTAAAAATCGCTGTATGCGCCGCCGCTGGCCCAGAGGAAGCCATGGAACTTCTGCACCTGGTAGAGCAGATCGCTCAAGCCGCCGGGATTGGGCCCGATGAAGCCGGCGATCGGGCCGTGCATGCGGCAGGAGCGGAAGGCCACCAGGTCGCCGATCTCGCCTCGGTCGATCCGCTCCTTAAGGGCCTCCTGCCCGCGGCAGTGACGGTACATCAGGCCCACGGCGACCTTGAGATTCTTCTTGTCCGCCTCCTCGCCCAGCGCGATCATTCTCTTGGTCGTCGGCCCATCGACGGTCGTCGGCTTTTCCATGAAGACGTGAAGACCTTTCTGGACGGCGTAGGTAAAATGCACCCAACGGAAGGCGGGCGGAGTGGTGAAGATCGCGATGTCGCCCGGCTTCAGACAGTCCATGGCCTTTTGATAGGCATCGAAGCCGATGAACTGCCGCTCCGGCGGGACGTCCACCTTCGGGTCGAACATTTTCTTGAGGTTCTCGCAACTATTTTTCAAGCGAACCGGGAAGACGTCGGCCAGGGCCACTAACTTGATGGGACCGTTTTCCCGAGAGAGGGCGTCAGCCGCGGCCCCGGTCCCCCGGTCACCGCAGCCGATCAAGGCCAGTTGGAGGGTGTTGTCTTCCGCGGCGTGGACGTATGGCACGACCATGCCCGCCACGGCGGTGGCGGCGGCGATCTTGCCGGTGTTCTTTAACAAGGTGCGGCGGGAAATGACGGGATTCAGGGGATCGTTCATGGGAGGCCTCGCTCTGACAAAGTCGAAGCGGCATCTTGCCGCTTCCGGTAATAGAAAACGGGTTATTCGGAACTGGAAGCGGCAAGATGCCGCTTCTACGTTACGGATCATTCCATTTCGTACGGTTTATTAATTCCCGGAACGGGCATGGGATAGTTGCCGTCCTTGTCGGGTAGCACGGGGGGCGGGGCGTCCCAGGCGTAGGTCTTCGGCATTTCGTCGGGGCCTTTGGCCGCCGCGTCGTCCCATTTTACGCGTTGGCCGGAATAGGTTGCCATGCGTCCCAGGACGCCGGTGAAGCTGCCGATCGCGGCGTGCCAGCCGTCGTTGAGCGGCTTGTGGTTGCGGATGGCGTCGACCAGGTCGATGTGCTCTTGCTTGTACGGCGCGCCGGCGTAAGCATTGCGGGGCGAATGCCAGGTTTTTTTCGTGCCGTGGACGTGTTCGGAGACGTTCTGGCAGGTGTTATCCTGTTGGCGGCATTGGCTGAAGAGCTTGGTGCCATCGGCGTAGGTGAACTCCACGGTGTGATTATCGAAAATTTGTCCCATGCCGCGGTTGTCGCGGCAGCAGCAACTGCCCATGCCGACGGCTTCCACGGGATGGCAGTTTTTCACGTCCGGGATCTTGCCTTGCATGGCCCAGTTGCAGATGTCGAGATTGTGGACGTGCTGTTCGACGATGTGGTCGCCGCAGGTCCAGACGAAGTGATACCAGTTATGGACCTGGTATTGCATTTCGGTCCACCTTGGATCACGGGGAACGGTCCAGATCCCCCAACCGTTCCAGTAGGCCCGCATGAAAAGGATCTCGCCCAGTTTGCCGTCGTGGATTTTCGGCATGTCGCGGACGTAATGGGGCTGGTGGCGGCGTTGCAGCCCGACGACGACCTTCAAGCCTTTCTCGTCGGCCTTCCGGTTCGTTTCCAGCAGCCAGCGGTAGCCCGGGGCGTCGGTGCAGCAGGGCTTTTCCATGAAGACGTGCTTGCCCGCCTCGACAGCGGCCGCGTATTGGAGGGGCCGGAACCCGGGCGGCGTGACCAGCAACACCAGATCGACGCCGCTGTGGATGGCCTTTTGATAGGCGTCCAGTCCCGCGAAGATGCGCTCCTCGGGCAGATCGATTTTATCGGGGTAGGTCTTCCGCAGATCATCGAGGGCGTCCTTGGCCCGGTCCTCGAAGGCGTCGGCCAGCGCGACGATTTTCACGCCCGGGCAGGAATCCAGGATGTCGTGTGCGGCGCCTTTGCCGCGGCTGCCGCAGCCGATCAAGGCGACTTTCAACAGGTCGCTGCCGGCCGCATGGGCGGTCCGTGCAAAGTTCAATCCGCCGGCCAGCGCCGCGCCGGCCGCCAGGGCGGACGAGGTTTTCAGGAATTCGCGGCGGGTGGAATTCTCGGGAGAAGTCATGCTCGACTCCTTAGGGTTTTCATTGTTTTCCCGCCCGGGATTTTTGGTAGGTCTGGAATTCCTCTTTTTCGAGAGGAGTGAGGTCGTATCGGGCGGCCTCTTTGGCGGTGGGGGTCTTCAACGGCCGGACGACGCGGAAACCCACGAAGTCGGCGTCGGTCAAATACCAGATGCTTTGCGGGATTTGCGGGTCCTGCGACTTCCAATCCTTCGTTGAGCCGCGGCGCGCCGCGCTCCGGCAGGCTTCCGGGGGTTCGAGCCAGGAGCCGCCGCGGACCACATGCGGATAAGGTTTCGTCGAAGGAATCAGCGGATTTTGCGCCCGTCGGCCGCTCCCTTTCCGATAGGCGTCGGGCTGATACTGATCCAGGCACCATTCGGAGACGTTGCCGTGCATGTCGTATAATCCCCAGGCGTTCGGCTTCTTTTTGGCGACTTGCTGATACTGCTCATCGCTGTTGCCCTCGTCGTCGCCGTCGTCGCTCTCGCCGTACCAGGCGTAGTCGCCCAATCGTTGCGGATCGTCGCCGCAGCAGTACGCCGAGGAGGAGCCGGCGCGGCAGGCGTATTCCCACTCGGCCTCCGTGGGCAGCCGATAATAACGTCCGGTCTTTGCTGAAAGCCACTTGCAGTATATTTTTGCCGCGAATTGCGTCATGCAAATCGCCGGAAAGTTTTTCTTCCCCATGCCGAACGTCATATCGCTGTAGGGCTTCGAAGGCCTGGCCAGTGCGTCGGCCATTTGATCCTGGGCACTCGGAATTTCTTCGGTTCCGTGCTTCCGGCGAAGTTGGTCAAGGCCCATGGCCCAAAGCTCATATTCCTGCCAAGTGACCTCGTGCGCTTCCATCCAGAAAGGATCGATCTGAACCTCGTGTTGCGGACCTTCGTCGTCCTTGCGGCCTTTTTCCTGCGGGGGACTGCCCATCTTGTAGATCCCCCCGGGGACCGGAACCATTTCGAAAACGACTCCCGTGCCCGGTATCGTTTCAACGTATCGCTTCATGCCGGCCTGGTCCGCGGCCTCGGCCTGGGGATTGGCCACCGGCTTTGGCATCCACTCATTGGGCACCGTGAAATTTACATCGATCTTCCCGGCCGCCTTGGCCCGCGCCCCGGGCGTCTCCGAGGTCTTCGAGACTGGGAAAGAGGCTGAATCGGATGACGGTGCTTTCTCTCCCCATGTCGGCAAGGTATTGCAACCGACAAAAAACACGACGATCATTAAACCAAGCAACCACCGTTGCCAACTGTTGCGATAACCGAGTACATTAAACATGGTTTCAACCCGCCCCTGCTGGGAATGATCCTCATAAACGTTTATGGAACACACATATCATCTCGACGTTTGCGAAGGGTTTTCAAAGCCGGAGTCTTCACACAGAAGTCTCTGGAAGCAACTCTTCAGAGGCTTATTGGCAGTAGAACTGGTAGGGGGGGTATTATGGGGAGAACCGCCGGAGTCGCCGCCGCTGCGGCGTTACGAATTTACGCAAACCGAAATGGCGGTCACAGTTCATATTATACTTTATGCCGCCGAGGATACAACTGCCCGGCAGGCGGCCCATGCGGCGCTGAATCGTTTCCACCAGTTGAACGCCGTACTGAGCGATTACGATGCCGGGAGTGAATTGCGGCGGTTGTGCCGCACTTCCTCCGAGGGGAAAGCGGTTCCCGTCAGCAACGATTTATGGCAGGTCCTGCTCCGTGCGCAGGAACTCTCCGCCCGGTCCGAAGGGGCGTTCGACGTGACCGTCGGCGCGGCAACCCGCTTGTGGCGAAAATCCCGGCAGTTGAAAGAATTGCCCTCGCCCCAGGCCCTGCAATCGGTTTTATCCCGGGTGAACTATCGCTGGATCCGATTGCATCCGAAAGACCGCTCCGTCGAGTTGCTTCGGCCCGATCTGCGGCTCGACGTAGGGGGGATTGCCAAGGGTTATGCCAACGACGCCGCGCTGGAAGTTCTGCGTCAACATCACGTCACCCGGGCGTTGATCGAGGCCGGCGGCGACCTGCGGTTGGGCGATCCCCCGCCCGGCAAAGCGGGCTGGCGGATCGGCGTTGGGCAGACCGATCCGAAAACTCCGCCTCGTTTTTATCTGGAATTGAAGAACGTCGCATTGGCCACCTCGGGCGACATGTGGCAGTTCGTCGAAATCGCCGGGAAACGATATTCCCACGTTCTCGATCCGCGGACCGGCCTGGGGTTGACGGACCGCCGCCAAGTGACGGTCGTCGCCCCCGACGGGACGACGGCCGACGGACTTTCCACTGCCGCCTGCGTATTGGGTCATCGCCGGGGATTGGCCCTGATTGAAGACACGCCCGGCGCGGCGGCCTATTTCCTCCGCGCCGCGGGGAATAATGAAAAAATAGAGGAATTTTCCTCACGGCGATGGAAGGATTTTTCCGTTATCAAAGAATAAAAAGAGAGCTTTGATTATAAGACACTCGGATTCAATAGCCGGCGGCCGGCAGCCTTAAGTTTACCCACATTTTTGCTATGATAGGAGCCGGCGGAAAGGATTACTGCCGTTGGCCTTAAGCAAGGAGGTGGGTCAT
>JAFGPV010000090.1 GCA_016936015.1 Pirellulales bacterium
ACGTACCGCGTCGTTGAACTCGCGTTATATCACACACTTGGCATGCTTCCCGAACCACATTTTACCCACGAATTCTGTTGAGGAAGCAGAAAATAAAAGAGATTGGCGATGCCAATCATCAACAGATATCCCACGCCTTGAAATAGCGTGGTGAAAAGATTGACCTCAATCTCGGAAGCGTCCAACACTCGGGGGAGCAGCGTGAAACAGACGACGACGTAACCGACGAAAGCGAGGATACCGGCCAAGACCAGACCGCCGTTATATCGGAGACGGCGAGATTCCCACCAATCGAAAGTGGAAACCGCAGGTTTCGCGGGATATTCCGGCTCGATATCCTTCTTCGGTGCATGATAGGGATTGATTTCCATAAAACATTTCATAAAAGCTTACATCAATCGCCAATTCCCGCTGACGACCACGTAAACGCCCATCAGGAAATTCGTCACCGCGTGGGCCATGACGCAGTCCCAGATGTTTCGGGTCTTGACCATCAGCCAAGTGACCAGCGAGAACCAGACGGCGGCGGCCAGCAACTCGGCGGGGTGGGCCAGCACGCCGTAGGCCGTCGCCACGACGGCCGCCGTGGCGGTAACCCGCCCGAAAGGCACCGTCCACCAATCTGCATTGACGACGAACCGCATTACAAAACCCCGCAGAAAGAATTCTTCAATCACGGGCACGATCAACGCCAGGCCGATAAAGCGGATCGTCAGGAAACTCCAGGCCCAAGCCGGTTGACCGGCCAATTCCGTCAGCGGATTGAATCCCGCCCGCTCGCCGGCGCCGATCAACCACTCGAGGTGCAATTGTTTGAAGAAGGGCTGGAGATAGTTGTGTTCCACGTCAAGCCTGCACAGCCCAACCCACAGAATGATGCCCACCACGCCGACCAACGGCCCCCACCAACTCAGTCGAAAAGGAAATTCCCGATATCCCGGCAGCACCGCCAGCATCGCGGCCAGCGTCAGGACGATGCGGAGCGTGTACACGCAGGGATAATAACCGTAGAGAATGCTCAGACCGAAAAATTCCCCCCCCGGCTTATCGGGAGTCGGCTCGAACGCGCCGACGACCAGAAAGACCAAAAATGGCAACAAGAACGGCAACCAACGGTGTTTTTGGATGAGGGTATTCACACCCCCAGAGTAGCATTTTTATACACTCCGTCAATCGCTCCTTTCGCTTCCTATAAAGCTCAAATATTTATGAAATATTTATAAAAAATACCCCCCCATGCGAGTAGTTTGGAGAATACCCCCTGCTTGACAAATTGATGGATGTAATTAAAATAACACCTATAGTGAGAATGGATGTATCGAAATGATGGGGGACCCCCCCTGTAATGAATCTCGGAAATGATCTAAACTCTTCTCGTTTTATCGTTTATTACATCTTTTCAGCTTTTGCTCGACAGGAGAGAGGAAAACATACCTCGCTTTCCTGACGGAAGAAGGAATGAAATAAAGATGCGTAGCCGCAATTTGCTGATTGAAGCGAATTGAATGGTGATACAAAAGGATACGAGAGTTTCCACAACTGAAGTTTAACCACCAATAACACGGAGGCAGCGTTAAGCAGGTTCGACGCAGGGTAGAATACGGCGGCGTCCCTACCGCTGTAGAAGGGTCTTTGCGCCGAAGAGAACCACAACTCTTCCGTAGCAGGGACGTTGGATCTTGCGTATGAGCCGGGCGAACGCCGAGGCCGGACGAGTATTTCTCGTTGACGGCCAGGGAGTTTACGCCATGAGTTTTATCACGCGACCGGATTCGAGTGTTCCAGAGATTATCGGCGTTTCGCAGGCCCTGCACGAAGTGGTCCGACTGGTCGATACGGTGGCAGCCAGTGATTGTTGCGTTCTGATTGAAGGGGAGAGCGGCACGGGGAAGGAGCTTCTTGCCCGCCGGCTGTGTGCCAAGAGTACCCGGCGGAACAAGCCTTTTATTCCGGTCAATTGCGCCGGCATTTCGTCGGCTTTATTCGAGAGCCAATTTTTCGGGCATGTCCGCGGAGCCTTTACGGGTGCGGAACAAAGCACCTTGGGCTTGGTCCGCACGGCCGACGGGGGAACTTTGTTCCTTGACGAAGTGGGGGAAATCCCGCTGAATCTTCAGCCGAAGCTGCTCCGCGTGATTCAAGAACAAGAGGTGATGCCGATCGGGAAACCGATTCCGGTGAAAGTCAACACCCGGTTTCTGGCAGGGACGAACCGCAGGCTGCGGGAAATGGTCCAGCAAGGCCGATTCCGCCAGGATCTCTATTTCCGGTTGAATATCGTCCGCATCGCCGTCCCGCCGTTGCGCGAGCGACCAGACGATATCCCCCCCTTGTTGACGCATTTTGCCGCTCATTATGCCCGGCTCTACAAACGCTCTCCGATCGAGATTCCTTCCGCGATTCGCAATTTATTGATCGGTTATCCATGGCCCGGCAACGTCCGGGAACTGGCGGCCTGGGTCGAACGTCTCTACGCCACGGGCCTGGAACCCGAGGTCCTGTTGGAAACCCTGCTGCTGGACGCGCGGTTCCCACAAGACACTCCGCCGCCGGACGATCTCAGCCTGAGAAAGATCGAGAAGCGTACGATTGCCCAGGCCATGGATCGCGCCGACTACAATCAGCGGAAAGCCGCCCGCCTGCTGGAAGTGCATCGCGCCACGCTTGCGCGGAAGCTGAAGAAACACGGCTTGAGTTGAAAGCGGCGGGCAGCGGGCAAAGCCGGGCCGTATCGGTCCGGTGGATTCTTTTTTTTCGCCGGTGTTCTCGTTTGCCGTTTGTCATTTGCAAAGCCGTAAGCGGCTTTTTCTGCCGAACCTCTCCACTCTGATCTCTTGCCAATCGGTCGCGCTTTGCAGCTATGCATCGGCTGCACTTTGCGACCGTTTCCGCTGCGCATCGCGGCGCGACGTCGAGAGATTATTGTCATAAGTCCCGCTGGCGTGGAACGTTGCCGGCGATTCCCGCTTTCTCCGGAGCTTTGGCGTGCGGCTTGCAGATGTAACGCATGGATGAACAGTCGTTGCCGACGGGGTGTCGGCGAGGATGCGTGATTCGGATTAATCCTCCGTAGCCGTCGTCCTCGGTCGAGGCTGACCGCGTGACGCAGGAGCGTCCGCCGGTTTGTTTTGTTGCGCCGAGGATTCGAGGGAGCGGAGGGCCGCGATCATGGAACCGCGATCAGGAAGGATATGTTTTCCAGAACCTTGCGATGCTCCACCACCGTTCCTGTGATCGTGTTGTTCTATCCGTGTCGTTCCCTGACGGGACAAGTCAAGCATTGGCTGGAGCGGCACGGAGGACATCTGTCACAGATTTCGTTTGCACGGACGCTGCCGGAAATCCGTCGGCGGATGCGTCGGGCAGATACGGTCATCGTAGACGCCAGCGACGACGCGGCCTTGGCTTCCGACGCCTTCCTGCAGTCGATGCTGGTGATGGGTCCCGACACCACCGCGGTGTACACCGAGCGGTCGGCGGCGGATTTGGAACGGTTGGTGCGATGTTTTGGCGTTCCCTTTTTACTCGGTCCGATGAACCTTGCCGAGTGGGACGCTCATTTTCAGCGGCAATTTGACGGTCTCCTCCCCTTTTCCGGCTCCCAGGTCACCGCGCCGTCGATTCCGGCAAGCGAGGAGTTTAATCCCTTTTCCGGGTATCGTCGCCGCGCCGGTTGATCCCGGCCCGGCGAGTGCCCTCAGCGAGGTCGTTATGCATTCGATCTTCAAGAAGCTGCAAGAATTGACCAATGACGAGTTGTTGGAACTCAGCGAAGTCCTCGACGGCGAGATAGAATCGCGGACGATAGCGACTGAGGAAATTCCCGACTCCGCCCGGCGCCGCGCCGTGCAACGCAGTAAAAGTTATCGCCATCGTACAGGCTCGGCGGCGCCGCCGGTTCGTTATACGGGCTTGAAAGAGCAGCGCCGGAAACGGAAATTCGCCGCGTAACTCCGAAGAAGAGAGGCCTGAATCGGCGGGCAATATTTTTAATTGGCATCCGGTTGAGAGTTAGGATCCCGCACTATGAAACTGACGATCACGCTTCTCGGGGGAATGAGTCTGTTTTTTTCGGTGTTTATATCGGGGTATTTTTCGGGGAGCGCCTGGGCGGCGATTCCCGCCGACAACACACTGGTCAATTCGAATGACATCTCCGCTCCGATTGACGGCCTCGCGACGCCGAAGTCTCCCGAATCCTCATCGAGTTCCCCGGTGGTGAAGACCAATCCGTGGGACGAATCGGTGAACAACACATGGAACACGGATCGTGGCCTGGAATCGGAGGAAACAACTCCCCGAATCGGAAATTCGCTGATCGAGAAGGGACACGCCCAGGCCCAGGCGGCGGCGGCGGAACAGCTCCGCCGGGGACTGCAATGGGGGGGAGGAATCCTTGCCGGATTGTGCTTGCTGGCCGGCGGCGGGTACGTTTGGTGGCGGCGATCATACGGGATCTGCATGCGGACGAATCAGACGGCGCGCATGTTGATATTTCCTACGGCGTACTCCGTTCCGCCGGAACCCCCGGTTCCCGATGCCGTTGCACAGCCGGTCCCCGGCGCTGGGCGAGAGATCCGTCCGGCGGCCTGACGGCCCGGTGGTTCGAAAAGCGAAGATTTGGATTCCTTGCCCGCGCCCGGTTGCGGGCGGGAGAAGCGACGGCATCCCGACGTCGCCCGGTCGTGGCCGGGGCGCCCGCCGGAAAAGACCGTCATACCGAATGGTGCTTTGTGTGCGAGGGCTGGAAATTCCGCAACCGCCGCCCGGCCGCAGCAGGCGGAGCGTTTGCGGTTTTCGTCCGGCTCGTCGTCGAAGGTTTTATTGATGGAGGTGGCTATGAATTACATCTTGAACCAACTGCGGCGACTTAGTGACGACGAATTGACAAGCCTTAGTGAGGCAATCGACTCGGAGTTGGATCGGCGGATGGACGTGATCGACGATATCCCCGATTCCGCGCGGCGCCGCGCCGTGCAGCGGCAAAAGAGTTATCGCCGGTCGCTTGGTTCTTCGGCGCCGCCCATCCGGGCGATCGGCCTGAAAGACCACCGGCGCAAGGCGGCTTGATTCCGGACCCGCCCCTTGGCGGCACGCCGCTCCTGAAGAAACTGCGGAACGGGACGAGGTGCATGAGCGCAATGGAAGGCGTTTTCATTGACAACGGAGGGATACCACCTTTCCAAAACTGGCATTGAAAGGCATTGTCATGAGCGAAAACACATACCCACGGGAAGACGCGTCGCCCGTCCTGCGGATCCATGAAGAATCCGAGAAGGAAGCCCCGGTTCCGGAATTCATGGAATTGGAGGATCAGCGGAAGCACATCGAGGACCAGGCCCAGGCGGAGAAGTTCTGGGCCGGAAGGAACCTGGGAGATCGGAAATCCGCACGCATCGCCGCCTAACGCGGCGCCCTCTCCTCGAAACCGTCTCGTCGTCCCGAGGGGCGCCGTCTGCCGATGGCGCTCGGCCGTTGCCCGTTAGGATGACGGGGGATTGCTTCACGGAAACGTCTTTTCTGCCCTTCCGGTTTTCACCCGGGTCCCGTTCCCGCTTGGACCGTTTCGATCAGCAGTCGCACGTTTTCGACGGGCGTTTGCGGCAGCACGCCGTGGCCGAGGTTGAAGATGTGGCCCGGCCGGCCGGCCGCCTGGCGGAGGACGTCTTCCGTCCGGCGGCGGACTTCCTCCGGCGGGCCTAAGAGAACGGCGGGATCGAGGTTGCCTTGGATCGCCGTCTCATGGCCGATCGTCCGCCAGGCGTCTTCCAGGCGGATTCTCCAATCGACGCCTAAAATCAAGTGCTTCCGGCCGCGGCCCGCTTCGGCCGCCGGAGACAGCAGGGCGGGATTGCCCGTGGTAAAGTGGATCACCGGCGTCTCCGGCGGCACCAGCGCGATGGCCTCCCGGCTGTACGGCAGGACGTGCTCCCGGTAGTCCTCGACGCCCAGGCAGCCGACCCAACTGTCGAAAAGCTGCACCAACTGGGCGCCCGAGGCGACTTGCGCCTCCAACAATCGGCCCGCCGCCCGGGCCAGGCGGCCCAGCAGGGCGTCCCACGCGCCCCGGTCGGTGTAGAGGAAGCTCTTGGTGCGGCGGTAATCCCGGATCACGCCGCCTTCAATCAGGTACGCCGCCAAGGTGAACGGCGCCCCGGCAAAACCGATCAGCGGCAGCCCGGCATCCAACCCGGAGCGGGTTTTTCGCACCGTCTCCAGCACGTAGTCCAATTCCGCGGCGTCTTCCAACTCGCGGACCCGGTCGACGTCGTCCGGCATACGGAGGGGATTTTTTATCACCGGGCCGCCCGGGGCGTACTCGACCTCGAAACCCAACGGCTCCAGCAGGACCAGCAGATCGGAAAAGAGGATTGCGGCGTCGACCTTCAGCCGATCGACGGTCGCCAGCATCACCCCGGCGGCCAGGTCGGGATTCTTGCACAACGCCGCAAACGGCATTTTTTGTCGGACGGCCCGGTACTCGGGCAGGTACCGCCCGGCCTGCCGCATCAGCCAGATCGGCGTCCGCTCGACCGGCTCCCGCCGCGCCGCCCGCATCAGTAAGCTGTTCTGCCAGGGGGGGTGCATGGTGTCTGGGGTTGGTAGTGGGAATCAAGCCGCTTGCGGCTTCGTAGGGTACTCTTTATTGCAAATTGTAAATTGTAAAATGCAAATTGCAAATTGGACCAATCATCAATGATGCCGGGAGAGCCTTTTCGAAGCCCTACTACGGCATCATTTTTTCATCCAACGATCCGCGATGGCCATTGCGGGGGGAGTTTGCGCCGGCCTTCCGGTCTCTTTTCAACTGGAGCCGGAGCCAAACCGCGCCGCCGAGGAGGGTCAGGCCGACCGCCGCGCCGAACCAGGCCAGGCTCCGGAGGTACGAGGCCGCCGGGTCCTGGCTCAGGTCCTCCAGCATCTCGGCCGTCAGCGGCCCGCGCTGCCGGCGGAGGTCGTAGAGGTACTTTTCAATCTGCCGATGGACCGGCCAGATCTGCCGGACGACGATCGCCCGCAGGTTGTCGCAATCCAACGTGCTGACGCTCCCCGGGCCGCCGACGACCTCCCACGACGGCGGGTCGATTGTTTCGGTAATGACATCATTGAATGCCTCGAAGTCGGGCAGCATCAAGCCGTGCCGGTCATGCAACGGCACGAGGTCGAAGACGTCGTAGGTCAGGGTAACCAGCGTCTGGTCGGCCCTTTGCTTGGGTACGATCTGGATTTTGCCGTCTTCGATGATCCATGATAATTCGTGATTCTTAGTCAGCAAATCCAAGGCGGACTCCAGAGACACCTTCTCCAGTGGAACGTCGGCCTCCGGATTCGGCCCCTTCCTGACAAGCAATTCTTGGTTCGTACTCAGGATGATCGGGACGCCGGTCATTGTCGAGAGTTCTTTGACGATCTCACTCAAGCGGGCGAACTGGCATTCGAGCGAGACTGTCTGGTCCAGCGCCCGGTAGATCTTTTTGACTCCTTCGGGCAGATTCACCGCGGCCGGCCGAGGCGGCTGATAGTCGGTTCCCGCCTGCGGCGTCGGTGCGGGATTGTGCCGCAGGGCGCGCAGGGCCGCCAGCCAATCGCCAAGTTCTTCGTGGACCTGCTCGGTCGTCTTAACGGCCAACGCCCGGATGCCGGGCAGCGCGATCGGGCGGAGGGTGCTCGAGCCGCCATATTCGTCCCAGATTGCCGGTCTCACCGTTGAGGTGATGGCCTCCACAAGAAAATCGAGATCTTCTGAAGCCGGCCCGCTGGACCGGCGGACGAGGTCCGACACGTCGTACATCTTGTGGACAAGATAGTCCGACGATTCGGCCTCCTGATGCGAAGTGATCAACAGCGTCTCGTGTTTCACCACCCAAGTCAGTCCCAATTCATGGAGGATCAGTCTCAGGACCGAGTTCGCGGAAATCTCCACCGCCGAAAAGGTGATCGGCTGCTCAGGCTCCAGGGCAAGTTCATTGAGCGCCCGTTGGTCCAAATGAATGCTGACGTTTAGTTTTTTTTGCAGATCGGCCGCCATGTCCTTCAACGGCGTTTCCTGGTAATCCACCGTAATCGGCCGGGCCAGCGCCGCGCGGATCCGCTGCTCGGCCGATTGCGTGGACGGCCCGGCGGGCGGCTCCTGGGTGAAGGCCGGTAATGCCGAGCATCCCCAGAGGATCAATCCATAAACTACCGCATAAGAAAATCGTTGATACTGCATGGTTCTCTCCGCACGGCTCTCTTAATTGTCTTCTTGTTTATTCTCCGGCCGTTCCTTACGGAGCCGGCGGAGGCGGGCCAGCAACTCTTCGATCCGTTCATGGACCTCGCAGTTATGGCGGATAGCCAGGGCCTGGATGCCGCCTTGTGTAAAAGGTTTCATGCTCCCTTCGCCGCCGTACACGTCCCACTCCATTGGTCGGATTGTGCGGGCGATGAGGTCGATCAGTTGTTCGTAGTCGGCTGCCGAATTGCCGTAGGCGTCGTGTGATGCGACCAGATCGGAGACGTCGTAAACCAAGGTATTGAAATAGTCGGCGGAGGAGGCTTGCGATGCTGAAATAACGAGGAGGCAATCGTTTTGGATCACCCAAGTCAATCCTTGGGCGTCGAGCATGGAATCGAGCGCCTTCCGCAGTTCAAGGGTTTTCATGTCGAGGGTAACGGGAAGGGACAAGCTGATTCCGAGTTCGTTCAACGATTTTTTGTCGATTTGGATCTTGATTCCCGTCTGCGTGTGCAGGACATCGAGGGTTTCACTCAGAGGTGTTTCCAAAAAATGCACTCCGATCGGCTGCTTGAGGAGTTGACGAATTTTTTCCTCGGCGGGAGTTAGACCGCGGGTGAGTGCCGGCGGGGGCAACGGTTCCGCTGCCGAGGCGTCGTCCGGCTCACCGGCAGAATCCAGCGGCAGGTTGATTTTATTGGCATCACGGAGCGCCCGCAAATTGGCTAGCAGCTCAGCAAGGTCCTCTTGGACCGGCCCTGTATGCGTCACCACCAAGGCGCGGATGCCCCTTGCGTGAAACGGTTGGATCACACCCGGCCCACCGACTTCGTCCCAAGTATGGGATTTGACCATGCCGGTGATGAGCTCGATCAATGGACCGAAATTCGGCGGTTTTCGGGGATCGTCCTCGGGCGTGACGAGGTCGGCGACGTCGTACAGTCGGGTGAGCAGCCGATCCGGCGATTCCGCATCCTGCGGCGAAGTGATCATGAGCACTTCATTCTCGATTGTCCAAGTCAGTCCCCAATCGCGGAGCATGAGGTTTAAGGCCGACTTGGCGGAAATCTCCGTTGCCGAAAACGTGATTGGCGAATCGACGGAGACGGCCAGTTCGTTAAGAGCGCGTTGATCTAATTGGACGGAGACGAGCAGCTTGCCTTGCAGATCTTTGACCACCGCCGTGAGCGGCGTCTCCGCGTAGCCCACCGTAATTGGCTTGGCCAGCGCCGCGCGGATCCGCTGCTCGGCCGGCTGTGGGTCGGAGGCCGAGGCGGTAAGGATTCCGAAGAGGCTCCCGGCGGCGATCAGCAGCGGCGGGATGAATTTACCGACCATGGCAGATTCCTTGGGAATGGGGAATTGTTGCGGGAATAATTGTTGGACAATGGGGGGCATTCAATGTCGTATTTTACTAGTCCGCGCGTGAATTGTTGTAGCCAGTTTTTTGAATTGTTGAGCACATCCCGGCGTTTGCGGCCGGGCGGGGAAATTGCCGCGCCGGGCAGGGCGGTTTCGACATCATTGAGGATAATCGATTCATGGAAGCAAGTGATCCGGATCAAAGCCGGAGGCGGGAGGTTGGGCAACAGGACCCGTGATTGGGACACTTCGGGGGGGCATGGGGGGTATTTCATCCGAAAAAACTTGGTTGCGCAAAACAAGCATCATTCCTTTGGTTGGAAGTCGATGGTTTTGTGTCATTTTTATTCATCGTAAGAGATGATTTTAATGGGCCGAAGGCCCGATGTTCGCCCAGCCCAGGGCATCGCCCTGGGGAGTGATGGTGCAAATTTTACGATCAACGGCCCAACGGGCCAAACGTCTTTCTTCGCGTCTTTTTCGAACGATTGGCCCGTTGGGCCGGTCCCACACGATTGTGTTCACCTTCCCCAGGGCGTTGCCCTGGGCTGGAGGAACAGAAGCCCTTTGGGCAAAAACACCATCGGCCGTAACGAACCAAAACAGGGTTTGCCGATCCTTGGATTCCTTCAATTTTATGCAGCCGCGGGAGGATATGGTACAAACGTATACTATTCTGACGCGGTCAGTATATACGGACGGGCGGCCCAATTTCAAGGGGGAAAACATTAAAACATGCCCATCCCCTTCGATTCCGGGGAGCGTTCTTCGCTTACCGGTTCGACCAGTTTGCCGAGGAAGAGGATGCTCCCGGTGCGGTGGTCGTAGATGAGGAAGAGGAACGGGTGGTCGGCGCGGAGGGAAATCAGCGGGCCGCCGAAACAGCCCAGGCCCGTGGCCGCGGCCGCCTCGGTCCCTTTCTCGTCCACCCGGACGAACGCCTGGTGAAAAGCGTTGTTCAGCCACAGCGGTTTTTCGTCGGAGATTCCCCCGAAATCGGCCGTCGCTGCATCGAACGCCGACTTCATGCCCAGCGATTGCAGGACCTCCGGCAGGGGAAAACCCATATGGAGAGTAAACCGGGGCAGACAGAGCGTCATGTATTCCGTTTTCAACTTTTTCATCATTGCGGCCACCGTCTCCGCCGAGAGGCGGTTCTCCAGCGCCTCCAGCGCCCCGGCCCGGTTTTCGGGAAGCAGGATCAGCATCGAGACGTTCCGGCCCCGGTAGGGGAGCGACACCATCTGTACCGCATCGTTTTTCCCGTATTTCAACATGCCCTCCTGGCTCATCATGGGCACTCGTAAGGTCTTCCGCGGTGCATAGAACCACTCTTGCTTGGTGTTCCGCTCCGGAAAGGGAGACTCCCACGATCCTTGGAAATAGACGGCGTTGGTCAGTGCAAGCAGCGTATTTTCCCGGATGCCGCCGGGCGGGAAAAGGTCATGGATCCGCTGTTTCGTCGCTTCTTCGACCCAGTGGTTGATCGCCTGCCGCGCGGCTTCCGGTTGGCCGAAGTCGACGAATCCCAAATCGGCCTGGAAGGCGTCTTGCAGCGTGGCGGCAAAGTCGGCCTTAAAATGGCGCCCCTGCTGATACCACAGCCGGTTGGCCACGCGCCACTGGCAGCCCAATCCTTCCTCGGGCAGGGCTTTTTGGAGGGCGGCAAACGCCTTGGGGACGTCCGCCTGCGGAAGTTCCAAGTGGAGCACCTCGCCGATTTCCCGGGCGGTCTGGCCCCGGGCCCCGGCCTGCACCATCGCCAGCGCCGTAGCGATGCTGTAGGGCGAGAAGAAGACGTTTTCCGGTTTCCCCCCGCTCAGTTTGCCATAGAACTGAAAGGCCAACTCGTTGTTTCCGGCGACGACGGCCTCCCGCAACGGGTCCCTTTCCAGCGGCGGCAGCGGTTTCACCTTCCTGGATGATGGAGGATGAAAACCGCTTGGTTGATACATTATTTGCGGCACAGGTTCCCGCGGCAATTTTTCCACGTCCGCCTTCGTAAGCGGCCGCTTGCGGAGTTTGCGGAGATCGCTGAGCAGTTGCTCGATCCTTTCGTGGATCTGCCAGGTCTGGCTTACCACCAAGACCTGGAGGCTGCCGTTCTGGAATTCCCGGATGCTGCCCAGCCCGCCGACGGCATCCCAACTCTGAGGAGCCACGGTTAAAGTGATAAAATCTAGGATCTCAACAAAATCGGGCACTCCCCGCCCTTGTTCATCGCGATAGGCCGGCAGATCACTCACGTCATAGACTCGGATGAAATCCCGGTTGGGGGATTCCACTTCCTGTTGCGAGGTAATGGAGAGGATTTCGCAATAGGGTTGATACGTCAGCCCCAGCTCGCGCATCATTAAGTTCAGAGCGGATTTGGCGGGGATTCCCGAGACCGAGAACGTGACGGGCGTGTCGGTGGCGACGGCAAGTTCGTCCAGAGCGCGATGGTCCAATCGGACAGGGAGGGCCAGCTTCTTTTCGAGATCATCGCTCACCTCGGAAAGCGGTGTTTCTACATATTTCACGGTAAGCGGTTGGGCCAGCGGTTGCTGCGCGGACTGCTCGAATGCCGATACGCCCTGCACGGGCGCCGGCCGGAGCGGCGTCTCGTTGCCCGCTCCATCTGCCGAGTTCTCCAGGCCGGATTTGTTTTTTTCCGGAGAAGTCGTCTTTTTCTCGTGGAATTTACGCACCGTCCGGAGATCAGCCAGCAACGCGGCGACTGCCTCGTGATTCCACTCGGTTTGTGTGATGGCGAGGGCGGAAAGAGCCGGCAAGGGGAATTCGTGAATTGAACCCGGCCCCCCCACGCAGTCCCAGCTTTGAGGCCGAATGATCGAAGTAATCAGTTCGATCAGTGAAGAGAAATCCGGCTGGTCCTCCGGTTTCCCCTCGGGCGTAACCAGATCGGTAACGTCATAAATGCGGGTGACCAGCCGGTCCGGCAATTCCGCCTCTTGCGGTGAAGTGATCGAGAGCACGTCGTTCTCGATCAGGTATACCAGCCCCACCTCCCGCAGGATTAGCGTCAGAACCGATTTCGCGGAGATCCCCTTTGCCGAAAACGTGATCGGCCCGTCGGTAGCGATGGCCAGTTCGTTCAGCGCCCGGAAGTCCAGTTGGATGGGGACGTGCAGTTTAACACGCAAATCGGCAACCACTTCCGAAAGCGGCATCTCTGTGTAGTTTACTGTGATCGGCTTGGCCAGCGCGGCGCGGATCCGCTCCGCGGCCGGCTGATGGGCAGAGGCGGTAAAGGCGAGGTTTGCCAAGAGGATCGCCACAAACCAAATGAGGCGGCTTTTTCTGTCCTGGGAATAGGAAAATCGTAACAATCGGCGGCGGGAGCCGCCTCCTACAAAAAGAACATTGGATTGATTTTTCAACAGATTCATCATTGTCCTCCTCGCTGGCCCGGGGTTGGGGGATCGAAAGATAACTGCATCCGGGAAGTGACCACGCTGGTAAGCCCGAGATAGACGGTCGGCGCCGAGCGTGAGAAAGCGGAACGATTTTCGAGAAAGCGGCGCCCCGCCATGGTCTGGTCTCCCCGCCCGAGGGGACTGTCTATGATCCTACCCTCCGCCTGCGTAAAATTCAAGAGGCGATAGGCCGGATAACGATTATAGCGGTCGAAATGCCCTCCGCCGACGCGTTGCGTAACGTAAATTTCGATAGCCCCGGAGGTTATAGTTTTCATCAAGGAGAGAAACCATGCCGGAAAACATGAGCGACCAACCGGAAAGGGAACCCGAGGAAAAAACGGCGCCTCCCTTCGAGGAGGAGAGTCCCGAAGTCCGGTTCGCCGCCGAGGCGGTGGCCAAGGCGAAGGTCGAACTCGAGACGGCCCAGCGGCTCTACAAGCAGGTCCGCGAAAAGGCCGCCAAGACCATCGTCGATCTCCGCGAAGGACCCGTGGGCGAGGCCCTGGAAGAGACCCGGTGCTTTGTGAAAAAATATCCCGGCCTGAGCGTCGTGCTCGGCACGGTCGCCGGATTCTGCCTCGGGCGGCTGTTCCAGAAATTTTTCCGAAGATGAACGCATCTGCCCGACAACGGGAACTCCGGACGCGGATTGGCCGGTCGCGGCGGCGGATCGACCGGCGGCTCCGCGCCATCGGCAATGAAGGAAAGCGTCTCCTCTCCTGGCGGACCCACGTCCAGCGTCATCCCCTGGGCGCGGTCGCGGCGGCTTTGAGTGCGGGGCTGGCTGCCGCTGCAGCGCTGGGCAGCCGGCGGCTGAGGGACCGCCTCGGCCGGGAAATCCTGCCGCTGATCTTCCGTTCCCTCGGCGGCGCTCTGGCGAAAGAGGTCCTCCGTCAGTTCCGTTCGGGAGGCAATAAACCATGAACGCGAACCAGGGACCCTTGGCCGGCCTCGGTAAAGAACTGGGCGCGCTCAGCGCTCAACTCCGCGAGGCGTTTACGCTGCGGAGCGAACTGGCCCGGCTGGAAATTGCCGCAGACCTCCGCCGCGCCCGGCGGCTGGCGATTATCTGGATTATAGCCGGGGCTCTGCTTTTAGCGGCCTTTCCGCTGCCGGCCGTGGCGGCCGCCGAGTTGCTCGACGGCTGCGGGGGAGTTCCCAATTGGGGTTGGCTGCTGATCTTTTCCGGCGGACTGTTTTTGATTGCATTGGCGGCGGTGTTTCTGGCGTGGCGGCGCTTCCGCCGCCGCCTGGCGTTGCTCCGGCAGACCCTGGAAGAGTTGCGTGAAGATTTTCTCTGGCTCCGCGAATGGTGCGGCATGGAGGAGCCGGCGGAAGAAACGCCCCGCCGCGGCGGTTCCGAGGGTTGAACGGCGTCACACGCCACCCCCGCGATTGCCATCGCAGGGCGTTGGGGACGTTTCTGTAAATCTGTACTGCCCTCATTCTTGCTCCGGAGGGCGGCTCTGGTATACACTACGCTTAGCGGTTGTCCAAGAATAACTTTGGAGTTTTTTCTAAAAATCAGCCCTCACCCCCGGCCCCTCTCCCTAAGGGAGAGGGGAGTTATA
>JAFGPV010000091.1 GCA_016936015.1 Pirellulales bacterium
ACGACGCTGTTGGCGACGGATTCAAAATCAAAGACGAGATTTTCATTGTTGGTGTTGCCGATGCCGGCCAGAGTCAAAATCCCGGAAGCGGCGGACAGCCTTGCCCCGGTCGTTCCGAAATCGAGGTTTCCACTATCCATGATGTTCGCAAATGTCGGGCTGGAAGCGGTTTTTACGGGCTGGTCCTGCCCATCCAGATAAGCCCATTCGTTCGCATCGAGCGTATTTGCGCCGATCGTGAACGAAACGCCGACAATTGCGTCTCCTGACCCGTATTTGCCGTTAAGCTGCGTCTGAATCGGCGACGTGACCCCATTGAGGAAACCAATCTCCTCCGTAGAGATGTCCGGCAACGGCTTCCCCGCCGAATCGGTCAACTGCTGCAATTGTCGTGGGATAAAATATGCAGCCATTTAATACTCCTCAACTCCCGCCCCGCCGGGCGAGAGTGTTTGCGCCTCCGGGATGGGAGACGGCGGGACGGGTCAAATTACGTAATTTCTTGCACCACAACACCGCTTGAACTTTTTTCCGCTGCCACATGGGCACGGATCGTTTCGCCCGACACGACGCATGTGATGCTTTCGCGGCGACGCTTTGAATTTATCCCGCAATTGTTTGACCTCCGCGTTCATCTTCCGGCACAATTCGCAACGGCAACTTGGCGCACACTGACTCATATCACGTAGTCTCCAGTCTCCGCGGCAATTATCTCGCGTTTTCTGTGCAGGACGGCAAGTTGTCCGTCGATGGTCCGCAGGGAGCGACCGGGCACGTCCTTGCCACTGTAATGCTGACGCTCGATCATCTCCCTCAGCAGCCCGCGGTGGCGGACCCCGGGCTGCACGATCGTCAATGCGGCGCCTTGGCTCGCAACGTGCATAGATCGCATTCCAGGACACTCAGGCATTGGTCAACAACTCCCGATAAAACCAATCCAACGACCGGGCCAGAACACCACGCCGCCGCTCCGGCAAATCGTGTGCCGCCCATATCTCCTCAATCAACATCCGGCCGTGTGAGTACATCAACTGCTCGCTGTCGGTCAACCACTTCGGCGGTTCCTCCATGAATGATTCAGGTATTTTTTCATGCTCACTCATGGCCGACCCCTCACCGCCTGACAAAATTTCGTCGCCATCTCGACCACCCGTTGGTTCCAGGATCGGTACGATCCCAGGTGACCAAATGTCAGGTGGCAGTTCATCGGTCCGCGGCAGAGCGTAATCAAGTTGTTCGAGTCAAGCTCTCGGTGCGGAGCAATTTTGTAAGGCACGATATGGTGAACCTCCAATTTCACCTTACCGCCGCACGCCGCACACCGATTGCACTCACGCAAAAATGCCTTTCGCACTTTCGGCCAGTGACGTGACCGCCGCTGCGCTAAGCAAATTACGTTATAAATGACGGGGAGGCGACGGATCATACTTCACCCAGCAAGCCATCGGAATATCCCACCAACGATAGCACCGATAATCGAACCAGCTACGCCTACGGCCGCCAACACGAATCTAATGGACGTTCCACGATGCTCAGCCACGGCCTTTTGGGCCTCCACGGCAATCGCCCTCGCCTCATCTACACGTTGGCCTATCGACGGATCGCCGTTCTTGCCAATCACAATCGGAGTCATTCGGACACAGTTTGCCCTGCACGGGGCCTCATCAATCAAGTGCTCCGTGAATTTCTGGCCGAGCGTAGCAAACCCTTCGCGCATCTCCGTTCCAAGATCGTCGATCCGTTCATGGATCCGGTTCAAATCATCGCTAATGGCCACCTGGAAGTCCTCTTATGAAAATTCCCCGCCCGGTCGCGCCTCCTTGTGGTGTCGTTTTTAAGAAGGTGTTTTAAGCGGACCGGGCGAGGATTGGCGCAAGACTTGGGTTATGAGCCGGCCTTTGCGCCTGTCCCTGGCGTGGCAACTTTTGTCGTCGTTTTGGAAGCCTCGGCTGGCTTCTCATCCGGAGCGGGGCCGTCCACGGCAACCGCGACGTCGCCAACGGCGGGCGCGGCGGTGACCTTCGGCTCGGGAATGACCAGGTCGAACGGTTTCACGGTCTCGCCGATGGCGTTCGAGTCGGTCAACTTGCCGGTGACGCGCGAGCCGATTTCACCGGTCAGGCCGTCAACCGTCAGTTTGTCGAGCGGGATTTCCTTGACCTCGCCGGCGGCGTTGGTCAAAGTGCGTTTTGTCGCCTTGGAGGCCAACGAGGCATCCGGGGCGGGCAATACGAGGTGGTAAAGCACGTTCATGTCGTCGATCCTTTCGTCGATTACAAGGGTGATCTCGCCGGGTATCGGTGGGGCGAGGGAACTTCGTAAGAGTCTGTTCTCTTCCCGAAGTGCTTGGATGGCATCTGCCATCCGGTTGTGTTTGTCGCGTACAAGCCGACGCCAGATTTCGGCGTTTATGGCCTGCTTTTCGAGTGTCGCAATGCGTTTAAAAATGTTCATGCTTATCATTCAAGCCGATGTGCTTTGCGGAGAATTAAAAGATTTCGTCTCCACCTGGGCTATCAGTTCCTTGAGTCTCGCCAAGTCGTCTGGCGTTTCAAGAAACACGTTTTTTACGACCTTCCAGCCGACTTTGCGGAGCATGGCCGGAAGGCCGCCCGACCGGATCTCCGCAACGATTTCACGCACTACTCGGGTCACGGAATCCTGCCCGAAATAGTTTCCAATGGCATAGGCGGTCAACAGCCTGGATGTTTGTTCCAGCCCCCAACCGTGAATCTCGTTGGCGATCTCAAGGGCCTCCATGCGACGTTGCTCCCTACGCCGCCAGAGAAGCAGAATCAGCAGAATCACCGCTAGCGTGACTGCGAACACGGCAATGTACGGCGACAAGCTTAAAAATGTGTCCATGCCAGCTTCCTTTATTGTGTGCCTGTGAATGGTTGAGCGTTAATTTTTTCCGGCCACATAAAACAACATGATGCCCGCGAATACCGCGGCAATGAACGCCGCGACAACGCCAAGCTGTGAAAGCTCGTTGTCCGCCGGCTCAGAGTCATACGAGCCATATTCCGCCGACAACGGCGCTGGCGGCGTTGGTGCTGGCAACGTCGGATAGATGTTGACGGCCGGCGGTTGTTTCTCGGCCTCCTGCCGGTTGCGATAAGGGAGCACATACTGCCGCGACCTGGGCGTGGGTGCCGGACAGGCGCCGTCGGGACACTGGACCGGGACAGCGTTGGTCAACGGATCAGGAATAGGAACGAGCGCGGCATCGTGTAGTGCGGTAGCCCGCAGGCCGTAGTAGGCACCGCGGCCCTCCATTGTGCCGTCCGCCGTCCGGGCGTTGACCATGCCGACGATGTACTGCCCTCCGGCGTCAAACAGCGCCGAGCCGCTGCGTCCCTGGGCGGGGGCGGGCATGAAAGCGATTCGATCTTTGACAAATCCCAGGCAATGACCCGACCAGGCGGTGGACCAACTGCCATTGGCGCAGCCGACCGAGATAATTTGGTCGCCCGGTCGGACGCCGAGGCCATGCGGCGCGATGGGGATCGCCAGGGGCGGGTAGCCCTGGAAATCGGACTCCCGCAGGGCGAGGATCGCCGTGTCATTCCGTGGGTCGCGCTGAGTTACGGACGCCTCGATGGGCCGCGAAAGGTGGCCGGAGTGCCAGAATTCACAAGAACACCGGTTCGTTCCCTCGACGACGTGCGCGGCCGTCAGGACGTACACCCCGCCGCCGGCCTTCAGGAAGACGCAACCGGAACCGACGCCGCACTCCCCGCGGGCGTCAAGCGGCGTGGTGATCCGGCAGGTGGCGTCGATGCACTCCTGGACCGAGGCCCCGGCCACGGTACAAGCGAACATCAAGCTCATCAGCAGAAACACAACATCGAAAAGACGTAAGCGTTTCATGGGTCAAACTCCTTTAGGTTAGGCGTCGTTTTAAGTTTCTGAACCAGGGTAAGCACCCTTTGCACCTTTTCCTCGGTTCGTTTTGCTTGTTTGGAGAGCACGGCCAGTTTGGTATGAAGCATCAGCATCCACGGTCCCGTAGCTAGCATGGTCGCCGCAATCACGTAGACGATGATTTGCAATTCTTGATAGTTCATAATGGTTTCAAGTAGCGGGGGCCGGACTCGAACCGGCGGCCTCGTGGTTATGAGCCACGCGAGGTGCCAACTCCTCTACCCCGCAATAGGTTTCAAAATCCTCCACGACGTTTCTTGATTTTTTGAACCTCTGCCGTTAAATTAAGTAAACGTTTCAAGCTCCTTGGGAAACGAGGATGTTTTCGCCTGCATGACTTCACAGTCGCTTTCCTCCATACGGCGGCGTTGCCGCCTTAGCCGCCCTTCGCGCAGGTCTGTAATCGCGCAACCACTGGAGGATTGTCCTGGCCGGCGTGTAGCCGTTCCAGGACTTCACGCGCACTCGGTCAATGTAGAGCGATGTATGAGGCACGCAATGCGGCCGATACCTGCCAATCCACCGTGGCGGACTGTCGATGTCGATCCGCAGGACGCGATAGCCTTTTCGTTCGATGGCCGCAAACTCCCGTTCCATTCGACGGCATGAGTCACACCACCGTGCGCCATAACTGACGAGTTGCATTCGTGCGCGAACTACCTTTGGTTCATCGAACTTGATTGTTGGGATCGAGTGGAACTTCATCTCCGGATGCTCGGCCTTGAGCTTTGCCGCCTGGGCTTCCGTGATCGGTTCTTTAAGCTGCACTTCCCCGCCGCAGGCAGTCAGTGCAACCACGCTGTTGAGAAACACCAGAATCAGGAACCCAAGTACCAGACCGCCAATCAGGCCGGCACAAAATGCCATCGCCCTTTTCAGGAAACTCGCTTCTTGCATCGTTCAAACTCCTTTCTTAAGTGATCGGGAATCACGTTCAAAATCGTGTTGTAGGCCGCGCTCATTAACAAGTCGCTTGGCGACGTGGATTCATCGGCCAGGTAACACACCGGATCCGGCCCGGCGAACCGCATGGCCGCCGCGTGCAGCGTCGAGCAGACGTGCAGGCCACGGTACTCCTGCCAATCGTCGTTGACCGGATGCCACCGAAGCCGCAAGAGCGGTAATTCCGTGCGAGCAAACTCCCAGAGCAGCGACCAAGCGTAATCGTCGCCCAGGTGGCCGACGAGATACTTGGCAAACTTTTGGGCGTGGAAGTTTTTCAGATTCTCCGTAGTCAGTCGGCGAACCACGATGATGCCGTTTTGCTCATTGCACCACCGCACCCACTCCAAAAGCCGGCATCCCCGGCCGGCCGCCGTGTCGATCACCGCGGGGAACGGGTAATAGGCAACCGACGCCCTGATCACAGAGCCAACGTGTTTAGCCGTCGTGCCGCCGGCGATCTTAATCCCCTCAATCATCGGCCGATCGGTGCCTCGGGGCGTGCAGACCACCAGCAGATCACCCGTTTTGACGAGTGCATGAGCTTTGGCTGGACTGACGGTTATTGGTGGCTTCATATCGGATTTTCAAGAGTGCCCGGGGCCGGTGTGCGCGGCCCCGGGCAAGAGTAACGAACCGTTTCTCACCTTGCGCGGGCAGTAGAGTTTTTTTGGCGGGGAATTGTCAAGTACCTTCCATACCAAAAGAGTTACTTGACTCGACGACGAAAGAGATTGAGCGTGCGCTCGTGACTATTTTCAAAATCGGTTGCGTCAGTCGGGTGCCAAAGATTTTCGCCATTCTCGATTCGTGTCGCCAGGACCGCCAGCTTGCCGGGGGAACCCGGCGGATGTACCGTGGGGCGGCGCGTTGGAAGCGGCTCAAAGAACTCTTCCGCTCCAACCTTCACGGCTTCAAAGATGTTCATCGCATCCATGCCTCCAGATTCCGGAATCGCCGGCGTCTGAGTTTCACCGGCGATTCCGGAAAATTCCTCGATCACGCGGCCGCAGTCTACTGGCCGCAGTACTCCGGGTGCTCTCCCCAAAACGTCGCCATGCGGTCCTCGTATTCCTCGCGGCCTTTATCACCGAGACCGCTGATCTCGCGCTGCCAAAAGTCACCGTGCTTTTGCTGTATGTCAGACGCCTTACCGAGAGTCTTGATCCCGGCCTCCTCGAATGCTTTCCGATAGCGCGTCGAGAGTCCGATAGAGTCGATGCGGACTTTCCGCCAGCCGTTGGTGTCCGGTGTTTTTTTATCGCCTTGGGAATCGCCTTCCTCCGCCCGATCGAAGATTTTCTCCATCGGCCGTTCAGCATGCGCAATCGACGCTACGATTGCGGCGTTATGACCGATTACTTTGTCGGCTCCGTAACGTTCGATCTCTTCGTGAAACGCTTGGATTGGGTGCTTACGAAGACGCCATAGCAGCCGATCCTTGGAGTCGCGCTTTTGGTTGCCATTGAAATCCTTGGCCGACATGATGTGCAGCAACTCGTGATAGAGCCGGTGCTCCTTCTCGGCATCGTCGAGCGTTGGCCATTGGACCTCGGGCAGCTTGATGAAGAGATCGACGGTTTCCCCACTGCTCTCCTCAGCCAGGTTGCGGTCGATCTCGCTGGCCTTGCAGACCTGCGCGCCGGTGGCGATGCCGTCCACGTCGGCTTTCCAATCTCTCTGCCACCAGAGCTTGATTTTTGCGACCTTGAGGTGCGCGAACTCCGTACACTCGGCAATCAGCCGCTCCATGATCCGCCACGGCTCAGTCACCTTGCCGGCGTGCATCCGCGGGATCGGCTTCACCTTGATCGGCGACTTTTTCTCTTTCGCTTCTACGTTTTCATTTTTTCGCTTGCGTCCCATGATAGGGTTCCTTGGGGTTAGGGGTGATTATAAAATCAGTTCATGCTGAATCTGATAACATCGCCTCTTTGTGAGTTTCACCACTCCGTTTCAAAGAGCGTTCCTTGTCGATCACCCGGTTTTGGGCCGAGTATGATGTCCACCCAGCCAGGTGCCTCGATTCGATCCTGTTCAATGCTCTCCGCTTTGATCTGCTCGTCTTTCTCATAGGCCCCGGCATGTTCCAGCGCATCGAGCAATGCCTTCCATAAACCATCCAGGTCATACGGTCGATGATCCGGAAAGACGGCTGCAACTTTGATTGCGAGCCGCCCTTTGAACGTGATCCCGATCCGTCGCCACTCTTTAATCACGTACTCGCGGTACGCCTTACCCTCTTTGCTAATGTAGGTCTGCGCGTGGCCGGCAATGACAGCCGTGCGGTAATAGCGATTCAACGATGGCGGGAATGGGAGCCGAAATTGCACGGGTTCGGTACTGACGCGATAAGTAAGTCTCCGTGTCTCGATGGCTGCTCGCTCCTCTGCTCGCTTGGAAGACTTCCTTCTCTTCGTAAGTTGGCGTACCTGTTCGACGCTCATTGTGATAACGCTCATCTTGCGGCCTCCCCAGGCATGGCGCCGACGTCCTCGAATTCTGCGAAACGTCGGGGTGGATTACGTTTTACAGTTCGATCGTTGGCTGCCTGCGGTTTGACTCTCTTCCCGGCCAGAAAATCTTTGATCTGCCGGCGTTTATCCGCCTCTATGCCAACGGACAATTCACAGTCCCTTTGAGGATCAAACGTCCCTGCGTGTACCCTAAACGGATCACCTGCCTTACAGATGCACGCAACCATTGCTTCGACGATCACTTCTAACTTGCCCTCCCGGGCATCACGCAACGAATCAGGATGGGCAATAAACCGCCAGCCTTCATCTTCACACCATGGACACCGATAGGCATACTCGCCATCGACAATCCGAGGCGGCAATTCAGCACACCTCCTTGGACGGTTCTTGCCGGCGATTGCGCGCACGGCCGAGGGATGTCTGTCGTATCCTTTCGGTTCGGCGGCCTCACCGGAGTGGATTTTCATCGTCGCGTTTTTCGCATCACGGAGAGGAACGTCTTTGAGCACGTCAAACCAGCGGCCGAGGATGGCCTTCAATGATGGAGCATTCTCGCCGCGAATCACCTTCTCTAGCCAAGCGTCGATACCGGTGAAGCACGATTTGTGAAATACGAGCCACTCCTGAAATTCCTCATGGGTCATTGTCCGGACTCCTTTCTGAGTTCCTCGAGCGCCCGAGCCTGCTCTCGGCGGCAGGCTTCGAGTCCGTTCTCGGTGGGAGCCTCATGCGCTCGACGCTGCCCGTACCCGCCCTCCAGCAACTTTCGTACAATCAGTTCGCCGTCACGGTTTTTGGCTCCAAACAGCTTTTCGAGTCGAAACCATCCCTCCCGGCAGAAAGTGCTTTTGCGAATCCGGTCTTCCAACGCAGCGCGTCGGGCCAACAACTCTCGGATTTCGCGGTTTTGTTGGCATCGCTTCCATGCCTTGCGCACGGCCTCACTTGGGCGTTCCTCGTTGACTCCGGCCGAAACCATGCCGTCCTCGTGGAGGGCATTCCACCATCGAAGCCAATCGCGTAATTGCCCGTCGTCGGAATCCGTGGCTGAGTCGTCTGCGTCAGCAGACATGCTCTTGTTCTGTTCTGTTCCTTTCTTTTCTTTTCTTTTCTTTTCTATGACAGTTGCCTGACAGCCCCCTATCACTTTGCCGCAAGTTCCATCGCCAAAAAGACTTGGGGGTTTTTCGGTGGTTTGTGCCGCTGACAGCACTCCATCAGTTGCCTGACAGCCCCCTATCACGCAATCGTCGATGTTTTCGAGCCATCCGATCTCCAAAAAACGCGGTATTGCCTCTCGAAAAACATGGGCGCCGATCCTGGTGATCCTTGCGAGCGAAGAGGCGTCATGTGCTGTACCGCCTTCCCTGATTAATGTTCCACGCGGTTTGCACTTTGAAGCGACCTGGACAATCAAACACCACGCGCCGTAGTGAGAAGCGCCGTGTTCATGCTCGATAAGTTGCGTGTATCCGTCGCTGTCGTGCTTGTTTGGAATGGGAACCCATCCGAGGCGACCGTAGCCGCGCGTTCGGCTATTCTCAAAGAGTAGGTCCCAATCCTTTACTCGCAACATTATGGCATAACCTTTCCGAAACGAGATTCAATGAAAAAAGGTCCAGCCGGCCACCGCTCACCCTCCTTGCTCAAACGCCTTTTTCAGTGTTTCATTTTGGGGATGCTGTTTCAGTCGCCTTCGAGAGAGGCCGTGCATTACTTCCGCCACTGCCATAACAGGACCATCGTGATGCTTTTTAAACACACCGTCGTGTCCCTCGACAGTCCAGCACATAAACTCCAAGTGCCACGTGGCACGCGGGAGCTTACGCAATCGAGCCTGACAGATTTCTCGGCGACTCAACCGCGGATAAATTTTTCCATGCCCATTTGGGCAAGCTCTACCGGACGGAACTTTTATCAGTTCCGCACCGCATTCCGGACAGTCGATTACCGTATTGTCTTTCATCACACCGCCTCCGCGATCGTGTTGCACAGCGCCCGGGCCACGGGCGGGCACACAGCGTTGCCCACCTGCTTGACCCGCTCAGTCTTGGTCCCGTAAAGGTAATACCCCTCGGGAAATCCCTGCGCCCGGGCCAACTCGTCGACGTCGAGCATCCGGAATCCAATGTCCACCACGCCGAGTTCTCGCATGGTCCGGATCAGCGACACCATCGCCAGCCCGAAGCGGTCCTTCGTGGTCACCGTGTCGATCGGCTCATCCACCGGCTGCACGCTCCCTGTCCCGTAATATTTCGTGAGGAATGGAAGGACAAAGGCATGCTCCCCTCGGTGGGCCGTTGTAATGGTCGGCAGGGGTTCACTGGCCGACCGCTCCCGGCCACCGTGCGTCAACGTCTCGATAAACGGCATTACGATGTGACCCGCACCATGCGAGGCGATAATCGTCGGCAACGGCTCCTCCGGCCCCCAAGGCCTCTTGAGCCACTCCTTTGAGTCATAGACCCCGGTCCGTGGCAGGATGAACGGCACTGCCAACCCGTGGTGGGCGCCAGACGTCGTAATGGTCGAGAGCGGATCACCCAGGCCATCGGCCGTACAATGGTTCCTCGGCCGGACGATGAACGGCTCGGCCGCTTGGCCGACGAATTTTCGCAATCCGATCTCGATCCTCCGCAACGTCTTCTCGGCCAGGGGTTTCTTGCGGGAGATAATCGACGGACAGGGCTTCGACCAGTCGATGATCTGCCAGGCCGGAATCCACCGTCCCGAGTGCGTCGGATCCGGCCAGGGGATGTCCCGCCGGGAATGGCCCCGCCGGCAGACGATAAATAACCGCAACCGCTTCGTGGCCGCCCCGAAATCGGCAGCGTTGAGGATCTGATGATCGACCTGATACCCGATCGACTCGATCGAGCGGATCCACTGCCGGAAGATCTCCCCCTTCCGACTCTTGATCGGCTGGCCGCGGTCATCCAGCGGCCCCCAGTTGCGGAATTCGCGGACGTTCTCGACGACAATCCATTTCGGCCGCTTGGCCTCCGCCCAGACGCAGACATGCCAGGGGGTGGCCCGCTTCTGGTCGTCAATCGGCCGGCCGCCCCGTGCGATTGAGTGATGAGTGCATTCGGGCGACGCGAGCAATATATCCAGTTCTGGAATCGACTTGTCATGCCTCGGGTCGATGTCGTCGATCCGGGCGCAGATATGCCGCGTCCGCGGGTGGTTATATGAGTGCGTGTCGATCGCCGTCCGCCAATGATTAACTGCCAATACCACGCTCACTCGGCCCGACTGCTCGGCACCCGTCGTAAATCCGCCGCCTCCGCAAAACAGGTCGGCCGCCTTCAGCTTCCGTTTATTCGCCATCATGGAAACTCCTTGCATGTCATTTCACCTCTTGCCTCGTCTCTTGCCTTCTTTTTTCGTTGCAACCTTTCAATTTTTCTGCGCGCCGCCCGGAAATTTGCTTGTGTCTCTTTGTAGAGTTCTCTCCAGCATCGGATAGCAATGTCCTTCGGAGACTCATCATAATTTGTGTTTGTGATTCTCGCGTTCATCCATTCACCGCCTTTCTTCTCACGCTAAACCGTGGTGCCACCGTGCAGTATCCGTCCGGAAATTCAACGAGAACATTTCGTGGACCGGGGCCTCGGCCAGTACAGAGAACACGACAGAGCATCCCGTATCGCTTCGGAAGCCATTTGCGTATTCGCCAATAGTGATTGCACGTTATCACCTCCTCGCCTCCTTCCTTTCGCGCCGCCGTTCCTCCCGTCGCATCCTCCGATCCGGAGGCCCGTAGCTCACGTCGCCATCATCCACCGGGTCGAATTCGATGCCGCAGTTCGAGCACCACCACGTCTTCTCCGTGCTGCCGGGAGAGACGTGCTTGGCGGAGTGACACCAAAGACATTTAGGTGGTTGCTGGCTTAGGTAGTTTTCTCCAGTCATAGCAGTGCCTTGAGTAAATTTTCCAGCCGTTCCATTTCCGCGGCGTAAAACTCCGGGCTAATATGCCCGTGCTGTTTCTGGATTTCGAGGAAGTCCATCGCGTCGTGGACTTCGGACAGGGTGGGGGCGTGGAGGTCCATAAAATGATGTGTTGTGTTGTAAAGTGATGTGACGTGCAGTGCAGTGCGGTGACGTGGAGTGTCGTGACGTGGTGATTTTTATCCTGGCCGCGGGGCCTTCTCGAACAACTTCCCGGCTTGCCGCCGCTGACCGCGGGGCCGGTACGGGTCCAGCAGGGAACACAGCTTTGCGCGGCAGGCGTCGGAAATTTTTGCCTCGGTCTTGATGCCCTCTTCGTACTTGGCGATTTGCTCGGCCGTCAGCTTGCCGTCCACCGCCTCGCTCTCGATGCTGACTTGATAATCCTGAAGCAAGGATTCCTCGTCACGACTCGTGCCGCCAGCGTCAGTCGCAGTAGCCTTAGATGCCGGGGCCTGTGTCGCCAATGACTGAGTAGTCGGTTGCGTCAAATCGTCCATAGTTGCCCCACCTTGCTTCGGCGGTGGCGTTTTTCCTTCCACGTCCAGGCCGTCAAGGAGTTCACGGACCGTCGTTTCTTCGTTTTTCAACGCCGAGAGAATTTTGCGGCATTTCAGCCGCTCATCCTCTTTCCATCCGAGTGCGTGCGGCCTCCCTACGATCAGGTCCAACTGTGCGGGCGTAATCCCCGCCGCCGCGAAAGCCGGAATTATCTTTTGCTCGATCACCTCGTCGGAAATCAAACCGCGGATCTTGTTCTCGCAAGCGTCCTTGAAGCACGCCTTCACGATGTTGGGGGTACTCAAGAGAATCACGTCGCGGCGCAGCTTGGATATCTCCGCCTTGACGGTCAGATTGAGAAAACGGTCCTCGGCAACTCGCTGCATTTGGCCGCTGCGAGCACGGTAGTACGGCGAAACAATCCGCTCGTCACTTGTGATGTTGCCGGCCGCGTAATCGACCAGTACGCCCGTGATCCGGGCTTTGCCATCTTCGAGAATCTCCGTGGTCGTCGCCAACCGTGTATAGCCGAAGATGGACCGTATCGACTCGGCAGCACGTGCCGAAAGACCTTCGGCGTACTTCTTAACCGCCTTTTGCTCCTTCGGTTTCCATTCACCGCACTCAGGGCAAGGCTCTTGTTCGGCTACGGGCTTTCGCTGGACCCATTTAATGTTCACTTCGTACTTGATTCCACACTGACATGTGATCTCCATCACAGTCCCGACCGGCTTGGAGTAAATCGCCTCGTCGGCCGCTGCCGGATAGGCGTCAATCAACTGTTGCAGTTGGCCGACAATCTTCATGGGATCGCGTGGAGTCGCCCGGGCCACGGCCATGATGCTCTCATTCTCCATCTTCATCATCATCACATCGGGCGGAAGATTGGCGATCGCCGTCGCCTGGGAAACTTCCATATCGGATTGCGGCTGTAAAGCTGTCGTCATCGGTTTTATCCTCCATTGGTTTCAGCGGCGGCAAGCCGCTCGGAATTTATAAATGGGCAGGTGTGCCAGTAACCGCACCACTTTGGCGAACAGACCCAATTTCCTGGTGAACACGGCGTAAAATTCCCCGCTTGAATTGCCGCTAACGTGGCGTTGACCCTGTTCAAGAGCGCCTGATAGTCGGCCTGTGTCCGGTTGGACACCAGCACTTGACGGGCGGGAATCTTTGTCTTGGTCAACACGTCGAGACGCACCTCCGCCGGAGGCACGCCTGTGTCAACCTGAAAAGCGGCGGCGTAGATCGTCAACTGCGTCGAGGTATCGGCCGAGTTAGACGGCATCTTTTTCCCCGCCGTCTTGAGATCGACAACTCGCCGCTTGTCGTCACGGAGATCCGTGATTGCCAGCAGATCATGGCTTGCCTTCTGGAAAACGATCCGGGTAGCATGTTCAACGGCGACTGGCTGATAATCCGGTGCCTGTTCAGAGGCATGAACCCCGGCGAGTTGGATGGTTTTGTCCTTCGCAGCCCCGAGGACTTTTTCAGCTCCAACGGACGTCTCTTCGTCGCTCAAGACATATCCTCCGGCGACTTCGGTGTCGAAAGCCGCGGCCGACGCGTCGATGATTTCTTTCTCCGGCAAGTCCTCGTGACTCTCGATTTTTTGACGGAAATTCACCTCTGCGCCGGCGTGAAACGCTTTGCCGAGAATCAGGGCTACCCCGGGTTGAATCCTCTCGCCCTCGATGTATCGCCGCCGGTACTGCTCGGGACACCGCCAAAACATTTCCAACTGAGTTGCCGAGAGGTGTGGTTTTTCAAGAGTCTCAATGTTCATAGATTCTTCCTTTCCTTTCCCACCCGCCCCCGCCGCGATCCAAAGACCACGGCCGGGGAATGGGGAGACGAAATCAATCGGGAACTGTTGTCCGTGCTTTAAAATCAACGCGCTCGGGTTGTGCGTCCCGAATTCGAGCGGCAATTCGTGTGAGTTCCGTTGCCGCCTCCCTGAGAAGACCGGCAAAATAAGCCGGGGCCTCGCGCATTGCTTTCTGTGAAGAGGAACACCGTAAACCGCAGACCGCATAGACGTGTGCAGTTCCATCCCAATGTGTTTCTGCGACGATGGAAAGATTTTTCGTTACGTTGAGTCGATGCCGCAGTTGCGGCAAACACGGCGGCGGATATTCTTCACGTACCCAAGGATTGACGAATCCTTTGTCACGCATCGCGTCTTCGGCACATTCTTGAACAGGGTCTAAAGTTGAATTCATTTCTTACTCCTTAGCTGCCTGCCAAACCTCGTGTCCGGCCGGCAGCCGATTATGCTTCCTGCGGTTTCGTTACTCCATTACGTCTCCTCTCGCCGAGCGTCCTCTCCCGGCGGTCCTGTAACTCATCGCGCAATATCTTCACGCCTTCAGGTGCCGTCACTCCGATACGAGCTTGACCGTTCCTGGATCCCAGGAGCTTGAAGGCAATGCCCGATCCAACGTTGATTCCTTGACCGACTTTCCGTGTCAAAACCAGCATCAGCGACTCCTTTCGAGTAAAATGAAAAACGACGGGGCGGCACGGAGGCGGCCAACCCCGCCGTGAACTTGGGTCGCAATAAAGCAGCGTGCCGGATTAGCCGGCCGTCCTTGGTGTCGATGATTCCCAGGCCGAAAAGACTCGGCCTCAGAATTGCCGATCGCGGTTGGCTTCGACGCTGCCGGGGTACTAACCCCACTACTCCTAAACACACGTTGTTCCGCCGAAAACGATCCGGCGACGTGTACGAAAAAGACGGCGTGGCGTTACGGAGTTGACTTGCACCGCCCGCCACCGCCGCCTGCGCATGTGGTTTCATAGAAAATGCGGCATGGCCCGAAACCGGGCGGGGCAGGGACCACGGCCCGGGCCGATGCCGCGAATAATGGATGAGTAAAATTAGAATGCCGGAACCGGTACGCACTCCAGCTTCCAATTCGCGGCCAGTCCCGGCGAGAAATAATGCTTCTCGAAGATCGCCCTTGAATGTCCGAGATGCCGGGCACCGTCCCCGCCGTTCATTTCGCAAAGCGTCCCGGAGGTTCGCCGGAGCCGATGGAAGAGATTCATCGGCTTGCGCGTGTCGTGTTCGATCCCGGCACACTTTAAGAGCCTGCGGAAGATCAACCAGAGTTTGGTCGGGTGATAATCGAACGGCCAGAGGAATTCCCGGTCTGTGTCGTAGACGACCATGATTTTCTGGTGAATCTCCGGCGGCAGAAAGAACAGCCGCTCCCGGCGCGTCTTTTGATTCTCCGGCCGAATCCGCAATGCCATCCGTTGGACGTCGTAGTCCTCTGGGCGAACATGCCGGACCGCCCCGATCCGTTCTCCGGTCCAGTACACGACCAGTAGGAGCGACAGCCACCACTGGCCGGCCGGGATCCCGCCAATCCAGCCCGTTTGCTGTTTCGCCGCCGCGAATATCCGTTCGCACTCCTCCAAGGTCCAGCACTCGGGAATCTTTTTCGGCTCCTGGATTTTCGGGATTTTTCGAGGCATGGCGATAATTGACAATTCCTCGGCCGCGTAGCGCCACAGCGTTAGCAAGTGTCGCCGGCGGTTGTTCACCGAGGCTGGCGTGTGTGTCTCCGCGTAATGTCTCAGCCAGCGTCCCAGGAGCGATTCTGAGAGCATTTCCAGCGGCATGGGGCTTGTGCCGCTCCAATTCGAGAGATAGCGCACGGATCGCATGAGGTCGTTTCTGTAGCTCTGGCAGAGAGACCAGTGGGAATCGAGGTACAGGACAAGAACGTCTTCCAGGTAAACGGGGCGATTCATGGGGTGCGGTGCCGCTGATGCCTGAAAATTCGCCCAAGCAAACATAGCTCGGGATATCCGCAGGCGCAACAGTTAATAAAGAGCATCCCATGCCTGGCGATCCCTCCCGCCGGGTCCATTCATGCGACCCTGATAATCAGTCCATTCGCTGTGGACGCCAAAAGCGGAGCGGAATCCAGTGCTGCGTGATCGGTGCTTTTGGCGTCTGGGGCACCCCGTGGCCAGAGGGCCGAAGAGTGCTAAAATTTTGAAAATCAAACCGAGAATCTAATTTACGCAAACGCGAATATCTGTCAAGAGGAATTTGAAAATATTTTCAAAATTTTTTTAAGCGTTGTCGCGTTTAGACTTAGGGCCGGAATTCTTCTTTTTGAACGTCTTCTTGAAACGCTCGACCTCGCTTGCAGGAATTGCCCATATACGCTTTCCGAGCTTTTCGCCAGGTAGAATGCCCTTCGCGAGAAACTGCCTAATACGAGCGTCTGAGAGGCCCAGAATGGACGCCGCCTCAAATGACGATAAATAGGCCGATTGGAATTTAATCATGGTTGACATTCCCTTTATTTACGATTATCGTAAATCTCTGTCAAGTACCAAAAAAAGATGCCGAGCAGTTTTCACGGATTTAGCAACCGCCGGCGTCCTCGCGGATCGCCGCCACTCGGCACCTTTAATTCTGCTGATCATTTTCACAATTGGATCTTTTTGTCCACGAATGCCGCTAGCCTTTTCGCTTTAATCAGACATGGCGAGAACTTCAATGCCGCTTTGCGATCCAGGGAAACATGCGAAATAAATTCCTCTTTTGCTCTGATAATAATCGAAAAACCATATTTCGGATGGTGGCTGAAAATAACTTCATGTTCACCGGCCGCGACGGTTTCGCTCAATTTCTTTTTGCAGTTTTGCATCTTCGCGTAATAATGATTCACCCGCAAAAGAGCGGCGCCGATTTTTTCCGCCTCTTCCGGCGTAAATGAAATTCCATCCATTGATTTGCAAAGGTAGACAGTCGTTGAATCTTCATTTTTTTCGATGCGCAATTTCGCTTCTCCGGCCGTCGCAACTGTCCAGTAAAACTCATAGTCGTCGATCACGAATTCATCGGCTGGGTTTGTCCCCAAGACGCTCAGGCATAGGATGAGGGCATGCATTGTTTTTTCCTTTAGTAATGAGTTGTTAGGTTCCAGAGCGGCGAAGGAGGCTCGAACTCCCGACATCGACCTTGGGAAGGTCGCGCTCTACCGACTGAGCTACCGCCGCAAACATAGGGGTTATAACGGCATTGATGACCAAGATTATAAAGTATTCCACTGAGTTACTGCCGCAATGTTCTCGTCTTTTAAGATATCCCCGGCCTGCCGTAGCGTCAAGGGAGGGGCCGTCTTAGGGATTTGGCGGGCCTTCGGTGGAGGAAGACGGTGGAATCGGCGAGAGGACGGCCTGCAAAAAGCGGCCGCCGCTTTCGTACCAGCCCTGGCGGGTAAAACGGCACCAATTCAGGTCGATGAGGAATCCCAGCCAGCGCCCCTGACTCTCCAGCGAGGCGATCATGCGGCGGTGGGGAAGAGGTTTCGGATGGTAAAAGCCCAGGCCCTGCTCCGAAAGGTGCTTGCCGACCACCACGATCGTCTCCCCTTCCGGCGTGATGCCGTCGGCACCCACCGGCGTCAGGTGAACCAGATACGGGAAGGGATACCGCGTTTCCTTTCGACGCTCGGGCAGATCGAGCCGGGGATACAAGGCACTCAGCAATCCCCAAACCTGAAGGCGGAGTTCGTCTTCTTCAAAGGGAGGCTTCTCGGAGAGGAAATCGACCGGCAACAGGGGCGGATTATTCATGGCGGCTTCACCTTGCACAAGAGACCATGCAACCCGGGCAACGGGCGCCCGGAAACTCGGCAGACCGGTTAGCGGCGGCCGGGGAACCTGCAGGGCGCGCTCTCGGGGATGAGAACGGGATATCCGATGGATGCTGCATTCCTGAATTTCACAACACCACAGAGATAAGACGGACGGCGCCGGTTGGCGAAAAGGCCCAAAATAAATTTAGGTTGCGATCATCCCCGTGTCAAATCAGCCCGATTAGCGGTTCTTGCCGTCTCGCGACGTCGTCCAGCGGTGCTGGATGTACGCGATATTCTGAATAAAGGGGGCGTAGTACGGGTCGCAGGCCAGACCGCGGCGCAGCAGGTCGGCCGCCTCGGCGAACCGGGATTGCTCGCCCAGGGCGATCGACCAGTTGTTGATCGTCGCCAGGAGGTTGCCCCGGGCGGTGCGGCTGAGCGGATCGAGCGTCAGCGACTTGGCGTTGGCGGCCGCCGCCGCGGAGTAACGCTTGTCGCGGAGCAGATCCACGCCGCGGTTGTAGTAAATCATGGCCGTAAGCTCAAGCGGCGTCACTTCACGGACCGGGGCGGTTCCGTCAACTCCTGCAGGCCCGAGGATTTTGGGGGCGGCTCCGGTCGCTCGGCGTGGATCGTGGTCGAGTCCCAGCCAGCCGGGACAGGTGGTTTCCATGTCCAGTGGTCCGTCGGGCAGGAAAACGCGGCACAAGGCGTGACCGGTGGATTGCAGCCCGCAGCAGCGGATCCCCAGCCGCTGGGCCAGGCAGAGGTACAGCACCGTCGCACTGACGCAATTGTAGCGGCCGTGGTCGAGCGATTCCCGCAGGTCGGTGGCGGACAATCGGTAGCCGCCGCGCAACGCGTGCTTGTGGAGGAACTGGAAGAGGATTTCCGCGTTCCGCTGGGTGGAATCGGTCAGGCGTCCCGTTTTTTGCAGCTCCTCGACGAGCCGGTCCAATTGCGATTGATAGTGCCGTAAGACCTCCGGCTGCACAACGCCGTCGGCGATCAGGGCCGCTTCAAAGAGCGATAGCCGATCGAGCGCGCCGTCGGCGGCGTCGTCAAAAAGCGATTGCTCCAGCCCGGCGAGCGGTCCCCGCAGGGAATCCACCAGCGGCCGGATCGACGGGCCGTTTTCCGCCGAGATCGACGGCGGAGATGGTTCGCTGTAGCCGACGGTCGGTATCAATAGTCCGAGCAATCCGGCTAGGAAGCAGTACCACAGCGGCGGCAACATTACATGGCGGATCATGGCGGCAGGTGCGGTTGCAACGGTTGTCCGGGCGGCGGGAAGTTTGGTCGTTAGTCAAGCGCCAACGATCAGTACAACTCTAGGATGCAAAATGGCATCATGCCGCGGATCTTTTATTCAATCCATTGTTGGAGGCATCGGGGGGTGGAAAGTCTCGGTTTTTACGGGATTTGCGGGCAATTGTTGGACGGAGAGTTTTAAGGGGTCAGGGGTCAGGGGTGTTCCGAAACTGGAGTTTCGGAATAAGGGAGATTCAGTTGGTCATCAACTTTTGAAAAATTCACGGGCGGGCCCCCAGTTAGGGGTTTTAAAACCAATCACAACCTGAAATAACGTTCCACCGCGTGTTCACCCTGCGGGAAAACACGCTTGTTTTTCAAAATGGACGTGCTATTTCCCAAGGGAAACCGTAATGCCGTTCTTTTGGGGAGGCCGTTGTGGAACAAAAAGCGCTTTTCCCACGTTTTTTTATGGGGCTGCTCCCCTTTCGATTACAAGCCGTCAGGTAAGCGGCGGCGCATATTTTCCACGCGGAGGGAGGGAATCGAAAAACACAGTAATTTTTATCCATGCAGTAGCCGCATCCCGAAGATGGTTTTCTTCCAAGGGTTATGATGATCGACGGGCCGAAGGCCCTGTGGTTCACCCAGCCCTGGGCATCGCCCAGGGGGACCAGGGCAACGCCATGTTGGCCCCGGCCCAACGGGCCAGCCGTTCCGCACGGCGAACGAACCGTTGGCCCGATGGGCCGGAATCGCCCTCCTCCGGCTTCCGCCCCCTGGGCGTTGCCCAGGGCTGGGTGACCTGCTGCCCCGTTGGGACAGCCTCGATGCAGACTTGAAGATGAACAAAACCACGATCCTTGATAAAAGCACGGAAATCTTCGGTTTTAGCAGCCCAGAAACAAAGTGGACTATTGTACATTATATGGATAAGTGGCCAATTTGCAAGAGCTTTTTGCACTTTTTTTCGAAAGTCGAAAGTCGAGAGTCGAATGTCGGAGGTCATGCCTCGACGATCAACTCTCAACCTTCGATCTTCCCTGTTTGGCTGCGGCCGTTGGCCAAGCTACGGGGCCACGTGGGAGATTTTGGGGGAAGAGGATTTTATCGCAGCCGGGGGTGGCAAAAAGGATTGGCGTCTTTTGTGGGGGTTGGTAAGGTGATTCTATGCGTTGGTCGAGGGGAACAACACAGGCGGGCCATCTTTCTATTGGCTGCGTCAGTGGGGGCGACCGAACCATCTAACCGCAAATAACTTGCTATCAAAATGTGGAGCTTTTCCCATTAGAGCACCTTGCACAATGGCGATTCGACGGATACATTCAAATGCGTTAGCCACTGAGAGCGTAGCACGGCAGACCGTTTGACTCACCGGCGCTATTAGCACAGCCTATAACTCGGAGAGAGTTATAGAAGACCTAACCAGCGATGCATGATGTAATGCAGTTTCCAGAAGAACAACTGATACGGAAGTCTGTTGAGCAAAAGTGTGGTGATATCATCAACCTTGCAAAGCGAATTCTAAGTTCATGGACAACTATCAAACGTTGGCAAGTCCACACTGATTCTAACTTGCCTCCAGAAGTAAGAAATGCTGCCTGCGTTCTTGACATAAGGGCCTGCCGTCAGTTTCGGAGTGTTATCGAATTGTGTATGCGAGGAGAAGCCCATGACGCATCTATTTTGACTCGAACGATGTTTGAAGGACTTCTTGCGTTGGAATTCGTTTTGAAGCCTAGGATTTCCCTTAAACACTACAAAAATAAGAGAAACGCTCCTTCGTCAATGCCAAGATTGTTGCGGGCGAGATTGTATCTGACGTACTTTGGCTTCCAATGGGAAGTCCTCAGGTCGCGGAATAGATCGAAACCAGGTGCTAAACGTCACGCGAGTCGATTGGCATCTCAGGTGCCAAAGCAGGTACTGGATGATTATGCGTCTCTTATAGGCTTTGAGTGGGTAGAGAGATTCAAACAACATCCTCGCACGTACTCCGGGCTCAGCGTATCTGATCTTGCGCATGCAATAGGACCGGTCTATGCAAGATGGCACAATGTCGTTTACGCCATTCAGTCCGGGGCTGTTCACGCTTCGAATGCTGCTGAGTTGCTACATTCTGTCGGCACTATCTGGCATGATATGCCTTGCTATGTTGATAAAACACTAAAGTGTGCAATGGATATATTCTTAGCAGGAGCCAAATTACTTTACAAACACATTGGATTCGGCTCTGCGGTTGGCATGCTTCTGAGCGGGCTTGATGATCAATATAGGGAAATCAAGGAAGAGCGGAGAAGTAGGAGGTCCAACCAAAGAGTCGATCGAGGGTAACGACTCCTCTAACTGTTGGCTGCCGTGAGATCAGCAAAGAACGGGGGGCCTATATAATGACCAAGCATTGCCCTAACGGTGCAGGACCGGTGGTGGCGGGTTCTGATCAACTCAATTCAGTTGCTCGTGTGGTCCCTGCTCTCGTAGCGGTGGATGATCCTGAGTTTTCTGAAGGAGACAGCGGTCGAACGGTACTACGGCCGCCATCTACACCTCATTGCGAGGAGGACGAGGGCTGCTCCGCTCATCAGCAGTACCATTGTGGTTGGCTCAGGGATCTTGAGGGTGCCATCGCCGTACCAAACACCCCAATGGGCTTGGTACTCGGGCGGAGCCTTCCACTCTTCGTCGAAGGACTCGAAATAACACATCTTGACGGCGGGATCTTCCCTCATCCACTCGAGACATCCCTCCAGATACCGTGCGGCGTTCTCGCAGGAGGGGACAGCATCTCCGACTGTCTCGCCCGCGCTCGGCCAGCCCGTCTCACCGATCCAGATCTCGCGATTCGGATTGGCGTCGCAGATCAATGTGTAGATGCTCTTGAGTCGATCGATCGCGTCGTCGATGTTGTATCCCTCGTGGAAAGGAAAGATGTTGGCTAATATCGGACCGTCGAGTTCATCGAAAAGTGTCGGAAAGATTTCCTTGCCCGTGTCGGGCATAAAAATCGTCGACCACGGCTCGGCAATGGCGATCGGGATACATTCCTTCTTTTCCTCGCTCCGGATGGGCTTAACGACGTTGATGATGTAGTCGCGCATCTCGTCCCACGGCATCCCTTGGAATATTTCCTCGTTCCCGACCACCACTATATCGCTGGGAGCAGGCTCGCATACCGCCGCCTGGAACGCGCAGTGGAGTTGATCCTCATCGTCTTCGCCGCGAATCCACGTGCCGATAAGTGTTCGCCCACCACGATCCCTGACCAACGGTGGAATCGTACAAAGCTGCTCGTCGCATCCATAGGTGCGCACCCAGTATGTGTACGGGGAGATGATATCCAACTGGTCCTCGATCTGTCCGGACGGGAGGGTGTCACCAGGCCTCTGTCCTTGTACGTAAGGCCCATAGCAGAGACCTTGGAAGCACTCAGACGGCAAGGACGGGTTAGTAATGCAGTCGGCGAATGCTGTGGTGCAAATTACGATTACAAGCAGCAGGGACGCGATTCGGAGCATGATTTGCTTCCTTTTCTAGAAAAGGCACGTCTTACCCTGTTAGAATCACCCACGAGATAGATTATACATAACGCCAAGGTACTTATCTACCCCTTTTCGGCGATCGATCAATAAGAGGAATCATGCACACGTACGTTTTCTAAACGCCTTTCATAGAGGAGTTTACGCACTTTACGATACACCAACGTATGCGGGAAAACGGAATCCCGTCAGACAAAGAATTCTCTGTGTTGGGGATGTGGGTGAACCGATGCCCCAGGCCTTCGCTGTGCTGCGGCCTGGGCTTTCGTGGCGCGCCGCTTCGCGGCTGAGGTTTTCAACGTTTGATGGGGATGGTGATGTTGTGGGATTTTTTGGGGTCGAGTTCGAGGGTAGCCTGGGGATCGGATTCGGCCCAGGCGCCGAGGTGGACGACGAGCTTTTCGCAGGAGGGGTCGCTGAGCGGTTCGGCCTGGAAGGTGGCGGCGGAGCCGTTGTCGTTGACCCGGAGTGAGCAGGTCAGGGGGCCGAAGGGGGTGGAGATTTCTTTAAGCCGGGTGACCATGCCCGGGCCGGTCCATTGCCGGGGGAGGCCTTCGAAGAGGTGCATCTGCCGGCCGCGGTCGAGGGCCAGGAGGTGGGTGGTCAGGCGAATGAATTCGGCGCTGGCCCAGTTATGGGGGAAATCACCGTTTTCGCGGATCGGCTGGTCCTTGAGTCCTTGCTCTTCGATCCAGGCGAGATTCGGGGCGGCGTGATTGGCGTAGGCGTAGAGGACCTCGGCCGCCTTCGGGCCGTCGCCCTGCCAAAGCAGGGCGTGGCCGTAGAAGGAGGCGAAGTAGTTCCAGATTCCGTGGGTCAGCCAGCCCGTGGTCGTGACCATCCCTTCCTTCTCGTAGGTCTTGAGCATGTCGAGATTGCCTTTGACCAGCGGGTCATTTTTGTTGAAGAGTTGGCCGGGGTACACCGCGTTGCAGAAGGCCCATTGGGCCTTGCAGGGGAGATACCACTGGGCGTTTTCGCTGAGGAGGATGGGTTCCTCGATGGCCATGAGGATGGGCAGGTAGCGGTTGCCGTAGACGTCGAACCGCCGATCGCGGCGTTCGTATTTGCGGAAGACGGCGTAGAAGTCGTCGTATTCCTTCTGCCACTGGTCGGCTTGGCCGTTTTTTCCGAGCCAGCGGGCGGCTTGGATGGCGGCCTTCAGGCCGGTGAGGTTCCAATAGGCGTTCGAGAATTCGTATTGGAAGTCGCCGCCGATGCCGCCGTCGACGCCGCCCTGGGGCATCAGTCCGTCGTTCAGCGGCGAGGCGTCCTTGTAGCTTTCGTCGCGGAGGCGCTTGATGGAGGCGACGACTTTTTCCAGCTTCGGCCAGATTGACTCCAGCCATTTCTTATCCTGGGTCAGCCGGGCAAAGCGGGTGCAGGTCCAGAGGACGATGCCGTTTTCCTTCCAGTAGCGGGGGAGGATTTCGAAGTGACCGTCGGGTTTCTGGAAGGAGAGCATATAGGCGATTCCGGCGCGGGTCTGATCGCCGGCGCCGAGGATGGTGGCCGATTCGAGGATGAAGGCGCCGTCCACGATCCACAGGCCGCGGTAGCAGGTGGCGCCGACCTGAAAGGCGGGCAGGCCGTTCTTGATTTCCCGGGCCTGCCAGATGTTGCGGATTGAACTGTCGAAGAGGGCCTGGATGTTTTCATCGGGCACGGTGACGCGGTCGTAAGGGAGCGGGACGGTTTTCCAGAATTGGACCATGGCCTGGCGTTCCTCTTCGGCCTCCGTAGTGCTTAAGGGCCGGCACTCGATGCGGCCGCCGCCGCAATAGATGGCGGCAAAGGAGGCTGTTTTTCCCGGCTCGACCGTGAGGGGCGCCAAGGTCAGCACGGCCTCGCCTCGCTGGTCATTTTTCCGCATGGTTACGGAAGCGACCTTGGCGGTCGCCAGGACGGTCTCGTGGTCGTCGACCCGGACCCGGTCTTTGTCCAGGGATTTGAGGTTCAACAGGCTCTCGACGATCACCTTCGGCCGGACGGTTTTCGGGGCGTCGCCCTTGTTGGCGACGTGCACGAGGATGACGTCGTTGCGCGACTCGTTGTCGCGTTGGCCTGCGTAACAGGCCAGTCCCGCCTGGGCGTCGAGCTTGCCGGCCAACAGCGCGGCGTCGTCGTGCCCCACGGGGGCGTCGAAGACCCAAAAGCCGTTCAAGATGGCGTTTTTATCCTGGGCGTCTTTTGCGGCCGTCACTTTCAGTTCGATCAGGCCGTCGTGGTCGGCGTCCTGGGCGTTGAACCAGAAGGCGTCGGCGACGTTTTTCCCGATGTCGGCGACGGTATCGACTTTTTTCGGCGGGGCTCCCTCCACGCTCAGGTCCATGATCCGCCGGCCGGGCCGATCGTGCCAGCTTTCGCACAGTCCCAGGACCACCGTCGCCGCAGCGCCCTTGGGGACCTTGATTTGATAGATGATCGGATGGTTTCCGCCGACGGCGATTGCCGATAGTTTTTCCGTGACGCCGGCCGGCAATTTGGCCCAGTTGCGCATGACGTTCGGCCGGTCTTTGCGGACGGCCGTGAACTTGGGGGGCGCCGGCGGAGTCCCCTGTTTCTTCAGGGCAAACGCCTCCTCCAGGATCTCCAAATCACCGTCTGTAAGCCGCGTCTGCACGATCGGGGTCCGCGGCGAGAGCAGTTGCTGGTCCACGATCTTTTCCCCCGGAACAACCTCCACGCGGACCGACGTGCCAAACCACCAGCCCCCCCGGGCGTAATGGTACAAAAGGGCGCCTTTTTCGTTGACCAGGGTTTTGTAGGTGTCGTCCGGCGGGCAGATGGCCGTCCGCCACTGCTGCGGCCGATAACCGAAATCGACGACCATCTCCCGGGCGAGGAGCGGGAGCGAACCAACCGAGAAAACGACCAGGAACAAGAATGTCTTTGTCGAAGACTGTCGCATGGAATCACCTTTCTGAAATCAAAAACCTAGGAAAAAGTCATCTCCGAGACCGAGGACCATTTTGAGCGCAATGAAACAACGCGATGCAAAAAAACCTCTTGGGGGCAACATCACCTCGGGGAAGATCCTTCATTTCACATAGAAAATCGAGTACGTCAAATCAGTATTTATTATAAACAAAGAAAATGCGGAAGAGCAGCGTATGGACCGACAATGCCGTTCATAAAAGATGACAAATAGCGGCATCACGGCGGAGAGATGCGGGGCTGGATTCTTTATTCGATTGGGGAAACGTCCGCCGTGCCGCGTTTTCCGGCGGTTTGTCACCGCGGAACCCACCGGCAGCGGAAGCCAAGCGGTCTTTTTGACCGGCAACGGCGGAAAGACTTGTTTTCGGATGGGGGTCATCGATCCCAGAGACTTGTTCTTTTTGTCTTAGCGCACGCCCCCGGCGGCGGTTTGCCGTCGATAGGCGCCGGGAGTTTGGTCCATGTGCCGCTTGAACAATCGGCACATCGATTCGACGTGGTCGAACCCGGTGCGGTCCGCCACGGCGCGGAGGGAGAGATCGGTGTGCTGCAAAAGCTCCTTGACGCGTTCGAGTCGCGCCCGGGCGAGTTCTGCGCTCGGCGACCGGCCAAGCGCGCCGATGAAACGGCGTTCCAAGGTGCTGCGGGAGACGCCCACGCAGCGCAGGACGTCCGCCGTGTCTATCGGTTTGTGGGAGTGCTCGCGGATGAACCGCAGCGCGCTTTCCACGCAGGGATCGGTTACGGCCAACACGGCGGTCGACTGTCGCGTGACGACCGCCGCAGGCTCGATCAGGAGCGGATTTTTTCGCGGCGGACGCCCCGCCAGCATCCGGTCCAGCAGGGCCGCGGCCTCGTAGCCGACGCGCTGTGCGCCCGGATCGACGCTCGAAAGCGGCGGATCACACAGTTCGCACTGCACCGTGTCGTTGTCCACCCCGATGACCGCCACTTCCTCGGGAACGGCGATGCCGAGTTCCCCGCAGACCTCGAGCACTTGCAGGGCGCGCATGTCGTTGCAGGCCATGAGTCCAATCGGCTTCGGGAGCGATTTCAGCCAGGAGGCGAGATGGCCGGCTTGCTGCAGCGATTGCATTTCGACGACGGACAGATGGGTGCCGGCGCGATGAGGGGGCGCTTGATAGACGTGGACCTCATGGCCCTCCTTGGCCAGGAGATTCGCGAAGAGGCGCGCTCGGGCGTCGGAGAAGAAGACGCCGGGGAAGCCGCAGTAGGCGAAATTCGGAAGATTTCGCTCGCGGAGATGCTCGGCGGCCAGCCGGACGACCTTCCGCTGATCGAGTTCGACCGAAGGAATGCCCGCCAAGCGGTGCAGACCGAAGACGTCGACCACCGGCACGCCAAGCCGGCGGACTTGTTTGATGTGACTGGACGTTTCGATGCGGGCGATGACCGCGTCGGCCCGCCAGTCCGACAGCCGGACCGGGGCCGGATCGCGGACGGCCCGCTCTTGGTGGAAGAAGGACCAGGGGCCGTGCGCCCGCGCGTAGGCGGCGATTCCGCGCAACAGGTCCCGTCCGTAGGCCCGGGAGGATTCGATGAGCAGAGCGACGCGGCGTCGTTTCATCGTCGAGCGGTTCCCGTGGGGATGGGGTTCTCGTGGATTATCGTATCCCTCGATCATACCGGTGATGACAAAAAATATCAATGCCTAAGACATATTATATCATTGACGGCAGGCCGGCGCTCGACAAGACTGAAGGGAATAGACTGGTTTGTCCGCCGTTCGTGGATGGGGACAAGATCCGTCGAGGCCCCAGTTTTCAGAGAGCCGTCATGAAACCAAAACTTGGAATCTTGTGGTTGGTTGTCGGGCTGTTGGGGATCGCGGCGTCCGATCCGCTCCCAGCCGCCGATCCACCGCCCGGCCCGGCAGCCGTTCAGGGGAAGTTCCATCCCTTGCCGCCCGGGGCGATCAAGGCCGGCGGTTGGATGCAGCGGCAGATGGAGGAAGACGCCGCGGCGGGTTGGACCGCCGACCGTCAGGACCAGAGTCTGCACGGCGACTGGCTGGGACCGGACTACGGCAAAAAACCGTTTTGGCAGCCCTACCTCGACCGGAAGGGGACGCCCGTCGACGGGGAGTATCAGGCGCACTGGATGGACTGCGTTTTCCGTTTCGGGTGGATCACGGATTTGCCGGAGTACCGCCAACTCGGCAAGAAGTGCGTCGACGACGTGCTGGACCACCTCGACCCGACCGGTTACCTCGGCGTCGTGCCGCCCGATCAGCGTTTCCACATCAAGCGACACGACGGGCACTACGAGATGTGGTCTTACGGAGAGCACCTCAATGCGCTGCTGCAATATTACGGCTACACGGGCGACGATCGGGTGTTGCAGGCCTGCCGCCGGGCGGCCGATCTGGTCTGCTCGAAGTACGGACCTTCCAGCAAAACGAAGGCCTCGCCGCAAGGTTCCTGGTACACGTCGGTCTCCGCCGCCCTGGCCCGGCTCTATCGGCTGACGGGCGACCGAAAATACTTGGAAAGCGCCGACCAATTTCTGCGGGACTTCGACTATACGAAACAGATTTTCGCCAACCCGCCGGCGATCAGCGGCCATTCGGCGGGCTGGCCGTTGATGCTTACGGCGATGACCGAGGTCTATCGTTGCACCGGAGCGGCGGATTTCGACCGGGCCATGCGGCTCGCCCATCAACTCACCGTCCGCGATCACCTCCAGCCGCACGGGGCGCCCAGCGGCCAGGGCGAAGTCTTCGCGGGAACGGGGCCTTATGTGAACACCGAGTTGTGCGACGTTTTCTGGTGGGTGTGGTGGTGGACGGAAATGACGGCGTTGACCGGCGAATCGAAGTTCGCCGATTTCGCCGAGCGGGCGTATTTCAACGCCCTGCCGGGACATCGGGCCAAGGACGGCGAAGTCATGTCGTACTTCATGGCTCCAAACCAATTGGCGGCCTCCCAGGCCGCCGGCAGGACGCAGTATCCCAGCCGGCTGGAGGTCGAGTGCTGCCAGTCGAACGGCCCGCGGATCCTGCCGATCGTCACCGAAAACATGGTCCTGAAGACCGCCGACGGCGGATTGGCCGTCGTTTACTATGGGACGTCGCGCACCACGGCGCGGCTGCCGGACGGGCGTCAAATCCAACTCCTCCAAGAGACGAACTACCCGTTCGACGAATCGGTCGAGATCGTGTTGAAGGCCGGCGGCGAACCGGTCGAGTTTCCGCTGTTGTTGCGCATGCCCGGCTGGTGCAAGAAGCCCCGCGTGCAAGTCAACGGCCGGGCGATTTCCGAACCACTTTCGGGCGGCACGTGGGCGCGGATCGACAGGAAATGGCACCAGGGCGACCGGATCGAAATCCGGCTGCCCATGGAGGTGCGCGTCGGTTTCTGGCGCGAGGCGGCGGCCTATGTCGAACGAGGCCCGTTGCTGTACGCCCTGGAGGTTCCCTATGAGAAAAAGCCTTTGGACCGGTGGGGGGCGTTCGAGGCCTTTCCGGCAAACGACGCCGTCTGGAACTACGCGCTCCTGCTCGATCCCGACCGGCCGGCTAAAGATATCAAGATGGTGCGTCGCGACGTTCCCCGCAATTCAAGACCGTGGGAGCGCTCTCCGGTTGCGCTGGAACTGGCGGCGTTCCGCGTTCCGGATTGGAAGTTCCCGGTCGATGGGACGACCGCGCGGCCGGGCCCCCTGCTGCCGCTTTTGCCGCCAAAATCCTCTCAGGGGCTTGTAAACGTTGGCATTTGGGGGCAACATACTCCAAAGCGGGAAACGATCCGCCTGGTGCCGTTCGGTTTTACCCTTTTAAGGATGAGTTACTTTCCCTGGTGCGAGAGAGGTCCTATTAAGCCCTGCATTGCCAATGAACCATTACACGACTAAAAAAACCAGCAAACTCGGCTGGAACAGCCGTGTTTGCGGTTGAACAACAATCGTTGGCTGCATCGGCATCAATAATCCCTGACCGCCGACGATTTCGGCCAGCCGCAAAAAGCGGGAGTGTCATGCAGTCTCGGGAAATTGTTCGCCGCGCGATCACGTTTGGCAATCCGCCGCGTTTGCCCTTCTGGCAACACGTCGTGGAATTCGCCCCCGACGACGTTTGCGACGTCTGGGAGATGGATCGCGCCGAGGCCGGCTGGTTTTTCGACCGGGCGACGTGGGACGACTGGGGCTGCCGTTGGGCTCGGACCGAAAAGAACAACATGGGCCAGGTGGTCGAGTCTCCGCTGGCCGACTGGTCGGCGCTGGGCGATTATCGGCCGCCCGACCCGACCAAGGCCTTCTATTTCGAACGGATCGAGCCGGAGCTACGGAAGGCGGGCGAGCGCTACGTCGCGGTTACCAGCCACTTCTGTCTCTTCGAACGGCTGCACATGCTTCACGGCTTTGCGGAGACGATGCAAGACTTTTATCTCGAGCCGGAACGGATCCACCGCGTCTTGGACATGGTGCTCGACTTCACGCTGCGCCGGTTCGCCGAACTGCACCGCCGCTTTGAAAACGCCATCGACGGAATCTTCCTCACCGACGATTGGGGCACGCAGCAAGGCACCTTTATCCGGCCCGAGACGTTCGAGGAGTTCTTCGCCGGGCGCTATCGGCAACTGTTCGGCGCGATGCACGACTTCGGCTGGCACGTGATCCTCCATAGCTGCGGGCGGATTAATGCCTTCGTGCCGCGGCTGATTGAATTGGGCGTGAACGTGCTCAACATGCAGCAGCCGCAATGTTACGGACTCGTCGAGTTCGGCGAGCGATTCCGCGGCAAGGTCTGCTTTCTCACCACGGCCGACATCCAATCGACGCTGCCGCGCGGCAACGAACAAGAGGTTCGCGAGGAGGTGCGGCAACTCGTCCGCCACTGGAGCACGCCCGAGGGCGGATTGATCGTATTCAACTACGGCGACCCGGAGGCGTTGGCGGTCACGACGAAAACCACCCACGTCATGTTCGACGAGTTCGCCGCACTGGCCGGTTTTTGGCAAAACACGCCTACGCGGTAGATCCGCCGCCTGCAAGCGGTTAGGCCGACTTGCTGACCGCCTGGGCCTGGTTGAGTTTGTTGTAGAGGGTTTTCAGGCTGATGCCCAGTTCTTCGGCGGCCTTAGGCTTGTTGCCGTTGTGGCGTTCCAGGGCGTCGCAGATGGCCTGCATTTCCATTTCGCGGAGGCTGCTACTGCTGCCGGCCGGGGGTCGGGGCAGCGGCAGGGTGGCCCGGGGTTCGGAAAAACGATGGGGGAGGTGTTCGAGGCGGAGGGGGATCCGGTCGCAGAGGATCAGGGCGTGCTCGATCACGTTGGCCAGTTCGCGGACGTTGCCCGGCCAGTGGTGGCTACAGAGGACTTCCAGGGCCTCGGGAGTGAAAACGGCCTCCGCGCTGCCGATCCGGGCGCCGGACTTGACGGCCAGGTGTCGGGCCAGCGTCGAGACGTCCTCCAGGTGTTCCCGCAACGGCGGCAGCTCGATCTCGAAGGTGTTGATCCGGTACCAGAGGTCCTCGCGGAAGTCGCCCTCCGAAACCATCTCGTCGAGGTGCCGGTTGGTGGCGCAGACTACGCGGACGTTGCAGGTGAAGGCCTCGTTGTCGCCGACGCGGCGGATCTCGCCGCTTTCGAGGAACCGCAGGAGCTTGGATTGCAGACCCTTGGGCAGTTCGCCGATTTCATCGAGGAAGAGAGTGCCGCCGTCGGCCACTTCGATCAGTCCGCGGCGATGCTCGTCGGCCCCGGTAAACGCCCCCTTGCGATGGCCGAACAATTCGCTTTCGATGAGGTTCTCGGGCAGCGCCCCGCAGTTGATCGGCACCAGCGGCTTCTCGGTGCGGAGGCTCTGCTCGTGGATCGACCGGGCGGCCAGTTCCTTGCCCGTGCCGGTCTCGCCGGTGATCAGGACGGTCGAATCGGTGGGGGCCACCTTGGCGATCAGCCGCTTGACGGCCAGCATCTTCTCCGAATCGCCGATCAACTCCGACGATTTTCCCTCCCAGCGTTCCAACCGCTGTTTGAGCGCGCGGAACTGGTTGGTCAACTCCCGCTTCTCGGCCACGCGCTGCAGTACGGACTCCAGGTCGAGCAGCTTGCAGGGCTTGGTGAGGTAGTCGAAAACGCCCTGCCGCAGGGCGGCCACGGCCGTCTCGAGCGACGATTTGCCCGTCAGGATCACCGCCTCGACGTCGGGGGAGAGCCGCTTCGCCCGGTCGATCACCTCCAGGCCGCTTAGGCCGGGCATGTCCAGGTCGACGAGGATGCAGTCGTAGGTGTTCCGCTCCAACGCGGCCACGGCGGCCGTGCCGTCGGGGCAGACGGTCGCCTCGTGCCCCATCCGCGGAAGCTCCAACCGCATCACTTCCTGGAGCGATTTCTCGTCGTCGGCGAAAAGGAGCTTTAGACGTTTTGTTGGTTTGGTGGGAGGCATGGGAGGTTAATGACGAAGGACGAAATCCGAAGGACGAAAGAATGACGAATGTTTTAATGACGAATTTCTAAACCACCATTTTCTGTCCGCTACCCACTGTCCACCGCCCACTGACTTCATGCCGCCTGTTTTTGCGTCTGTACCAGTGGGAGGCGGACGCGGAAGGCGGCGCCCTTTCCGGCGCCTTCGCTGAAGCCGTCGATCGTGCCGCCGTGGTCGGAGACGATGCGGTAGCAGATCGACAATCCCAGGCCGGTCCCCTGACCTCCGCGGCGGCGGGTGAAAAACGGCTCGAAAATGTGCCGCAGCACCTCCGGCTCCATGCCGCAGCCGTTGTCCACCACCGTTATTTCGGCCATGTTCCCCCGCGCCGTCACCTTCACCCGCACCCGGCCGTTCTCGCCCAGGCTGTCCAGCGCGTTGGTCAGCAAGTTCAGCACCACCTGCTTGATCTCCTGGGCGTTGACCGCGGAGGGGACCGGCACGCCGCCGGAAAATTCGATCTGCTTGTCCTGGTACTTGCCGATGTGCCGGACGACCTCGATCACGCCTTGGACCAGTTCGCCCAGATCAGTCTCCTGCCGGGTGACGGGGCCGATGCGGGAGAAATCGAGGAGCTTCTCGGTGATTTCCTTGCAGCGGAAGGCTTCGCTCTGGATCAATTGCAAGTACTGGGCGATCACGGCGTGCTGCGGGTCGCCGGCTTGGAGGGCCTCTCCGATCCGGCCTTCAAGCGATTCGGCGCACATCGCGATCGAGGCCAACGGATTGTTGATCTCGTGGGCCACGCCCGCCGCCAGAAAACCGACGCTGGCCATCTGCTCGGCGCGGACCACCTGTTTGGTCCGCTCCTGCACCTGGCGGTCGAGGTCGTCGCGGATGTCCTGGAACCGGGAGGTCATGTCGTTCATCGCGGCGGCCAGCTCGGCCATCTCGTCGTTGGTCGGCAGGCCGATGCGGTAATCAAAGTCTCCCGAGGCCACGCGGCGCGATCCGGAAATCAAAATCCTCAGCGGCCGGAAGATCCAACGGTAAAACAAATGGACAAAAACGCCGAACAGCAGCACCGCCATCGCGGTCGTCAACCAGGTGCCGATGATCAGCGTGCGGTATTGCCCACGGACTTCGGCGCTGAAATTCTTCAGCTTGTTGTGCAAGTGGCTGGGCAACTCCTTGGTCAGATTCTGCAGGCCCTCCAGTTCCGTGTCCAGCGCCCCGACGCTCAAGTCGTTGAGCATCCAACTCTCGTCGCGGTCGATGCTGCGGATGCTCTCCAGCTCCATCTTGATTTTCCGGACGGTCTCCCACTCCGACTTGAAGTCGGCCATCCGCTGGTCCGGCTTCGGCTCGGAGGTAAGTTGCTGGCGGTAGCGGGCCAGCGTCTCCTCGACTTTCAAAAAATCCAGCCGGAATTGATCGCGCCAAAAGCGGACCTGGGTATCGGTCTCCTGGCGGACGTCCGAGAAGGCCGTGGCCCGAATCCCTTGGATGCGGCTGACCGTGATCCGCAGATCGGTCACGTGCTGGCTCAGTTCCGCCGCCAACGGCAGTTCGCTGACCCGGCCGCTGAGGCTCTCGACCAAATCGCGGTAGGCGTAGGTGGCCATCAGACCGCTGCCGGAGAGAATAGCCACCACTAGGATGAGCAGGCCCAGGCCCACCAGCAACTTGACGCGGATCGGCCACTTCGAGAGCACCGGCGACCTCCTTGTCGCGGATTAAGGGCAATGGAATCCTGGAGAACAGAGCGGGAGAATTTAACGTGAGGAAAGGCTTAATTCAAGATAAAATGGCGAATATATGCAATATATGTCGATTATTCGGGTCCTTTATATAAAGAAACTGCCGGGATTTGTGCCAACTGGCTAACCATTGCGGCAACATATAGAATGGGTAATATCACTGCCTAACTTTGATCGTGGCTTGGAAACTGCTGCTCTAGCACCCCGAGATGACCGTCTCAGGGTCACCCGCGCGAGCACCTCCGCGATTGCCATCGCGGGGCGTTTGGGAGATTTCTATCCCTCATAGCCGAAGAGTTTTCCGTGTCTCTGGCCCGCGTTTCTTCCCTCGTTTTTTTAAGGAATTTTGGTCATGGCGTGCACCCCCAATCGACGTGAATTCATCCAGTTTTCCAGCACGGCGACGGCGCTGCTGGCGACGGGCGGCCTGCCGGCGATCGCCGGACCCTTTACGCCTCAAGACATGGCCGATCATTACGTCCCCACCGATAAGAAACTCAAGCCGCAGTGGGTCGAATCTCTGTATGCCAAGGGGAAACGGGAATGGTACGCCGGCCAGGACCTGAAGACCATCGGGATGCCGATCGGAGGGATCACCACCAGCCAGATTTACCTGACGGGCGACGGCCGGCTGGCGCATTGGGACATCTTCAACATGACCACGATGGCGCCCCAGGCCTACGAGTTGGGCCGGCACCCGGATTTCCCGATCAAGCAGGGATTCGCCATCCAAATGCGAAGCAGCGGGCAAGTCGTAGAAGAGCGGACGTTGGACGTTAAGGGTTTTTCCAAGGTCCGGTTCTGCGGCGAGTATCCGATCGGCTGCGTCGAATATCCCGACGCTTCGCTGCCGGTGTCGATCGCGCTGACGGCCTTTTCGCCGTTCATTCCCCTGAACGCCGCCGACTCGGCCCTACCGGTCACCGTGATGGAATATACCGTCAAGAACACGTCGTCCGCGCCGGTTGACGTGTCGATGGCCGGGTGGCTGGAGAACGCCGTGGGCATCAAGAGCGGCGAGATCTTCGACGGCAAGCGGATCAACCGCTCCGTGAAGCATGACGGGCTGACCATGGTCCTGGAGACGGCCGAGGCCGTGAAGGAAACGTCGAAGCCCCGGGAGCCGATCGTGCTGGCCGATTTCGAGGGGAAGAACTACGGCGACTGGAAGGCCGAAGGCGAGGCCTTCGGCAAAGGCCCCGCCCGCGGAACCCTGCCCAACCAGAGTCCCGTCAGCGGCTTCCAGGGCCAAGGGCTGGTCAACACGTTCCTCGGCGGCGACGATCCGCATGGCAAGCTGACCTCGCCGAAGTTCAAAATCCAGCGGAAGTTCATCAACTTTCTGATCGGCGGGGGACACAATCCGCGGCGGACCTGCATCAACCTCCTGGTCGGCGGAAAGGTCGTCCGCACCGCCACCGGCGGCAACGACGAGAAGATGCAATGGGCCTCCTGGAACGTCCGAAAGTTTGAAGGCCGTGAGGCCCAGATCGAGATCGTCGACCGGCAGTCGGGCGGGTGGGGGCACATCAATATCGACCAGATCGAAATGGCCGACACGTCCCGGATCGGAGTGACCGGCCCGCTTCACAAGCAGCCCGACTTCGGCAGCATGGCCCTCGGACTGCTCGACGGCGAAAAGACCGCATTCTCCTCGACGGCGCTGCCCGACGCCGAGAAACCGTTGGCGGGACTCTTCGAAAACGCCCCGGAGGTTGCCGAAAGACTGTTCGAACAACCGCTGCTGGGCGCCGCGGGAAAGAGCGTCACCATCGCCCCGGGCAAGGAAGCGAAGTTCACTTTCGTGGTGGCCTGGCATTTTCCCAACCGGCCGGAGCACGGCAATTTCTATACGAACCGGTTCCAAGACGCCGGGGCCGTGGTCGAGTACGTGGCCGAGAATTTCCCACGGCTTCAAGGTCAAACCGAATTGTGGCACAAGACCTGGTACGACTCGACCCTGCCCTACTGGGTGCTGGACCGGCTGTTCATGCCCGTCTCGTACCTGGCCACCGGCACGTGCCAGTGGTGGGCCAACGGGCGGTTCTGGGCCTGGGAGGGCGTGGCCTGCTGCGCCGGGACCTGCGGGCACGTCTGGAACTACGAGCACGCGATGGCCCGGCTGTTCCCCGAACTGGAACGCTCGGTCCGCGAGATGCAGGACTTCGCCCCCGGCATCGGATTCAACGAGCAGACCGGGAGCATCGGCTTCCGCGGCGAGGGCTGGACGCTGTGGGCCGGCGACTCGCAGCCCGGCTACGTGCTGAAGGCCTACCGCGAACACCTGATGTCGCCGGACAATCAATTCCTCAAACAGCTTTGGCCCCGGATCCGCAAGGCGATGGAGTTCCTGATCCGCGAGGACGCCGACGACGACGGGCTGCTGGAAGGCCGGCAACATAACACCTACGACATCGACTTCTTCGGCCCGAACCCGATGGTCGCCTCGCTCTATCACGCGGCCCTGCGGGCGGCGGAGGAAATGGCCCGGGCGGTCGGCGACGTCCCCTTCGCCGAAAAATGCCGCAAGATCTACGAGACCGGCCGGGAAAAGACCGTTAAGGAACTCTTTAACGGCGAGTATTTCATCCAAAAAGTGGACCTGAAAGAGCATCCGCGGTTCCAGTACGCCAACGGCTGCCTGGCCGACCAGATCTTCGGCGAAGGCTGGGCCGCCCAAGTCGGCCTGGGACGTCTCTATCCCAAAGAAACGGTCCTCTCCACACTAAAGTCGATCTGGAAATACAACTGGACGCCCGACGTCGGGGCGCAAAACACGGCCCATCCGCCGCAACGCTGGTTCGCCAATCCCGGCGAGGCCGGCCTCTTTACCTGCACCTGGCCCAAGGGCAAGCACCTCGGCCCCGAGAGCGTCCTCTATCGCGACGAGGTCTGGACCGGCATCGAGTACCAGGTGGCCGGCAACATGATCTGGGAGGGAATGCTCGAGGAAGGACTGGCCCTCTGCCGCGCCGTCCACGAGCGGTACCACCCCGCGAAACACAATCCCTGGAACGAGATCGAGTGCGGCGACCACTACTCCCGGGCGATGGCCAGCTACGGCGTCTTCCTCGCCCTGTGCGGCTACGAGTACAACGGCCCGCAGCAGCACCTGGGTTTCGCCCCGCGGATTACGCCCGAGAATTTTAAATCGGCTTTCACAACCGCCGAGAGTTGGGGCACCTTCGCCCAAAAAATCGTCAACGGCGTGCAGACCGAAAAGATCCTCGTCCGCTGGGGCAAGCTGCCGCTGAAAAGCCTCAGCTTCGAACTGCCCGAGGGCCAAATCCTTCACCAGGCGACGGTTTCCGCCGCGGGCCAGTCCCTCGCCGTCACCGTCAACCAAGACGGCCGCCGCGTCAACCTCGCCTTCATGCAGCCGGTGACGCTGAAAGAAAACGAAGAATTGACGGTCAAATTGCAGTAATAAGAAAGGGGGACAGGCGCGCTGATTGGATAAGGTCCTTAACCAAAGCGCGCCTGGCCCCCTTTTCTCATTTTTCCATGAAACGTGCTGATGCATTCCTGCTGGGCTTGACATTTTTTGTCGCGGCCAATTGCATTTCGTATTTTGTGCTAAGTCACCCACTTCATGTGGCTGCGTGGGAAATAAGAACGGTAGCCGATGCCAATGAAAAGATCGGCTTCCCTTTCGTCATCTTTGAAGGCGGCGGTGGCTTTTCGGCTGGCGGCGGGTATGCTTGGTATTGGCTGGGCGCCTTCGGCGATCTCGTTACGGCGGTGACGGCCGGTTATTTGTTTTCGCTGTACGTAACGCATCATCTTCCGCGTTGGTTGCGAAAGACGCTTTTTTATGGTGCGCCCGATCGGCTTTCGCTGTATTTAGCGCATTCTCTCCCGCCCCTGTGGGCGGGGCATTCCCGGGGGTTCCGCTACTCCTTGCGGGGCTTGCTGGGTACGATCACCGCCGTCTTGCTATTGTTCGGCATCGGGATGTGCGGCCCGGCCTGGAGTGTTGCAGTTGTCGGTTTCGTGTGCCTTGCCGGTCCGATCACCTTCTATGCCTGGTGTTCCCATCGGAGGCAATTGAGTTGGACTCGCTTGACGGCTGCCGCCGTCGGCATGGTCCTTCTGGCACTCACCGTGGACTACAGTAACCGTATCCCGACCTTGAATCGCCAGGGGATAGAGATCGCCAAGGCCTTTCTCCCAGTCACGGATCCGCAGGATGAAGGGAATCGTTTTTTTGCCAGGTTTGATCTCAGCTTGACGCTGATCCGGCTGGGCGTGCCCGTCTTCGGCGGGCTGGCTTTGCTGGTGATTGCCGATGCCGCGTTCGCAAGCATCCGACAGATTCGAAAGAGGAAAACGGGAAAGAAAGGAAAATCGTGTTCTGTTTAGCGGCCGCCGTTCAGGCGTCCGCTAAACGATGCGACTTTCCATTCGGTTTCTCTACAAACGCCGCTTTTCATTCCAGTATGCGAAGTGCGATCGCTGTTTCGTCAAGCGGCTTTCAATCATACTGCGCAATCGTGCAATTTCACTGCGCATTCGTGATTTCCTGACTTTTCCATTGGTATATACTGAGTTCTCGGTGTGGAAAGCGTTGCCAATATCTGTGGCTTCCAGCGAAGTTCGGTCTCTAACCGAAAGAGCTACTTAATAAAATTCAGGACGCCAAAGGATCCTGCAGAACATGATCTGTTCGACAGCAGCTCCGATAAAAATCGTCTTTGCCGTGACGGCTGTAGGGATCCTGGCAAACACCGCGGGCTGTCGTTCACGGAAAACGGTCGATTTGCAGAAAGTCCAAGGAAGCGTCCAATATCGAGGGAAATCCTTGGATCACGGCCGAGTGGTTTTTGTGCCGGTGCGAGGCACTTCGGGACCTCCCGCCCTTGGAGAGATCCAAGCCGATGGTTCATTCCGGATGCAAACGAATGAACAAGAAGGAGCGGCAGAAGGGAAATACAAAGTGATGATTCAGTGCCGCGAGATCCCTGCTCCCTCGGCGAATAAGCAAATGATCCTTCTGAAATCGTTGATTCCCGAAAAGTTCTCCAACGATAGTTCTCCGTTCGAATTCGAGGTCAAACCCGGCGTGAATCAATACCCTATTTCCTTGGATTGAGAGGAAGCAGCCGTGTTCCATTTTCCAAGCAATTCTCTCCGCGGCGCTCCTTCGCACCAAGCACGGGGTTTTACCCTCGTGGAATTGCTGGTCGTCATCGCGATCATCGGCATTCTCGTCGCCTTGTTGCTGCCGGCGGTCCAGGCGGCGCGGGAATCGGCCCGGCGGGCCCAATGCAGCAATAATCTGAAACAGATCGCTCTGGGGATCCTCCAGTACGAAAATCAATTTCGGTGTTATCCCTACGGCACGCCGGACGATGCGTGCGGGACTAGAGTGGTACCTACGGCAATGAGCCCCTGGGTGCGCTTGCTCCCCTTTATCGAAAACAAGGCACTTTCTTCGGGTTTGGAGAAATGCGGCGCCTGGACCTCCGCGGGAAGCATCCTCCAAAACACCCCTGCCATGCGCACAGCCATCGCCACGCGGATTTCCGTATATCTCTGCCCGGACGATCCTACCCAAGGGAAGCCACGAGAGGACTGCTGGTCCTACAACGGTGCGGCTCTGGGCATCCCCTTCGGCACGATGAGTTATGCGGGCACGATCGGAAACCATCAAATCGTTACTTCTTACCCGTCCTCGTTTGGCGGCCTGGAATACTGCAATAATTGGTGCTCGTTCAAGCACGAATCGTGCTCCGGTTGTTTCTGGAGGCACAGTTATATGGAGCCGGTGACTACGAAAAGCTTTATCGACGGCGCCAGCAACACCTACATCGTCGGCGAAGTCCTGGACGAAATCAACATGTGGAACGTCTGGGCGCTCGCCAACGCCTGCTATGCCACCAGCGCCATTCCCCTGAATTACATCGATAAGATGAATGTGGGCACCTGGGGATGCGCCGACCACTTCGGTTTTCACAGCAAGCATCCCGACGGAGCGAATTTTGCCTGGGGCGACGCCCGGGTTTCCTTCATCACCAACGACATCGATTTTACCCTCTATCGCGCGCTGAGCACTCGGGCGGGTCGTGAGCGGGGCGTCGAACTCCCGCCCTGACGAGAAGAAGAGCGACTTGGCCCTCTTCAAGATTCAACCTCGTCAGGCCTTCCGATGTTTCCGTCGGTATTGGAGCAACGTCATGCCGACTTCACGGCCAAACACCCGGCTGAGATATGCCAACTGATTGAAGCCGGCAATCTCGGCGATTTTCCAGAGCGGAAGGTTGGTTTCCACCAAGAACTGTTGCACCAGATTCAATCGTGCCCGTTGGATCTCTTCGCGGATGCCGCGGCCGAGGCAACGTTGAAAACGAATCTCCAAGGTGCGGCGAGAAAGAGGGCTTTGCTCGACGACGTCTTCGACGCCGATCGAACGCCGATAGTTCTCGCGGATGAACTTCAGGGCGGCCGCCAAAGACGCATCCTCCACGGCAACCACGTCGGTGGAACGCCGTGCGTTGACGCGCAACGGCTCCACGATGATTAACTCCGGCTGCCGGGAGTTGCCGGCCATGAGTTTCGCCAGGTGTTCCGCCGCGAGATATCCGCCTTGTTCGGCGTTGAACGTTACGCTGGAAAGAGGCGGACCGGCCAGATCGCACAACAAGTCGTCGTCGTCAACCCCGATGACCGCGACCTCCTCAGGCACCTTCAAACCGCTGAGGATGCAGGCATCGAGAATCTGCCGTCCGCGGATGTCATTGCAGGCCATGATCCCCACCGGTTTTTGAAGCGACAGCAGCCAATCCCGCAGCAAGGGCCATTCCCGGCTCCAGATCTGCCGGGAAGCCGTCCGGGGAGGATCATAAACCTCGCAGGAGAAACAGGCCTCCTCCAATCGCTGCGAAAATCCCTCTTGCCGTCGCTCCGACCATAAACGCCCTGCATACCCGCAGTAGGCAAAACGCTGAAAGCCGCGTTCTAAAAAATGTTCGGCGGCCAACCGGCCCGCCGCCGGCGAATCCGGACGGATCTCCGAAGTCTTCGACAACGGATTCTCCGGCTGAAGCTGCTCCGCCGATAAATCCATGGTGATCAACGGCAGTTCGGAACGGAGTACCTCGGAGGTGATCTCGGCAGTTTGAATACGGCCGATGATTCCCGTGGCCCGCCACCGCGAAAGGTTCGGCAGCAGGAGTTTCCGGCGTCTGCCCATCAAATGTTCCGGGGGAAGCGTGACGACGCTGAACGCTTCCACTTGCGGCAGGGGAACCAACGGGTCCTCGCCGGAAAGATAAAACGCCCACGGTCCGTGCAACCGGGCGTAACGCGCTACCCCGCGCAACAACGCCCGGTCATACTTTGCATAAGTAAAAAGCAATAAGACAATTCGATAAGGCTGCGCCATGATTGCGCGATGAATCCGGAGGTCGTGCCTCATGCAGGAGGAATTGCTTCCCGAACAGGGAAAACAGCGCCCATGCGCAATTCTACAAATTCCTCGCGGATTTGTGAAGAGACTGGATTGCCCCCACTAGAAAAGGCATTCCCGGCCCCCAGGCGATCAAAGCGGTGAAACCGCCTCTCCGCTGCTTGCGCCGCAAAAAACACGTTTTTTTAGCTCTCAACGACTTGCCGGAGGTTGATTCGCGATCAACTCCCCGGCGACGCACTTTATTTTATCAGGGTTTCTAACCGTAAACGTGACGGGGGGCGCCGGAGTTCGGCGCGGACCTGGGCCAAGGCGACGGCGGCCAGCGGCTGGGGGTAGGCGATGTCGGAAAATCCGTGCAGGGCCAGTTGCAGGTAGACTTTTTGGGCGTGGCAGATCGTCCGCATCACCAGTTCGCCCTGTTTTTTGGGAGCCGCGGAGGCAAAGGCCGCTTGGGCCGCCTGGCGGATCTGCGGCGTCATGGCCGTAAACCGGTCCCGGACCGCCGACCATTGGAAAGATCCTCTTGTGGGTGTTTGTCGATTCATCACGGACACTCCTTTGCGGAAATGACTTTTTCCGTACTCTGCGGTTTGCTCTCTTTTCTCCCTTATTCTACGCAGGAAAACCATCAGGGTTTGCACGATTCCGGATGGGGGAAAACCTGATGCCCGACAAGGAGTTACCGATGCCTGGGGGGATATCGCGCAAAAAACCGGGGAGCCGAAGCTCCCCGGTAGCAAGAGGAGGGAGGATATTATACGTTTTCCAGGGTCGTAAGGTGGTTGGCGGTGGTCAGAGGGTCTACTCCCAGGGCGGCGGGCAGGCCCTCGACGAAGCTGAGGAGCTTTTTCGCGCGGATGGGGTGCTGCAGGGAGCGGACGGCCTTGGTTTCGATTTGGCGGACGCGTTCGCGTGTGACGGAAAAGATCTTGCCCACCTCTTCGAGCGTGTAGGCGTAGCCGTCGGCCAGGCCGAAGCGGAGGCGGATGATTTCGCGCTCGCGGTAGTCCAGCACGCTGAGGACCTCGGCGATGCGGGCCCGCAACGATTCCTGATGGATCTCGTGCAACGGGTCCTCTTCGCGGTAGTCTTCGAGAAATTCGCCGAAGAAGCTGTCGTCGTGATCGCCGACGGGCTGGTCCAGCGAGAGGGGCTGGTGGGACATCCGCATCACGTTGGCGACCTCCTCGCGCGACAGCCCGGCCGCCTCGGCGGCGGTTTCCACCGACGGCTCGACGCCGTCCTGTTGCAGCAGGCGGCGGGTGACCTGGCGGACGCGGCTCATGGTCTCGATCATGTGCACCGGCATGCGGATCGTCCGGCTCTGGTCGGCGATGGAGCGGGTAATCGCCTGGCGGATCCACCAGGTGGCGTAGGTCGAGAACTTGTAGCCCCGGGCGTGTTCGAACTTGTCCACGGCGCGCATCAGGCCGGTGTTCCCCTCCTGGATCAGATCCAGGAAGCTCAGACCCCGGTTGCGATAGCGCTTGGCGATGGAGACAACCAGGCGGAGGTTGCCCGCGGAGAGATGCCGTTTGGCGGCCTCGTAACGATTGTGCCGGTCGGCGATCCGGTCCAAGCGGCGGCGAAGCGTGGCGGGACTTTCCATCGCCGAGCGCATCAGGTAGCACAATTCCCGGCGGAGCGGCGCGGCGTCTTGGGCTTCAAGATCCGGGGCGGCGAGTTGCCGCTGCAATTCCTCCATCCGCCGGTAGATCTGTTGGAGCCGGTTAAGCATCGGCACGAGTCGCTGCGTGCGGAGTCCCAATTCCTCGACCAGCCGGACCATTTTTGCCCGCCGGCGGAGCAGGCGGCGCCAGGCTGCGCGCCGCTGGGAAAGCGGCTTGCGGCGATGCAGCGCGACGGTAAAATCGCGGCGGTTTTTCCCGCGAAGATGGTAGAGCGTGCGGAGGTTCGGCTCCAGAATCTTGACCAGGCGGCGTTTTTCGACGATGTTGATCACCGAGACCTCGATCGTCCGGTCCAGCCGCACCCGGTTGTTGGCGATGTTCTCCAACAGGGTGATCGCCGCATTGAGCACGAAATCGTTGGCCAACAGACAGTAGCGGAAGCGGCGACGGCCGACCTGGATCCGCCGGGCGGCGGCGGTCTCTTCCGCCGGGCTGAGCATCGGAATCTCGCCCATTTGCATCAGGTAGATCCGCACCGGATCGTCGATCTGGTCGTCCCCGCCGGTGTGTTCCACGTCGTACTCTTCTTCTTCCGAAAACAGTTCGTCGCGTTCCGGCGAATCGAGGTCCGACTCGTCTTCATCCAACCGTTCGTTCCGCTCGAATTCATCCGCCGGCTGCTGCGGAGCAGAGGAACCGCGGCGCGGCGGTTTGGCGGGCCGGGTTGCCGCGCCGGACGTTCGAGATGCGGATGTTTTTCTGTCGGACAGGCTGCGCCGGGCGGTCTTACTCATGGAAGTTCCGATCGTTGGATGCAGAGATACGGTTGAGAATCATGCCGAAACACCCCCTGATACGGGAAAATCCTCCCCCGTTGTGTTCGGATTGAAAGGCCACCGGAAGCTGAATCCGCACTTTGAGTGCCAATGCCGCCGAGGGGACGGTGCCTTGACAACAAATCCTTGCCAAACAACAGGTTGCGCTGATATTTGACTGATTGGGACCCGCTATTCCCATCCCCCCGTTGGTTTTTTACTACATCCCCGTTTGAATCGTGGTGCAATTTTGCTACACCGCGCGTTGAATTTCGTTGAGCAGCACGGTGTTTTCCATAAACGCCCCGGGATGGCACTCCCGGGGGGCGACGTGCAACCTTTTTCACCCCCGGGATTGCCATCCCGGGGCGTTTTTTAGGAGAAGATTGTCTTAGTTTACATCGGGAATTCATCCTCGGTGCTCTTCGAGCGATAGAGCGGCAGGTACCGATAATAGACCTCCAGGGTCATGGCGGCCAGGGCGGTGAAGTACAACCGCCCGCCCTTGGAGGCCCCGGCGTCGCTGCCGCTGAAGAACCAACTCCCTTCTTCATGGCCCAGCTTGGCCTGATTGAGGATCAGGAACTCGCGCATTTCTTCGTTCCATTTTTTCCACTCCGGGCCTTCCCAATGGTGCAGGACCTGCGTGGCGTAGTAGTTATAGTACATATTTCCCTCGGACGGTCCGAGGCGGCAGAGCCACTCGACGCCGCGCTGCAGGGCGGGATTGTCCTTTTTCCAGCCCAGGTACATGCGGCACAGCAGGCCGATGGCGGTGGTTCCGGGACCTTTGCCGGGATCGGTGTAGCCGTAGTTCGCGCCGCTGTCGGTCTGCACGGAGTCGAGGAACTCGTAGGCCTTTTTCACGGTCTCGGGCGGCACGTTGAGGTACGCCATGTGGGCGCTCTTCAGGGCCATGATCTGCCAGCCGACCACGGAAGTGTCGCCCTTCTGCCGCGGCATGTACCGCCAGCCGCCGCCGACGGGATCCTGGGCGTAGCAGATAAAGTTGATCGCACCTTGAGCGGGCGTTTGCAGGCCCTTGTCGTGGGTCAAGGCATAGGCCTCGCAGAGGACGATCGAAGCCAAGCCGTGCGAATACATGAAGCCGGTCTCCGGCTCATCCAATCGCGCGCCCTCTGGCCCGATGCGGATCTGATTAATCAGGAAATACAGGCCGTTTTTAACCAGCGGCTTGTATTTCCCCTCCTTGTGCGTCTGTCCGGCGCCCAGGAACGGCAGGAGCGCCAGGCTGGTGGCGGCAATCCGCGCCTTGGCCAGCGAACCCGGATTGCGGCACTGACCCTGGCACTGCGGTGCGGCATCGTGGTTGAAGCACCAGCCGCCGTCGGGCATCTGGTGCCGCGCAAACCATTGGAGGGCCAGGGCGACGGCCCGTTCGCTGCCGGGCGTCCCGCCCCCTTGACGGACGAGGGTGCCGCGGGCACCCGACCTCCGGCCGGAAAATCCCTTCCCGCTCAGCGTGCCGATCTTATTGAGCAATTCCGACTTCGGGGCATGGGCCAGACCGAAATCGCTCAGCTCCACCGAAACCGCAGCGGCGTCCAGATCCTTGACGCTGTCCAGCGTCACCTGGTCGGCCGCCACGCTCACGTCGGCCTTGACGACGTCGGTCGCGAGGTCGAGATTCAACTCCGGAGGAGGTTTCTCCAGGTCGGGCGCGACCTCTTCGAGGTTCTCAGCCACGTCCCGGGTGATGACGAATTTCGTCGCCGCGGCGGGCTGTTCGACGGAGAAGGTCCAGAGGGCCAGGCAGATAATCAGGAGCATGTGGAACACCATGCTCACCAGCCAACTGGGACTTTCCTGTAAAGCGGACCGCATCCAGCGGACCCAACGGCTCGGGCCTTGGCGTTTTCCCTCGGTTTCCTGGGCACTCTGGGTTGCGGCGGTTTTGGCGTTGTCGGCGTCCGTTTCCTTCCTCGCGTCAGACGCGGCGGAATTGGCGTCTCGGGCCGCGTCGGCCCTGCCGGATCTCACGGACTTTTTTTTCGTTACCGCCCGGTCGGCCATGATCGATAACCGTTTGGTGGACAACTTCTTATATCAATAACCGCTAATCCCGCTTTTCTCCCTTTACTATATCCAGAATTTACATCCCCGACCAATCCTGCGGCAGGGGGGCAGGGAAGCGACAAAATCAGGCGGAAATCGCCCGAAAACACGCAATCCCCCGGTTCGTTTCGGACGGCCCGATTCTCAGGGAGGAATTCCGCGTTTATAATCAGGTTTTCATGGTTTGACGAGCAGGCCGGGCGTCTGCTTTACCCCCCGGGAGAGATTCATGGCAAAGAGTAAAAAAAAGGCCGAGGTGGTCTTCCTCGTCTGCAAGGAATCCGGCGATTATAACTACACCCTGCGGCGAAAACCCGGGAGTGAGAAATTATCGCGGAAGAAATACTGCCCTCGGCTGCGGAAACACACCGAGCATTCCGAGAAGAAGAAATAACGTGTCTATAAAGCCGCGACCACCGGTTGCGGCTTTATGATTCTGTTTCACGGAGGAGCGTCATGCCCAAGCGTTGGCGGATCCACGCGCACGACCCACAGCGGATTGCGACGCTGACGCGGTCGGCGGGCGTGCCCGCCGTGGTGGCCCAGTTGCTGATCTGCCGCGGCATGGAAGATTCCTCCTCGGCCCGCGTCTTTCTGGAATCGAAGCTGACCGACCTCCGCGATCCGGAACTTTTGCCCGGCTGCGCCGAGGCCGCCGACCGCCTGCACCGCGCCCTTCGCGCCGGCACGCGGATCTGCGTCTACGGCGATTACGACGTCGACGGGATCACCGGCGCCGCTTTACTCTACCTGGGTTTAAAACTTCTCGGCGCCGAAGTGACTTACTACATTCCCCATCGGGTCGAGGAAGGCTACGGATTGCACGCCGAGGCGTTACGGACCAAGGCCGCCGAGGGGACGGGGCTGATCGTGACGGTCGATTGCGGCATCGGCAGCGTGGAGGAGGCGGCCCTGGCGCGGGAGTTGGGCGTCGAACTGCTGATTACCGATCACCACGAGTTCGGCCCCGCGCTGCCCGACGCCGCGGCGGTGGTCCATCCCCGCCTGCCCGGCGGAGATTACCCGTTCGACGGCCTGAGCGGCTCTGGCGTGGCCTTCAAATTGGCGTGGATGCTCTGCCAGAAGGCCAGCGGGGCGAAAAAGGTCGGCCCGCGGATGAAGGATTTTCTGCTCCAGGCGGTGGGTCTGGCCGCCCTGGGCACCGTGGCCGACGTCGTCCCGCTGGTCGACGAGAACCGCGTGCTGGTCCGCCACGGCCTCTTGAGCCTCGCCCAGAAACCGACCCTCGGCCTGGCCGCCCTGCTGCGGCTGACCGGGCTGGAAGGGAAGCCAACGCTCTCCAGCGAAGACGTCGGCTTCACGCTCGGCCCGCGGATCAACGCCGCCGGCCGGCTCGGCCAGCCGCAGTTGGCCCTTGAACTGTTGGTCACCGATCGGCCCGAACGTGCCCAGGAACTGGCCCAGTACATCGACCAACTCAACGCCACGCGGCAGACCCTCGAACGGAGCATCCATCTGGCCGCCTCGAAACAGGTCAAGGAGCTTTACGACGTCCAATCCGACCCGGCCCTGGTCCTGGCCGAGCGGGGGTGGCATCCCGGCGTGATCGGCATCGTCGCGGGGAAACTCGCCGAAAAATTCCACCGGCCCACCGTGCTGATTGGCTGGGACAACCTGGGGATCAAGCCGGGGGTAGGATCCGCCCGGAGCGTGCCCGGCTGCAACCTGTACGCGGCGCTCGGCGCCTGCCGGGAATTCCTGATTTCCTACGGCGGCCACGCCTTGGCGGCGGGTTTGAAGATCGAGGCGAAACAACTTGACGGCTTTCGCGCCGCCTTCAGCGAGGCCGTGGCCGCCGAATCGGGCGAGAAGCCCCGCGACGGCGAACTGCTGATCGACGCCGAGGCCCCGTTAAGCGCCTTTACGCTGCGCGCCGTACAACAGATGGAGCGTCTGGCCCCCTTCGGTCATGCCAACACCCGGCCGCTGCTCTGTACCAGCGAGGTTCGCCTGGCCGAGCCGCCTAAAGTGATCGGCAGCGGCGGCAACCACCTCGCCATGAAACTCTCGCAATACGGAGTGACCCTCCGCGCGGTCGCCTTCGGCGGCGGCGAGTGGCTCGACGACCTCCTTTCGGTGTCCGGCCCGATCGACGTCGCCTTCCGCCCCGTGATCAACACCTTCCGCGGCCGCCAGAGCGTCGAACTCCACATGGTCGACTGGCGGGCGGGACAAACAGGGAGTATGTAGTGCGGAGTACTCCAAGGTCTTGATTCTCTTCTTTGGACTCTCATTTTCATACATTTTGAAAACGTATTATCAGGCGTCATATGTACATATTATATAAGTAGTTGCGTCATTTATATATCGTTATTGATATATTTATGCTTGATTGTATATTAATATATGATATATTTATACATATATTTAGTACCACATAAGCCAATACATCGTCTTGAAATACACATTAAACCATGATTTCTGCAAAACACCCTTCTGAAATAGCTGCCCGCCTGGAGCGGAGGCGGAAGGCCCTTGGAATGAGCCGTCCAATCCTCGCCAAACGCAGCGGCGTTTCCTTGGCCACCGTAAACCGAATACTCGGCGGTGATGAAGACAGTGCGATTCTTTCCAATCTGATAGCCCTTGCACAGGCGCTGGGAATGGCTGTTTCGATATCCAACCTCAGCAGCGAAAAAGACTTTGCCGAGGAGCAAGCGAAAAACAAGGCCGAAGCCATTGCGCGCATGGTCCAAGGAACCTCGGCACTGGAATCCCAGGCGGTGGACTCCGAGACGTACGAGGAAATCATCCACCAGACCGTCCATGAGTTGATGGCGGGATCGAGGCGAAAACTATGGAGCTAAATGGCGGCGTGTGGCCGGCGATTCCGGGAGAAACCCCGATCGATCCCTCCTACCTCAAGGATCAGAGCATTACCACGCGGCGAGATTTGTGTCGAGCCGAGGCGCTGAATATCAGGAAGGCCTACGTCAAGTATTTGGCCGCTCCGCCGACGAAACGACTGGCACCCTTCGATTACGCCTGGCTCCTTCGGCTTCATCAAGAAATGTTCGGGGAGGTCTGGTTATGGGCGGGCCAATTACGTCAAGCGGATTTGAACCTGGGCGTCGCTTGGCATCTCATTTCCGAGCAGGTTCTCGCTTTAACGCAGGACCTTTCTTGCTGGGCAAAATCGGACATGTCTTTCCTCGAACAAGCCGCTCGGCTTCATTATCGCGCGGTGTGGATTCATCCCTTCATGAATGGAAACGGCCGATGGGCACGATTGTTGGCAAATATTTGGTTGGGAATTCACAAGACGCCTTTGGTCTTTTGGCCCGATGAGAATATTGGGCAGTCGAGCCCCATCCGTAATGAATACATCAAAGCCCTCCAGGAAGCTGACGAGGGAGAGTATAAAAAACTATTGGCGCTTCATAAACAATTTCAGAGTACAAAATAAATGATGGATTCCTCCGCACTCGAACTCGCCCTCCTCCAACACGTGCTGCGCCGCAATTACCGGCCGGTCAAGCCAAAAGTGATCGCCAAGCAGTTGGGACTGTCGAAGACCGACGCCGCCGAGTTGAAACGGGCGGTCAAGCGGCTGGTCCGCCGGGGAAAGCTGGAATACGGCTCCAACCACCTGGTGCGGCCCGTCGAAAACAAGCCGTCGAGATCCGGGCGCGTGACGGGCGTGTTCCGTCGAACGGCGAAGGGGTTTGGTTTTGTAAGGCCGACGTCGGCGGACAGCGTGACGGAGAAAAAAACCGAGGACATCTACATTCCCGCCGAGCGCGCCGGCGACGCGGCAAGCGGCGATACGGTCGTGGTGCAGCTTGCCAAGCGCCGCGGCGGGGCGCCGGGGCCGCGGGGCGAGATTGTCGAGATTCTCCAGCGGCAGACGCACCAGTTCGTGGGCACCTATTTCGAGCAGGCCGGGTCGGCCTACGTGCAGGTCGACGGGACGCTGTTCGCCCAGCCGATCCGCGTCGGCGATCCCGGGGCGAAGAACGTCCGGACGGACGACAAGGTAGTCTTCGAGATGGTCCGCTTTCCCTCGCCCTACCGCGGCGGCGAAGGGGTGATCACCGAGGTGCTCGGCCCGCGGGGCAAACCGGGCGTCGATACCCTCTCCATCCTCCGCGAATTCGATCTGCCCGAGACGTTTCCCGGGGACGTGTTGGAAGAGGCCCGGCGGCAGGCCGAGCAATTCGACGAGGGCGTGCCGGAGGGCCGCCTGGATCTGACCCAAGAGACGATCATCACGATCGATCCCGCGGACGCTCGGGATTTCGACGACGCGATTTCGCTAACCCAGGGGGACAACGGCCATTGGCGACTGGGCGTCCACATTGCCGACGTGTCGCACTTCGTCCGCCCGAAGACGGCGTTGGACCGCGAGGCCCGGAATCGCGCCACCAGCGTCTACCTGCCCGACCGCGTGATTCCCATGCTGCCCGAGCTGATCTCGAACGGCTTGGCCAGCCTCCAGCCGGGAAAAGTCCGGCTGACAAAGAGCGCCTTCCTGGAATTCACGCCGGAGGGCGTCCGCGTGGATACGAAATTGCACAACGCGGCCATCCGCAGCGCTAAGCGGCTCAGCTACGAGCAGGTGGACGGTTTCCTGGAGAACCCCGAGGCGTGGCGGAAGAAACTGGGAGCCAAGGTCTCCGCGTTGCTGGACCGGATGCGCGGGCTGGCCCGGGTTCTGCGGCGGCGCCGGGAGCAGAAGGGCGCGTTGGAGTTGACCCTTCCGGAGGTCAAGATCGAACTGGACAAGAGCGGCCGGGTCTCCGGCGCCCGGGTGGTTCCTTACACCGAGAGCCACCAGATGATCGAGGAGTTCATGCTTTCGGCCAACGAGGCGGTAGCCGAGACGCTGCATGAAAAGGATTGGCCCTTCCTCCGCCGGGTGCACCAGCCGCCGACGCTCAAGAAGCTCCAGGACCTGACCGAGTTCGCTCGGGATTTAGGATATCAGGCCGAAAGTCTGCAAAACCGCTTCGCCCTGCAAAAACTGCTTCGGGAATCAGTCGGCCGGCCGGAACAGCACGCCCTGCACTACGCGGCGCTCCGCTCCTTGCAGCGGGCAGTCTACAGTCCCCGTGAAGAAGGCCACTTCGCCCTGGCCAGCGAGTGCTATTGCCATTTCACCTCGCCCATCCGCCGCTATCCGGATCTGACGGTCCATCGGTTGGTTGAGGCGTTGCTCCATAAAACCGCGACCGGCGGTCGCGTTCCGCGGCGCGACCGCCGGTCGCGGCTTTCTGAACGTCCGGATTCCGCGGCGCTTTTCAACCTCGGGCAGCACTGCTCCGACCGCGAGCAGCAGGCCGAGGCGGCCGAACGGGAATTGACCAAGCTGAAGCTGCTGGCGTACCTGGTCGACCGGGTCGGCGAAGAGATGGACGCGGTGATCACCGGCGTGGAGAGCTTCGGCCTGTTCGTCGAGGGGCTGGAACTGCCGGCCGAGGGGCTGATCCGCATCGAGGCCCTGGCCGACGATTTTTATGCTTTCGACCGGGTTGCGCACACGCTGACCGGCCGCCGCGCCGGCAACGCCTACCGCCTGGGCGACCGGCTCCGTGTGGCCGTCGCCCGGGTCGATCTCGAGCGCCGCGAGTTGGACTTCCGTCCGGCGGGAAAGAAAAAAGCACATCCCTCGGCAAAATTGAAAAGAGGGATCAAACGCCGGAAAAAACGCTGAAGCCTGATCGTTGAAACGGTTTCTTCCCCCCTCTGTCCAGCAGCGACTATTTCGCTACAATGACGTTTTTTCCGTGCCGGCTGAACTCTTTCTTCAGCCGCTTTCTGAGCCTGATTTGACGATTTGACCATGACTACGCCCATCCGTCATTTACTGAAGACTCCCCTCTACGACTGGCACGTGGCCCACGGCGGGCGGATGGTGGATTTCGCCGGGTGGGCGATGCCCGTGCAATATGCTTCGATCATCGAGGAGCACAACGCCACCCGGTCGGCCGTGGGGATGACCGACATCTCGCACATGGGCCGGCTGCGGTTCGAGGGGCCGGGGGCCGCCGTGTTCCTGGCCGAACTGCTGACCCGCCGCGTGGCCGACATGGCCCTCGGACAGATCCGCTACTCGCTGGTGACCAACGACCAGGGCGGCATCCTCGACGACGTGTTGGTCGGCTACTATCACAACGAAATGGGCCAGCCGTTTTACGTCCTGGTGGTCAACGCCTCGAACCGCGCGATGATCGTCCGTTGGATCCACGAACACTTGTCGCCCGAGCGGGCCAACCGGCCCCGCGAGGAGATCGTCTTCTCCGACGTCAGCGACCTCTGGGCGATGTTCGCCATCCAAGGTCCCCGGGCCAAGGACCTCTTGCAGCCGTTTGTCGACGAAGACCTCGAATCGATGAAATACTACCGCGGCGCGTTGGTGCACATTTTCCATCCGGCGGCGCGGCGTCAGGGCGGGATCATCAGCCGCACCGGCTATACCGGCGAAGACGGATTTGAACTGTCGCTGGGCGCCGGCATCGCCTGCGGCGTGTGGGAGGCCCTGATGGAAGCGGGAAAATCGGTCGGCGCCGTCCCCACCGGTCTGGGCGCCCGCGACACCCTCCGCCTGGAAGCCGGGATGCCGCTCTACGGGCACGAGATTTCGGAGCAGATCGATCCGTTCCGGGCGGGACTGGGATCGGCGTGTTACCTAACCGGCTACAATTTTCCCGGCCGCGACGCCCTGCTGGCCCTGGAAAAACAGCCGCAACAACTCGTCCGCGTGGGCCTGGAAATGCTCGGCCGCCGGGTACCCCGGCAAGGTTGCGGCATACTGAAGGACGGCCGGTCCGCGGGCGAAGTGACCAGCGGCTCGTTCTCGCCGACTTTAAAAAAACCGATCGCCATGGGCTACGTCCCCCCGGAACTGGCCGCTCCGGAGACCAAAGTGGAAATCGACGTCCGCGGCACGCACGAACCTGCCCGGGTTGTCCCCCTGCCCTTTTACAGCCGGAAGAAAACAAAAAAATAAAGTCGTTTAGCCCGGGCACTTGTGCCCGGCGGTAACCGACGAGTTACACCGGCCGCAAGCGGCCGGTCTATACGGTGGACAAACAACCGTTTTTTTATTGAAGAAAGGATCCGCCCGTGAACCCGCAGGATTTGTTGTACACGAAAACCCATGAATGGGCCCGCGTCGAGACGTCTTCCGCGGGCGAGAAAATCGCCACGGTGGGAATCACCACCTTCGCCTACGAACTGCTGACCGATCTGGTGTTCGTGGCCCTGCCCGAGGTCGGCAGAACCGCCCAGGCCGAGACGCCCGTCGGCGAGATCGAATCGGTCAAGGCGGTCAGCGATTTCAACAGTCCCGTCGACGGCGAAGTGGTCGAGGTCAACGCCGAGGTCCCCAATAATCTGGACAAACTCTCTCAGGACCCCTACGGCCGCTGGTGGTTCATGAAAATCAAGATCACCGACGAGACGTGCTTGAAAAACCTTATGGACGCCGCCGCTTACGAGAAGCAATGCGCGGAAGAACACAGTTAAAGCAAATGACGAATGACGAAATCTGAATGACGAAAGAATGACGAAGTCCGAATGACGAATGCCCCGGGTTTTTCGTCCTTAGGTTTTCGGATTTCTTTCGTCATTCGTCCTTCGACATTCGTCATTCCTCCCTCCCCCCTCCCCCATGCCCTACTTTCCCAACACTCCCGCCGACCGCCGGGCGATGCTGGAGTCCATCGGGGCGGCGTCGCTGGACGAACTGTTTGCGATGGTCCCACCCGAACTGCGGCTGGGCCGCGATCTCCGCCTGCCGCCGGCCCTGGGCGAAATGGAATTGACCGCCCATCTAACCGGACTGGCCGGCAGGAATCTCTCGGCCGCCTGCGTCCCCTGTTTCCTCGGCGGCGGGTGCTACGACCACTTCATCCCCGCGGTGGTCGACGTCGTTTCCGGCCGCAGCGAGTTCTACACTTCCTACACGCCCTACCAGGCCGAGGCCGCCCAGGGCAACTTGCAGGCGCTGTTCGAGTATCAGACGCTGATTGCCGAACTGACGGGCATGGACGTCTCGAACTCCAGCCTCTACGACGGCGGCAGCGCCACGGCCGAGGCCGTGCTGATGGCCTTAAGCCTCACGCAGCGCAGCGGCCGAGTGGTTACGGCCGAGAGCCTCCATCCCGAGTACCGCCAAGTGCTGAGGACGTATCTGGCCAATTTCAACACCGAAATCGTCGAGCTTCCCGCCGACGACGGCGCCACGGCGCCGGAGGACGTCGAACGGGCCGTCAACGATCAGACCGCCTGCGTGGTCGTGCAACATCCGAACTTTTTCGGCTGTCTGGAAGAGGTCGAGGCGATGGCGGAGATTGCCCATCGGGCCGGGGCGATGTTCATGGTGGTCTTCGATCCGATCAGCCTGGGACTTCTCAAGCGGCCGGGCGACTATGGGGCGGATATTGCCGTGGCCGAGGGCCAGTGCCTCGGCAACCCGATGGCCTATGGCGGGCCGTACCTGGGGATCCTGACTTGCCGCGAAAAATTCCTCCGCCGGCTGCCGGGGCGGATCGTCGGCCAGACGCTCGACCGCCGCGGCAAGCGGTGCTGGGTCCTGACGCTCCAGACCCGCGAACAGCACATCCGCCGCGACCGGGCCACCAGTAACATCTGCACCAACCAAGGACTCTTCGCACTCCGCGCGGCCGTGTACCTCTCGCTGATGGGACCGTCCGGCATGCGTCAAGTGGCGGAGCTTTGCCTCCAGAAATCCCGCTACGCCCTGGAACAACTCACCGCCGGGGCGAAATTGTCGAAGGTGTTCGACCGCCCGACGTTCAAGGAATTCGTCGTCCGCGTGAAAGACGGCCAAGTGGATGCATTGCTGGCAAAGGCCCAAGAAGAATACCTCCTGGCCGGCGTGCCGTTGAAACGGTGGTATCCCCAACTAGCCGATTGTTTGCTGATTGCCGTGACGGAGAAGCGCACGAAGGAGGAAATCGACCGGTTGGATTCTATCCTCAATACTTGACCTCGTCCCTGGGAGATTGCATTGCCAAGATTTCTCGTGGCCCGATTTCGAGAAGATTCCATCAAGGAATTCCGAAATGCGGCTTCATTCCGGTTTGCGGAAGGATTGCATCTGTCAACCGCAGGACACAGGTCGGCAGCAATCTATCTATGGGGATATTCCGTAGAAATGATTCTCAAGGCAGGTTGGTTTTCTTATCAAGGATTCCAAAACGACCAAGCGATTCAAAGAAGCGATCTACTCAAAGCCCAAACCATTGCTCAAAATCTTGGCATTCCCTGGAGAAAAGGCGATCTACACAATATTGTCAACTGGGCAGAATTATTGAAACAGGATAGAATGACATCAGGAAGAGGTTACACGGATCCCGCCTTTGGCCTGAGTTTGATTCAACATAGTCAAACAGTTTTTTCCCTCTGGCGCGAGTGGATACGTTACAAAGCCAATCGGGCTTACCCTTATGAGGTGAAAGCCGTTGCTTCCTCAGCAAATTGGTTTCTCTCGAATTCGACGCAATTATAGTTCTCGATGAAGGAGAAAATATCATGCCGCGAATCCATCGCCCTCTTAAGGAGATAGGAATCGACGAATATCAACTCGAACAACAATTGACTGCGGAATTAGTGAAGGAAGGAGGTTGGGGCCAACCTCTGATTATTGAAGAACATCCGCCGGGATCAGGAAAATTTAGAGTCTATGTGATTTGGGATCAATGGGCGAATTGTCCACAAGAGATTCGCAATAAAATTATTTTTGAAGCGTACTCTAAAGCTTTAGGAAATGAATATCGACAGAACATCTACCTGGCCATGGGTTTGACGGTTTCCGAAGCCGTTGGGATTGGGATACTTCCTTATAAAATTGAGTGTCTCATAAAGGCAGAAGAAACAGAGAAATATAAAAAATGTATAGATGCCATGCATGAGTTGGGGGCTTGGGAACGCAATAATCAGCCTGAATTGCGTTTTTCTTCCAGAGAAGATGCCGATCAAGCGTATGAAAAATTACAAAAAAAGGTCCCTGGGTCACATTGGGCAATCGTTGTTGAGCAATCTCTTGTGGATCAATTAGATTTTACTTCGACGACGACAACCACTCCAGAAACTTAGGACGACTGATTTTTTGTGGGTGGGAGGAATCGCAAAAAATTTTCTTTTTTCGGGCCCCCTTAAGGGGGCCGAACGGAAAAGGAAAAATAAATGCTATTTTCCGTCCCAGGCGTAAACGCCTGGGCTACATAAAAGCACGAGGACATTGTTCTATCCAACGATGGATGACCCACGATTGATAAATCATGCGCAACACCAAAGCGACTCAACTGCTGTTCGAACTCTCCCGGCCCGGTTGCCGGGCGGCACAGTTGCCGAAGTGCGACGTGCCGGAAAGACCGCTTACGGAACTGCTGCCGGCCGGGGCGATTCAATCAGAACCGGCCGGGCTGCCGGAACTCTCCGAGCCGGACGTGGTGCGGCACTTTGTCAACCTCTCGACATTGAACATGTCGGTCGATACGCACTTCTATCCGCTGGGATCCTGCACGATGAAGTACAATCCCAAGCGGAACGAGCGGCTGGCCTCGATGCCGGGGATGGTGGATTTGCATCCCTACCAGCCGGAATCGAGCGCCCAGGGTCTATTGGAAATCCTCTATCAATCACAAGAAATGCTGGCCGAGATAGCGGGCCTGCCGGCCGTGTCGTTGCAACCGGCGGCCGGGGCACACGGCGAGATGACGGCCCTGCTGGTCGCCTCGGCGTATTTTCGCGACTTAGGCGAGAAGCGGACCACGGTGCTGATTCCCGACGCCGCCCACGGCACCAACCCGGCCAGCGCCATCATGGCCGGCTTCGGGGTCCAGCCCGTCCGGAGCACGGCCGAGGGACTGGTCGACGTGGAGGACCTCAAGAAACGACTCTCGCCGCAGACGGCCGTGTTCATGATTACCAATCCGAACACGCTCGGGCTGTTCGACGGGCAGATCGGCGAGATCACCCGGCGGGTCCACAAGGTCGGCGGTCTGGTGTATCTCGACGGGGCGAACATGAACGCCATCCTGGGCGTCACCCGGCCAGGCGATTTTGGGGCCGACCTGATGCACTACAATCCGCACAAGACGTTCAGCGGCCCGCACGGCGGCGGAGGCCCCGGCGCGGGGCCGATCGCCGTGACCGAAAAACTTGCCCCCTACCTGCCGACGCCGATTATCGTCAAGGACGGCGACCGATACCGGCTGGACGACGACCGGCCGAAGTCGATCGGCCGGGTGAAAACCTTTTTCGGCAACGTCGGCGTGCTGGTGCGGATGTACTGCTACCTCCGGACGCACGGGCCGGAGGGTCTGCGGCGGGTGGCCGAGGACGCCGTACTAAACGCCAATTACCTGCTGGCCAAGATCAAGCATTTTCTGCCCGTCCCGCAGGGCGACCGCTGCATGCACGAGTTCGTGGCCTCGCCGACCAACCTGAAGGTGGAGAAGGGAATTTCGACGATGGACCTGGCCAAGCGACTGTTGGACTACGGCTTCCACGCCCCGACGGTCTATTTCCCGTTGATCGTCAAGGAGGCGATGATGATCGAGCCGACGGAGACGGAGAGCCGGGCGACGTTGGACGCCTTCGCCGAGGCGTTGTTCCGCATCACCGAGGAACCGGCCGGCCTGCTGCACGAGGCCCCCCACACGACGCCGGTCAGCCGGCCGGACGAGGTGCTGGCCGCCCGGAAGCCGATTCTGCGGTGGAAACCCTAAAAAGCCGCTGGTGACTGTTTGTAGGAGGCGGCTCCTGCCGCCGATGAAACGGGAAAAAATTGTCTTCGGCGGCAGGAGCCGCCTCCTACAGCCTCACGCCCGGGGATGGAACTTTCGGTGGACCGCCTTCAGCCGCGTGGGATCGACGTGGGTGTAGATCTGCGTGGTGGCGATGCTGGCGTGGCCGAGCATCTCCTGGACCAGCCGCAGGTCGGCGCCGCCGGCCAGCAGGTGCGTGGCAAAGCTGTGGCGGAGCGTGTGCGGGCTGACTTCCGGCGGGGCCCCGACGCGCCGGGCGTACCGCTTCAGCAATTCCCAGATCCTCTCGCGCCGCAGCCGCCGGCCGCGGTAGCTTAAGAAGAGCCATTCCGGCAACATGGTCCGGGTGCCACGGGTGGCTTGTCCACCCGTGTTGCTTGCACTGCTGGACAAGCCAGCAGTGGCACCCCCCGCACTACATTGTCCACGCTCGTGCAACAGGTAGGCCTGAACTGCCGCCACCGCCTGGCCGTTCAAGGGCACGAGCCGTTCTTTGTCGCCCTTGCCGCGGCAGAGACAGTAACCTTCGTCCAGGTGCACGTCGCGGAGCCGGAGGTGCGAGATCTCCGAAGCCCGGCAGCCGGTGGCGTAGAGGAGTTCCAAGAGCGCCCGATCGCGCCGCCAACACGGTTCGCCCCGCAACGGGGCCGTAAACAGCATCGCCACTTGCTGTGGGCTGAGGACCTTCGGCACTCGCTGCCAGAGTTTCTGGCTGCCGAGCAGTTCGGCCAGGTTCTCGCGCAGGACGCCTTCGAGCTGCAGGTAGCGGAAAAAAATTTTCAGCGAGACCAGGTGCCGGGCGAGGCTGGCCGGGGCGAGGTGCTTCGTGTGCAGCCAGCCGGCATAGTCGGCCAGGTCCTGGATGTCCAGCTTGACGACGTTCCGGCCGGCCAGCCACTCATCGAACCGCAGCAGGTCCCGACGATACGCCGCCACGGTGTTCTCCGACAAGTGGCACTCGCCGGCGGCGTAGGCTGTAAACGATTCGATCCACCCCCGGACCAGGCTTCGCGATGCGGGTGGCTTCGGTGACGATGGTTTGCGACGGGTGAGGACCATGTTTTCTGTGGAAGCGATCTTGTATCCTCTCTAGCCGGCGGCTAACAGCCGCCGCGGGATTTTCCGCACTTCTCGGCGGCTGTTAGTCGCCGGCTATCGGCCTGTTATTGATTTCGACCGGAATTACCTTTCCACTTCAATCTCCCGGAAAAAGCCGGACTAATACCCCCCTCCCTTGCTCTGCCTTTGTCGTTTTCGATACAATCCACATCACGTTGATGCGATTTCACTTGAACTTCCGGTGATTCCCATGCGTGCCGTCCCTCTGATGAAATTGGCGGAAATGATTCCCGGCCAGGAGGCCGACGTGTTCGCCCTGCTGGCGGCCAAGGAGGAATTGACGGCCAAGAACGGGAAGCCGTATTTCAAGGTCACCTTCCGCGACGGGGGCCGGGAAGTGACGTTTCCCGTCTGGAGCGACTCGCCCTGGGCGGCGGACTGCCGCGACGCCTGGACGCCGGGCGCGTTCTACAAGCTCCGCGCAACGCTGCGGGAAACTCCCTTCGGCCCGCAGTTGGAGATCCGCAAGATCCGCGAAACCGTCGAGGCCGACGCCGCCGACGGCTTCGATCCGCGGATGTGCCTGCCGCACTCCCGCTTCGATCCCGAGGCGATGTTCGACGAACTGCTGACCATTGCCCGAGAGCGGCTGCAACCGCCGCCGCTGCGGCAGCTTGTCGAAGCGCTGTTGACGAACCACCGTGAGCGGTGGCTGACGTTTCCGGCCGCGCGGCGGAACCATCACGCCTTCGTTGCCGGGCTGCTCGAACACACTTTGAGCGTGACCCGGACGTGCGTCTACCTGGCCGACAAATACGCGGAATACTATCCCGACATGCAGCCGCCGTTGGATAAAAGCCTGGTCGTCGCGGGGGCGATCCTGCACGACATTGGGAAATTCCAGGAATACGACTGCCGGCCGGAGGGGGCGAGCTATTCGGCCGAGGGCGCCCTGCTGGGGCATATGCTGTTGGGCCGCGACCTGATCCGGGATGCCGCCCGGGACTGCCCGATCGACCCCGAGACGCTGCTGCGGCTGGAGCACGCGGTGATCGCCCACCAGCGGTTGCCGGAATGGGGCGCGCCGAAGCCGCCGATGACGCCCGAGGCGCTGCTGATCCACTACGCCGACGACGTGGACGCCAAGTTCCAGATGATGGTCCAGGTCCTCCGCGACGACCACAATCCCGGCCCGGTCACCTCGAAAAAGAACGTCCTGATGCAGCAGGTGTACCGCGGAAGGGATTAGGGATTGGGGATTAGGGATTAGAAGTATCAGGTATATTGATCCTTGTTCGTTTCTAATCCCCAATCCCTAATCCCCAATCCCTTAAGGAGCGTCCCATGAACATTCCCGTCACCACCACGTTTTCCATCGACGGCTACCGGATCGCCGCGTACAAGGGCATCGTCCGGGGGATCATCGTCCGCTCGCCGACCATCGCCCAGGGGATCCTAGGCGGCTTGAAGAACATCGTCGGCGGGAAAATCGGGGCCTTTACCGAGATGTGCGAGCAGACCCGGCAGCAGGCCTACGAGCTGATGATCCGGCACGCCGTTGAAGTGGGCGCCAACGCCGTCATCGGGCTCCGCTACGACGCCTCGGACATCGCCGGCACCGCCACCGAGGTCCTCTGCTACGGCACGGCCGTGGTCATCGAACCGATCGACGCGGCGTGAACGGGGGAAAAGCCCTCACCCCCTTGCCCCTCTCCCAAAGGGAGAGGGGAGTAAATCGGGCGGAAGATCACTCTGCGATCTTCACCTGCCAGGTGCAGGCGTCCCGGCAGGTTTTTTCGCCGGTGCGGCCGACGACCTCAATCGCGTTGTCGCCTTCCGCCAGTTTGATACCTTCCCAACGGAAAATGCGGTCGGCGCCCGTTTTCTTCCCCAAGGACGCCCCGTTGACGAAAAGCTCGACGTCGTCGCAGTTGGAATACACCTTGACGTCGGCGACGGGCTTCTTCCGCGGCGTAAAACGCCGGCTGGCGATGTACACCATCGGCTCCTCGGTCCAGTTGCACTGGTACCAATAGAAGGCGTCCTTCTTGATTTTCCGGTCGCGGGTGACGAGTCCCTTGTCGTTGATCCCGGGATTGTCTCCTTCACGTCGGCCGTCGGACGCGAAATCGGCGGTCACCCAGATCGTTTTGCACCAGGTGAAAGGCCGGGATTTGAAATGCTTCCAGTGGATTTCGTGGAAGTCGGTCTGGTACTCTTCCGGATGCCACTTCGACTTCACATTTTTAGGGCGGGGAGGGTTTTCCTCGTGGTGCAGGACGTTGGCCCCGGCGCCGTATTCGCTGATGCCCACGCAGCGGAAGGGATAATTTTTTTGCGTATGGTCCAGGAACGCCGCAAGGCCGTCGGCCGTTTTCCGACCGTAGTACCAGCCGAAATACTTGTTCCAGCAAATCACGTCCGGAACCCACTGGGTGGGGATATTCCAGCTATTGGCCGCCGTCGTCGGTCGCACCGGGTCTTCCGTATGCGCCAAGCGGTGCAGGTCTCTGACGAGCGCCGTCGGATCGGGCTTGGGCCGCAGCTCGTTGTACAGCCCCCAGAAGCAAACCGAAGGGTGATTGTAATTTTGGCGGATCAGCTCCTGGAGCTGCTGGCGGCAATTCCGGGTGAAGACCGCGGTGTTTTGGATGTCATTGACCAGGGGGATCTCCGTCCAAACCACGATTCCGGCGCGATCAGTCAAATCGTAAACGTGCTCGGCGTGCTGGTAGTGGGCCAACCGCAGCCAGTTGGCCCCCATCTCGCGGATCAGCTCGATGTCCCGCTCCCGGTCCCGGTCGCTCAGGGCGCGGCCCTTCCCCTCCCAGTCTTCGTGCAAAGCGACTCCGTGCAGGTCCAGATACCGTCCGTTGAGAAAGAATCCCTTCTTCGGGTCCACGTGATAATAGCGAAGCCCCAACGGCTGTTCGACGCGGTCGGTCGTTTTGCCGTCGGCGGAGACCTCGACCGCCACGCGGTATAAATACGGATCCGGCACCCCGTTCCACAAGTGAGGTTTAGGGATCGTCAATTCCTGGACGAATGGGAAGGCCGGCCGATCGACGTTCGGACTGACCATCTGCGTCTGCGAGTCGGCGACAATGACCTTGCCGTCGGCGTCGTAAACGGTGACCTTGACGGTGATCTCCCGGGGCGCGGCCGTCGCGTTGCGGACCAGGGTCTTAGCCGCCACCCGGGCGGACTCTTGCGACACGTCCTTCGGCGTCAGGTACACGCCCGGCGAGGCGAAATCCAACGGCGTGACGTGGATCGGGTCCAGCGTCAGCAGCTTGACGTCGCGGACGATGCCGCCCCATTGCGTAAAATCGCCCGAGAGGGGAATAATCGGCAACACGTTGGCCGGCGAGTTGTCCGCCTTGACGGCGATCCGGTTTTCCGCCCCGAATTTCACGTGATCGGTCACGTCGAAGCAGAACGCGGCATAGGCGCCTTCGTGCCGGCCGACGTGGGCGTCGTTGACGTAGACGTCGGCGGCCTTGCCCACCGCACCGAAACGCAAAAACACGCGTCGGCCGGCGTCCTCCTGCGGGAGGACCAACCGCTTGCGATACCAGCCGACGCCGCGATAGTAATCGCCCTTGCCGTTGCTGCCGTCGGCGAGGTTCCAAGTATGCGGCAAGGCAACTTTCTCCCAGCCGGCGTCCCCCGCGGCGGCCGCCTGGTCCGGATCGCCCTTGAAAAACAGCCAGTGGTCATTGAACACCTTCTCCCGCTGACCGTTCCCAAAACAAGGGCTGGAGTTTACTCCTGCAAAGGCGAAGGTAACGGCGGAAATGAAAACCGGCCATACGGCACAACGTCGCAACCACCTGGAAAAACACTGCGGCATCGGATGTCTCCTCGTCGGCTGGGGGTGGAGGTGTTCCCCTTCATTCTACAGGCGAATTTTTGAGATTGCCATACCTGGGGTGGTGAACAGCCGTTGTGGGACAGCCGCGCATTTCTCGGCGACTGTTAGTCGCCGGCTACATAACATGAACCATCTGAGGGCAAATGCTTTTCTCCCTGACGATCCCCGCGCCGAGCCAGGCGAGTTTCTCCTCCAACCGTTCGTAGCCGCGGTCCAGGTGCTGGGCGGCGTGGATCACCGTCTCGCCCCGGGCGGCCAGCCCGGCCAGGACCAGGGCCGCGCTGGCCCGGAGGTCGGAGGCCTGCACCGCTGCGCCGCGGAAACGCTCGACGCCTTCGATCACCACGGAACCGTTCTTGCGTCGGAGCCGTCCGCCCAGCCGGTTCAGCTCCGGCACGTGGAGAAATCGCTGGGGAAAGACCGTGTCCGTCACGCGGCTGGTTCCCCGGGCAAGAGACAGGAGCGCCGTCAACTGGGCCTGCAAGTCGGTTGGCACGCCGGGATACGGCCGCGCTTCGAGTTCCAGCGGCAATGGCCGATCCGTCATGCGGAGTTCGATTGATTTTTCCTCAGCAACGATCTCCGCGCCCATTTGCCGGAGATGTTCCAGCACGCTTTCCAGGTGTTCCGGAATTGCTCCCGAGACGCGGACATTGCCTTGGGTCATCGCGGCGGCCGTCAGCAGCGTGCCGGCCTCGATCCGGTCGGGGATGATCCGGTAGGTCCCGCCCGAGAGCCGCGGGACGCCCGTAATCCGGATCTCAGGCGTTCCCAATCCGTCGATCCGGGCGCCCAGCCGGTTGAGAAACCGGCCGAGATCGACGATTTCCGGCTCCCGGGCCGCACCGCGAATGATCGTGATTCCCTCGGCCAGCACGGCGGCGGACATCACGTTGGCGGTCCCCGTTACGGTCGAACCCCGCGGCCCGGCGAGGTCCACCTCAGCGCCCGCCAGCCGCTCCGCCTCGGCCACGATGAATCCCCGCTCCAGCCGCCAGCGCATCCCCAGGGCACTAAGGCCGGCGAGGTGCAAATCGACGGGTCGGTCGCCGATCCGGCATCCGCCGGGCAGCGGCACCACGGCCCGGCCCCGCCGGGCCACCAACGGCCCCAAGACGCAAAAACCCGCCCGCAGCCGCCGGACGTACTTGTACGGCGCTTCCACCGCCCGGGCATTGATCGTTTCCAAACAGAGCCGATTTTCATTCGTCCATCGGACCCGCATCCCCAGCGCCCGGAGCACCCGGCCCAGCATCTCCACGTCCGTCAACTGCGGCACGCCCTCCAAGCGGACCGGCCCGTCGGCCAACAGCGCCGCAGCCATCATCGGCAGCGCCGCGTTCTTCGCCCCGCCGACCCGCACGTCGCCGTGCAGGGGAACTCCGCCGAATATCCGGAAGATTGCCATCCAGGCATCTTATCGGAGAAGGGGATAAAAGGAAATCCCAGATTGCCCCTATGAAAAAGGGGACATTCTACATTTTTTCATCAACTAGAATGTTCCCTTTTCTTCTTCCTTTTTTCCCTCTGTTTGTAGTATTTTGGCAAGGATCTCCGCAAGGGCGTTGTGCCCTGTTTGAGAGAGGTGGATTCCGTCGAGGGTGCCGTTCTTTATTCCAAACACCCTGGTCAAGAAACGCTTGGGAAGCAGGACCACCCCGTACTTGGTCGCAACGTCGCGCTGCGCCTTGCCGAATGAGTTTTTAAATGGGAAAAGGGGAAGTTCAAACATGAGAACTTCGTGATGGTTCGACCGAAGCTTGGAAATCAGCCGGTCAAGTTGATCTCGGAAGACGCTGACGTCGGTACCGCCCAGCAGATCGTTCCCTCCGATTTCAACGATGACGATCGAGTCGGTTTGCTCAATCCGGTCGGCCTGCTCGATTGCATTCCAGACCCTTGCGCCAGGCTCGGCCAGGTTGACAATCGAGAAATCACCAATTTCTTTCAAGACCGCCGGCCAGCAACGTTCTCTTGTTCCCGCTCCTGCACTGAGGGAATCGCCCAGGACGTAGACGGTCTTACCACGAGGCACGGTCATCCGCGGAGTACGATGGTAGGGCGCTTCCGCCAAAACGAGTCCTGCCGTAGTTACGAGAAGCAGTACACCGGCGAGAATCCGCAGCTTGCGCGGTGATTTGACGAGGTTGCCCATGATCAAACTCCCCACCGCCGGCAGGAACCAGCAGGCGTATGCCCAGAGCGGGAGTGGAGTGGAAGAGATGATGACGAATATTATGCCGAGCAGAGTGAATAGGGTGAAAACAACACGAGAAAGACCCTTACGGAAGCGGAGGAGGAGTAGATTGGCAACAACGACTATCGCCAAACCGATAAAGAAAATCGTTCCATCGGCAAAACTAAGGATCAGAGGGCTCATGGTGTAAAAAAGAACACGGTAATTATCTCTTTTTCGCTTGCACCACTCGCGGCAGGCGGGCGAGGTCTTTGATTGTGGGGAGGAGTTCGAGGCCGCTTTGGGCGAGGACGAGTGCGCAGACCGCTTCGTGGATCTGGGGGCTGATTTCGATGAGGAGGCAGCCGCCAGGGTGGAGGCGGGAAACGGCTTGGGACAGGAGCTTTTCGATGACTTCCGTGCCGCGGGGACCGGCCAGCAGGGCGGTCTTCGGCTCGAAGTTTTTTACGTCCGGCGGCAGGGATTGCCACTCGCCGTCGGCGACGTAGGGCGGATTGCTGAGGATGAAGTCGAACTGGCGATCGGCGGGGACGGCAGAGAAGAGATCACTTTCGAGAAATTCAATCATCTCGGACACGTTGTGTTTTTCGGCGTTGGCGGCGGCGATCTTCAGGGCCGCCGGACTGACGTCCACCGCCGTGACGCGGCAGTGGGGAAGGTGCTTCGCCGCACAGACGGCGAGGATGCCGCTGCCGGTGCCGACGTCGGCGATTTCCAATACCCTCACCCCCGGCCCTGTCGCCCTCACCCCCGACCCCTCTCCCAGTGGGAGAGGGGAGTTTTTTATTGCATCCAGCAGCGCGACGACGAGCAATTCGGTCTCCGGCCGGGGGATCAGCACGTCGGGCGTGACCTGGAAGTCGAGGGAATAGAACTCGCGATGGCCGACCAGGTACGCCACGGGCGTGCCCGCGGCACGGCGGCGGACCAACTCGCGGTAGGCCGACCGGGCCGACTCATCCGGCTCGGCGTCGAAATTGGCGTAGAGCTGGATCCGCGGCCAGCGGAGCACGTCGGCCAGCAAAACCTCGGCGTCCAACCGCGGGCTGTCCGACCCGTGGCCCTTCAGATAGTCGGCGGTCCACTGCAACAACCGGCCGACGGTCCAGGGATTGTTGTGTGGCGGATCGGAGTTTTGGGAGGATGATTGGGACATTTTGACATTTGTCATTGGACATTTGTCATTCGTCATTCTTTCGTCATTCGGATTTCGTCCTTTGTCATTTGCTAAGCCGCAAGCGGCTTTGCTTACCCCTCGAAACCGCCGAACGTCTCGCGCTGTTCCTGGCGTTGGTACTCCAGCAGGGCGTCGATGACGGGATGGAGGTTGCCGGTCATCACGCTGTCGAGTTTGTAGAGGTCCAGGCCGATGCGGTGGTCGGTCAGCCGGTTTTGGGGAAAATTGTAGGTGCGGATCCGCTGGCTGCGGTCGCCGGAGCCGATCTTGCTCTTCCGCTCGTCGGACCGTTTTTTATGCTCCTCCTCGCGGATTTTTTCGTAGATCCGGGTCTTCAGCACGCGGAGGGCCTTGGCCAGGTTCTTGTGCTGGCTCTTCTCGTCCTGGCAGGAGACGACGATGCCGGTTTCGTAGTGGGTCAGGCGAATGGCGGAGGCGGTTTTGTTGACGTGCTGTCCGCCGGGGCCGCTGGCGTGGAAGATGTCCTTGCGGTAGTCGTCGGGCTTCAACTCGATTTCCACGTCCTCCGGCTCGGCCATGACGGCCACGGTGGCGGCGGAGGTGTGGACCCGGCCCTTGGCCTCGGTCTCGGGGACGCGCTGCACGCGGTGGCCGCCGCTTTCAAACTGCAATTGGCGATAGACCCCCTCGCCTTCGATGCCGAGGATGATCTCCTTGAACCCGCCCAATTCCGTGGGATTCATGTCGAGGATCTCGATTTTCCAGCGGTGGTCCTCGGCGTAGCGGCGGTACATTTCGTAGAGGTCGCGGGCGAACAGGGCCGCTTCTTCGCCGCCGGTGCCCGCCCGGATTTCCAGGATGCAGTGCGTGCGGTTGGCGTCCTCGCCGCCGACGGTCATGTCGAGCAACTCGTTCCAATACCGCTCGCGCTCTTCCTTCAGTTGGAGCAATTCGGCCTCGGCCAGGTCGCGGAGTTCCGGATCGTCGCCGTCGGCCATCTCCCGGGCCTCGCGGATCTGGGCGTTGAGCTTTTTGAACTGGCGATACTTGGTGGCCAGCTTGGCCAAAGTGCCGTGCTCCCGGGCGACGGCCGTCAGGCGCGCGGGATTGGCCAGGACTTCCGGCGCAAGCATGAGCCGTTCCAACTCTTCAAAGCGTTTGAGCTTTTCTTCCAGGGGATTGGCCATAAGAAATCGTTGGTCGCGGGTCGTCGGTCGTCGGTCGATAGCGACCAACGACCGACGACCCACGACCGACGAAATAAAGAACGGACTTACGTTTCCGCGGTTCCGGTTTCCGTGGCGGCGGCGGCCTTTTTGCCCCGTTTCAGGCTGGAGTAGCCGGTGGCGGCGAATTTCCTTTGGAATTTTTCGATCCGTCCCGCCGTATCCACGTATTTGAGCTTGCCGGTGTAGAACGGATGGCAGGCGTTGCAGATATCGACCTTCAATTCCGGCACCGTGCTCCGCGTGAGGAAACTGTTGCCGCAGCCGCAGGTGACCTTGGTGGTCATGTATTTCGGATGGATCTTTTCCTTCATGGGGGCGTTCCTTGATAGCATTCCCGCAATTCTGGGTGGAACTTGTTTTTCACAAACTCATAAGTTTAGCAAAGAATTCTCAGCCCGACAAGAGGCGTCTGGGGTCACGCCCCCCCTCCCGGTTAGTGGAATCAGGACGATTAATCACATCTTTCGGAGGGGTGAGTAAGCTGCCCCACTCAGGGTGATTTTGCAGTTTATTGGGGGGGAAATCCCAAGATTTCATGCACCTCAAGCTAAATTTGACTGAGAACTTCCTTTTGAACAATCGAACCACTAAAGGAATCGAATCATGTCTCAGGTACCCCATCCTTCCATTATCGATCTCCCGCCCGCCGATTTTTTCGAACGGCGGCAACCCGACGCCGCCGACGGGCCGCCGGGAGTGGAACGCCGGCAGTTCGTCAATTCGCACTCCGACCTTTCGCCGGAAGCGGCCGATCTGGCCCAGGCGATTGATCAATACAAGATCTCGCACCGCCGCCGGTTCATCACCTATGAAGAAATGCTGATGGTCCTCAAATCGCTGGGATATCACCGGTAAGGAGCTGCCAGACAATCCCGAATTTGCAGGAGGCGACTCCTGCCGCCGATGGTTTGCTTTCGGCGACGGGAGCCGCCTCCTACAACCAGAGTGTCTCTCATCCCTCTTCGAGCGTCGTTCGGCCGGTGGCGACGTCGAATTCGTACAGGGCGGGCACCAGCAGCGCGGCGGTGGTGAAACCGTAGGCCGCCACGATGGTGAAAAAGACGGCCAAGGGCGAACCGAGCAGGTAGCTGGTCACCGCGTAAAAGGTGGCGAAGGGGCACAGGAACGAGGCCACGCCAATGGCCGTCGAGGGATTCCGGGCGCCGAGCACCACGTACAGGCCCGCCCCGCCGAGCACCATGTAGGCGAAAAAGGGGATGAACTGGGCCTGGAAGGAATCGCTCAAGGCGAGCATGATCCTCATGCAGGCAGCCATGCCGATCGTCAAAAAGAACAACGTGCCCAGGCTGACGCCCACGGCGCTGCCGGTGTTTTCATAAGTCATTCCCGCGTGGAGCCCCAGCACTGCGCAAAAAGCGAAGACGGTTGTCAGTCCCAGGAGCAGAAAGAGGGCGTTTTCCGCCGAAAAGACGCCGTAGAATCCCAGATACGCCAACAGCAGCAACGGGAGCAGAATGATTTCTTTCGTGTTATAAAGCACGCCTCCCAGCTTGCCGAAGACGATCTCTTGAGGCGTCAGGTCGGTGACCAGTAGCAGGTCCAAGGCCTTCACGTCGCGTTCGCTGGTCAAGGCGGTGACGGCCTGGGCATTGACGAGGATCAGGCTCAGCAGCAACAGGGGGACCAGCACCGCGGCGCCAGAGGCATGCGCCGTCCACTGCCCGGTACTCATCAGCCAGTACACTCCGGCGACGGCCAGGGCAAACAGCAGCCAATACGCCAGGCGAATCAGGAGGATTTTCCGGCCGTAGGCCCAGGTGCGGATTTCCCGCCAGAGAATCGGATTATCCCAGACCGTTCGCGTGCGGGAGCGCGACGCCGCCGCGGCTTGTTGGATCGGGACACCGGCGGGCGCGTCCGGCGATTCCTGCCGCCGTTGCCAGGTGGTGAGCTTTTCTTTCCATCCGCCCGGGACGCTTTCCGATCCTGCAGCGTCGGGCCGCGGAGACGCCGGTTCCGCCCCGGGGGCCTCGGCAGAGGTCCGTTCCTCTTCCGCAATCACGGGGGCGGCGTCCGGGGTGGCATTCCACCGCCGCACGCCGGCGATGGCGACGAGATTCAACACTCCGGCCGCGGCCAACGAGACGGCGAGGAATAGAAACACCGGCGTCTGCAAGGGGCCGAGGGCCGGGACGGGATCGGCAAAGGGGCGCATCGCCTCGATGACCGCCCGCCAGGGACTGACGCCGGTGGCCCAGACCCGGCAGGAGACGCCGCCGAGTTCCTGGCCCAGGACGCCCGAGGCCAGGATCTCGCCCGCCGCCAGCCAAAAGACGAGCGCGAAGATCGTCAGCGCCAGGGCCTGAAAGGTTTTGTCCCGCCAGAGCGCAGAGACCGAACCGAGGCTTCCGCACAGCAACACGCTGGCGACGGTCACGGCATAAACCCGCGCAATCTGCGCCCCGGAAATCCCTCCTAACATGGCCAGCGCCAAAAAGACGGGCACGGAGGCCAGGAGCATGACCAACACGTAGAGCACGACCGCCAGCCACTTGCCCAGGACGATCTCACAGTTCGTCAGCCGGGTCAGCAGCAGGAGCAACAGGGTGCGGCGGTCCTTTTCCTGGGCGACGGCGGCCGCGGTGACCACCGCCGCAAAAAACGCCGCCCACGCCATTTGCAAGGGGGCGAAAATCTGGAAGAGGATCGTCCCAAACCGGGCGTAATCCCCCAGATCGCGAATCCGCTGCGTGCCGCTGAGCACCCACCAGGCGGTGGCGATCAGGACCAGCAACGCCGTCACGTAGACCGTCCGCAGGATATAGATCCGATTGCGGCGCGGCGCGATGACGACCTCGCGTTGAAAGACGGGTCCGATAAACAATGCTTTTCTCCCTCGGCGTGGGGGAATCCCCTGGATAGTCCTTTCCCTTTAATCCTAATAGAAAAGTACAGGGCCGTGAACCCTGAATGTGCGAAAATGAACGGCGGAGACGGTGGCTGCGGAATGTTCATTGAGTATCCGATTATTCAAAGTCGCATTCACTAGCCGGCGGCTAACAGCCGCCGTGGGACATTCCGGTATCTCTCGGCGGTTGTTAGCCGCCGGCTAGTCGAGGTGACTTGAAGATGCGGGGGCTCTCTAGCGTCTTGCGGTCCGCACGGTTGGGGATTCTTTCAAGAGATCGTCGATCATTCCTTGGGCGTCCTGGGCGGCGTTCATCAGCCGATGGAGCCAGAGGGAGCGGAACAGCCCCGTCGAATCGAACAGTTCGGCGGGAAAGAAGGCGAGGATGCCGGCGGCGATCCGGGCGTTCAGGTCGGCGTTGGGACTTTCCGCGGCCAATCCCTCCCGGAACGCGGCGCGGAGCGAGGCGAGCACCAGCGGCCAGGCCTGGTGTCCGCCCGGCTGTTGACGCCGATAGTTCAGATCCTGGGCGAAATCGTCCGCCCGTTGCCGGTCGAAAACGAATTCGTCGATCGGGTGCAATCCGGCCAGATAGCCGAGCAACAGATCGGTCCAACGCTCGCAACGGAGGCGGAACTGATTGAGCAGGAGAATCATGGGGACATCGAGCACGCCGGGGCGGAGCAGCAACGTCAACATCCGATGTCGCGTCTCCCAGTGGCCCAGGAGCACGCTCCGCGCGATCGGTTCCGCTTCGCCGGTCCGATGCGTCCGGTCGTGGGCGCAGAGAACGACGGTCCACACGCGGAGCAGGATCTCGCCGGCGAGGATCTCTTCGGCTACGCCCCGCAGCGCCGGCCACGGCGTCGGGAGATTCGCCGGGAACCGCTCGCCCACGGCATAGGCCCGCAGGGCGTGGCTCCATCGGTCCAACCGGATCTTCGAGGCCGTCCAGTATTCTTCCAGCCCGCTGGAAGACAGCCGCGGCACCTGCCGGACCAGCACCGGTCCCTGGGCGGAGACGATCGCAGCCAATTCGACTAATTCACGGGCCTGCATGGAAAGGAAAAGCTTAACGGACAAGCAAGGGCGGCATTCCATTTGTTTAAGCGGTTTGATACCGCAGAGAAATAAAGCAATCGCCGTGCCGGTTTTCCATGAATTATTGGGTTGCACTAACTGGCGTTTATCCAATGGCTTGCGACGGCGGTTTTTTCTGAAAAAGGAATTCCGGCCGCCGCCGTAGTGAAAAGTCAACAAGGCGTGTTCCTGCGATACGACGCCCGTGGAGAGTGGCAGGGAGAAAATAATCATCTCGGATAGCCGGCGGCTAACAGCCATCGTGAAGCCGGGAAAATCTCCCTCAGCGGCGGTTAGCCGCCGGCTATTGAATCCGACCTTGATTGTCCGGGGAAAATCGAAAATGGTTGTCCTTGACAGGCTCCCGAGAGGCCGATATGAATGATCTTTTCGTCTCCTCTTCTCATCAATCGGGAATCGAAGAAATGGCGGCTCCTCCGATCGCTCCGCAACCGGTTCTGGGCGCAGGCATTCACACCCTGAATGCGCTCTTCGGCGCTACGTGTTACGCGCCGCAGAAATACATCCGCCGCTGGTCCTGGGAGACCTACTGGTTGACCCAGGGGATTTGGTGCTGGTTGATCTGGCCAATCGTCGGCGCGGCGTTTACGATACCCCAGTTGGGCGCAGTGTTGGCCGAGGCCCCCAAGACGCCAATGCTGATCGCTTTTCTGATGGGGATGGTCTACGGTTTCGGAGCGGCGGCGTTTGGCATCGCCATCCGCTCGATCGGTTACGCCCTGACCTATGCCATTGCCATCGGTTTGTCCAGCGTTTTCGCGACTATCGTCCCGCCGTTGTGCCGCGGAGAGCTGGCCGATTTCCTTTCGAAGCCGGGAGCCGGATGGGTGCTGACGGGCATCGTAGCCAGCGTGGCGGGCATCGCACTGTTCGGCGCGGCGGGCCGGCTGAAAGAAATCGACCTGCAAACGAAAAGCGAAAACCATAAGACCGAGGAATTCTCGCTCCTGAAGGGCGTGCTCCTCTCGATCGTGGCGGGGATCCTCGCCGGCGTCTACGGCTGCGCCCTCGACGTGGTGCAACCAGTCAAGGCGGTCGCTGAAAAATTCGGCGCCGGGCAATGGCAGGGGAACGTCGCGTACCTCTTCGTCAACACCGGCGCCTTCGTGACGACCTTCTTCTACTGCCTCTGGCTGGCCAAGAAGAACCGCTCCCTGGGCGAACTGACGCGGCTGAAGGCGGGACCGGAACGCTGGGGCCTGTGGGCCAATTACCTGCTGGCGTTCGTCACCGGCACGCTCTGGTACGCCCAGTTCTTCTTCTACAGCCCGGCGAACCTGCGGATGGGGAAATACGCCTTTACCAGTTGGGGCATCCAGATGAGCCTGGTTGTGTTGCTGAGCAACCTGCTGGGCGTGTTTCTGGGAGAATGGAAAGGGTGCCGCTCCCGAACGTGGTACATGCTCGTGGTGGCGCTAGTGGTCCTGATCTCCTCGCTGGTGATGATCACTTACGGAAATTCGCTCGGCTCGATGTAAAAAAGACTGCCTTCACTCGCCGACAAGCGCCCACTGCCGGTCGAGGCGTTTTGCCGAGATGGGGATCGCGGTGCCGAGCTGCTGGGCGAACAGCGAGACGCGGAACTCTTCCAGATGCCAGCGGTAGCGTTCCAATTCGGGATCGGCGATTCCTCGTTGGGCATGGGATTCGGCCCGTTGCCGGTAGCGCTCCCAGCGCGGTTGCAGTTCCTGCTCGAAGAGTTGCCGATCGCGGCCGAATCCACCGCCGCGGAGCCGATCCCAGCGGCTCACCATCGCCCGAAAATAACGCGGATAGTGGTCCAGCCACTCCCAGGGCGTTACAGTTAGAAAATCAGCGCCGGTCAGTTCCGCCATCTGCCCGCGCATGTCGTCCACAGCGTATTGCCACAACGGCGAGGCGGCTTGCTCCAACGCAAGTTGGGCCTGGTGGAAACTCTCGAACAACCGGGGCGCCAAGCCGGCAATCTCCTGCACGGCGCCGGCCAAACGCTCCCCGCCGCGGCGGAGCAAGGTCTCGAACTCGGTCTTTGTGCGTGGGAGGGCCTTCTCGGGCGCTGAAGGGGACAATCCCCTTTTTCCTTCGGAAAAATCCGGACCGTCCCCGAGGAACGCGCGGTCGGCCAGCAGTTCGGCCAACTGCCGCCGCAGGTCGACATGCTTCAGCGGAGCGGCATGGAGGAGCATGGTTTCCAGCCCGGGCAGCCACTGCACTTGGGCCTTCAATTCCCGCTGTGCGGCCAGGAAGCACAACCGGCGCAGTCCGCCGCGGCTGAGCCGTGCCGCCCGCTCCGGCGAATCCGCCAACTGCAGCGCGACGGAGTCACCGCCGTCGATCAGTGCTGGGTAGGCCGCCAGCGTCAGGCCGCCGCTCTTGACGGTTACCTGCTCGGGCAGTTCGCCGAAATCCCAGGCGGTGATCCCTTCACGGTTCCACCGCGGGGCGTCGATCCGCTCGAACCGGGCTACGGTTTCCGTTTGCAAGTCTTCGCGGAGCCGCTGCCAATCGCGGCCCTGAGCCAAGGTCTGTCCGTCGGCGCTGACGACCCGGAGATGCATCTGCAATTCGGCGGGGATTTTCTCCATCTGAAAATCCTCGGGCCGGATCGGTCGGCCCGCCAGTCGGCCGAGTTCCGCCGCCACCAATTCCCGGAAGTCGCCGGAACCAAAGCCGATCGTCCGGGCCACGGCCCGGGCGGTCTCGGGCACGGGAACCAGCGCCGTCCGCAGCGGCTTGGGCAACGACTTGATCAGCGCCGCCACCTTGGCCTCGACCAGTCCCGGCACCAACCATCCCAGGCGGGGCGGCTCCGCACGGCCCAACGCCTCCACCGGAACGGCAACCGTCAGGCCGTCGTCTTCCGCCCCCGGCTCGAAGCAATACGCAACCGGCAGCGACGCACCGTCCAGCTCGACGGCGTCGGGAAACCGCTCCCCAACGGCCGGATCGAGGGCCGTGGCCAGCAGATCGGCTTCGGTCATGAACAATTGCCGGGCCTCTTCGCCGCCCGTGTCCTTCAGCCAGCGGTTCAACCGGGCCAGATCATACGCGTCGGCGGGGATCCGCTGGTGATAAAACATGAACCGGGCCTGCTCGTCGCGGAGCAGATCGTGCCGCCGCATTTTGATCTGCAAGCGGTCCAATCGCTCGAAAAGCCGCCGATTGTGTTCGAGATAATCCGCTTGGATTTTAACTTGTCCTTCGACCAGTCCGTGCCAGATCATCAGTTGCCGGGCATGGGCCGGATCGATCGGCCCGTAGGCCGTCGGCCGCCGCGGCACGATCACCAGCCCGAACAGCGAGACCCGTTCGAAGATCATCGCCGCACCCCGCTCCGGATCCCAATAAGGCTCCGAATAACTGCGTTTAACCAGGTGCGGGGCCAGCGGCTCGATCCAGCGGGGGTCGATCCGGGCGGCGGTCCGGAGATAGCGGCGCGTGGTTTCGACGATCTCCGCGGCCACGATCCACTTGGGCGGATGATGAAACAGCGCCGAGCCGGGCCACACGTATCCCTTGCCGCCGCCGGCCGCCGTGTACTCGTAGTTCTCGCCCAGCCGGGCCACGTTGGCCAATAGGCCGGCCAGGATCGCACGGTGCACGGCGTCGCTTTTATTCTGTCCCCTCTCCCCTTGGGAGAGGGTTAGGGTGAGGGTGGTCCGGTGATCAATGACGTTTCGTTTGTGACTATTCCTCTCTTCACCCTCACCCCGACCCTCTCCGGGCACCGACCGAAGGTTGGTCGGAAGAGGGGAACGCGCGCCTTGCAATCCCGATTCAGCGGTCAGCTCCCGCAACTGCAAGTGGACGTCTACCCATTCCTTCATCCGGTTGAACGACAAAAAATTCTGCCGGCAGGCCTTGCGTAGCTGATTGCGGGAAAGCTTCCGCCGCAGGTTGTGGTAGAAATCCCAGAGTTTTAAATAATCGAGGAAATCGGAATTCAAAGTAGAAACGGCATCTTGCCGTTTCTCGGCCTGGAAGCGGCGGGACGCCGCTTCTCCTTTGAGGATCGCGGCGTGGGCGGCGTCGGCCAGGGCGGCGGTCTCCGGCGGACGCTCGCGGGGATCGCGGACTTCCAACGCCGCGGCAATGATCAAGACTTCGGCCAGGCAGTTCTCGTCCGCGGCCGCCAGGATCATCCGCCCGATCCGCGGATCGACCGGCAGCCGCGAGAGCTTCCGGCCCAACTCGGTCAGCTCGTACTTTGTAGAAGCGGCATCCTGCCGCTTCTGTTCCGGGAAGCGGCAAGATGCCGCTTCTACAATTGCGCCCAACTCGAACAGCGTCTTGTATCCGTCGCTGAGCGTGGCGGGCTTCGGCGGATCGAGGAACGGAAAATCCTCCGGCTCTCCGAGCTTCAAGGCCATGGTCTGGAGAATGACCGAGGCCAGGTTGCTGCGGAGGATTTCCGGGGTCGTGTAGCGGTCGCGGGTCTGATAGTCCTGCTGGCTGAACAAGCGGATGCAGACGCCCGGCCCCAGGCGGCCGCATCGGCCCGCGCGCTGGTCGGCCGAGGCCTGCGAGATCGGCTCGATCGGCAGCCGCTGGGTTTTGCTCCGGGCCGAGTAGCGGCTGATCCGGGCCGTGCCGGGATCAATCACGTAGCGGATGCCCGGCACCGTCAGCGACGACTCGGCGACGTTGGTGGCGATGACGATCCGCCGATGGGGATGCGGCTGGAAGATCCGCTGCTGCTGGGCTACGGGCAGCCGGGCGTAGAGCGGCAGGATCTCCGTCTCGTGCGCCGGGCCGTCGCCGGGAATCGTCACGCCGCGCAGCGTCTGCACCATCTCGTGGATGTCCCGCTCCGTGGGCAGAAAAATCAGCACGTCGCCCGAATCGATCCGCGCCAGTTCCTTCACCGCCGCGACGACCGAGTCTTCCAGGTCCGGCTCGCGGCCGTCCTCGTCCGGTTCCAGCGGCCGGTAGCGGATCTCGACGGGATACGTCCGGCCGGTGACCTCGATCACGGGGGCGGGCTTTCCATCAACGGCAAAATGCTTGGCAAATCGGGCGGCGTCGATCGTGGCCGAGGTGATGATCAGTTTCAATTCCGGCCGTTGCGGCAGCAGCCGCTTGACGTAGCCGAGCAGGAAATCGATGTTCAGCGACCTTTCGTGGGCCTCATCAAGGATGATCGTGTCGTACTGCGTAAGCCGCCGGTCGCCCTGCGTCTCGGCCAGCAGGATGCCGTCGGTCATCAGTTTGACGTAGGTCTCCGGCCCGGTGACGTCGGTGAAACGGATTTTGAAGCCGATTTGCCGTCCGATCGAAGTCCGGAGTTCCTCGGCGATCCGGGCGGAGATCGACCGGGCGGCGATCCGCCGGGGCTGGGTATGGCCGATCATTCCCGCCACGCCCCGGCCCAACGCCAGGCAGATTTTGGGCAACTGCGTCGATTTGCCCGAGCCGGTCTCGCCGGAGACCACCACCACTTGGTTGCCACGGATCGCCTCGGCGATCTCCTCGCGGCGCAGGTGGATGGGCAGCGAACCGTCGAAGTCAACCGCCGGGAGACCGGCCTGACGGGCGTCGCGGACGGCGACCGAGCGGGCCAAATCGTCGATCAGCCGCCGCAACGCAGGTCCTTTTTTCTCATGCCGGATCGTCTCCAATTGCCGCCGCAGGCGGTGCTGTTCGGCGAGCATGGCCCGGTTGATGTCGGATTCGATCCGCTCGAAATCGCGCATGGATTGAATATGACGAGGTTTCGTTGTTTATTGATCGTCAGATTGATAAAGTTACATCCAATAGCCGGCGGCTAACAGCCGCCGAGAGACATGCGAAATTCCCGCGGCGGCTGTTAGCCGCCGACTATTGGCCGCGACTGAATTTCCTGATTATTTATAAACCATTAATTGTATTACTTGGTCTTGAAAAGTGCGAGTTGCCAAGGCAACGGGCATCAGGTAAGCTGGAATCTGGCGTTGAGATCTCTGGTCCACGACAGAAGGAAACGAACTATGCGCGTCAAAAATGCTTCGCAGCAGTCGGATTATATCGGTTCTCGGAGGAAATTCATTCAGGCCGCTTCCGCCCTGGTGGCCCTGGGCGGCGGAGGGATGTCGCTTTTCGGAGCAATACCGGAAACCGGCGCCGTGGGCAAATCGCTCGCCGATCGGCTGGGCATCGCCTCGTACACGTTCCGCCTGTTCAATCTGGATAAAACCATCGCCATGACTCGGCGGCTGGGGATTAAAAATCTCTGTCTGAAGAGTTGCCACCTGCCGCTGGACGCCAAGCCCGAGAAATTGGAAGCGACCGCCGCCAAGGTGAAGCAGAAAGGATTGAACTTGTACGGGGGGGGCGTGATCTCCATGAAAAAACCGGCGGAAGTCGATCAAGCCTTTGAATATGCAAAACACGCCGGCTTGAAGATCCTGCTCATCATGCCTACCGTGGCGATGCTTCCCTTGATCGAAAAGAAAGTCAAGCAGTACGACGTGAAGACGGCGATCCACAACCACGGGCCGGGCGATAGAAACTTTCCCACGCCGGGCAGCGCCTACGAGAAGATCAAGGACCTCGATCCCCGCATGGGCTTGTGCGTGGATATCGGGCACACGGTCCGCTATGGCGACGATCTTTATGCCGCGTTGGAAAAGTGCCGCGACCGCATCTACGACATCCATCTGAAGGACGTGACCTCGGCCACCGCGAAGGGGCAAACGACGATCCTGGGCCGGGGCATCATCGATTTCGCCCGGTTCTTCCGGATCTTGCAAAAGATCAATTTCCGAGGCGTCCTGGGATTGGAATACGAGTCGGAAGGCAGAGACCCGCTACCGTCCGTGGCCCAAACGGTCGGTTACGCCCGGGGAATGCTGGCGGTGCTGGAGAAGAACGGATGAGTCATTCCGCTTCGACCGTGGCGGTGGCGGGCTTCTGGTCCTGAATGAATTGGAGCGTGACGGGGCCAAATTCTCTTTCAACGGCCCGGCGGAATTCGGCGGGGGTGGTTGCAGTGGTGCGGCCGACGCGGGTGACGATCATGCCGGGGCGCAATCCAGCGCGGAAGGCGGGACTGTCTTCGGCGACTTCGGTGACCGCCACGCCGTCGGCGGAGGTTGCGCCGAGCATCCCGCGACCTTGGTCGTCGAGGACGGCCGTGGGATAGTCGACCCGCAGGCCGCGCCACGGCGGCTCGGCCCGGGTGACGATCTTTCTGCCGCGGACCGGGTATTTACTGAGCGTGACGGCAACCGTCCGGCTCCGGTTCTGCCGCAGCAAGCGGAGGGTTACTCGGCTCTCGGGCGGCAGCTTGCCGACTTCCCGGACCAGTCCATCCGGATCGTAAATCGGGACGTTGTCCACGGCGGTGATGACGTCGCCGGGCTGCAGGCCAAATTTATCGGCGGGGGTGCCGGGCAAGGCCCGCCCCACGCGGATGCCTTGCATCCCCCGCAGCACTTCTCGCGGCAAAAGGCCCGACGGCTGCACGCCCAGGAAACCGTACTCCACCTCGCGGCCCTGTTTGAGCACATCCAGGACGCGGCGGAACGTGGCGTCGACGGGGATGGCGTACCCGCCGGCGGCGTCCATCCCGGGGGCCGTGGCGAAAACGTCCGTCAGTCCCACCATTTCGCCCCGAAGATTAATCAAGGCGCCGCCGCTGGCGCCCCAGTGCAGTTTGGCGTCGGTCTGGATCAGCGTGCCGAAATGGTGCAACGTCGTTTTGCCGCCGGTATCGAGGTCGCTCGATTCCTGGGGGGCCTTGCGGGCGAGGTTGGCGACGATCCCCCAACTGGCGCTGGCCTGGCCGTCGCGGGCGATGGCAAAGGGATTTCCCAGGGCGATGACGAACTGCCCCTTGCGCAAGGCGCCGCCGTCTCCCAAGGCGATCGGCGGCAGTCCCGTCGCTTCGACGGCCAGCACGGCCAGGTCGCTCCGCGGATCGGCGGCCCGAGGCGTGGCTTTGTAGGTTCGATGGTCGGCGGTGGTGATGTAGTATTCGCTGTCTTCGTTCAGCACGTGATAGGTCGTCAAGATCAAACCGCCGGGATCGACGATCACCCCCGAGGCGTACTCATCGGGCAGGAAATCGGGATCGGTCGGCTGCTGGGCGGCCGGCAGCACCGGGCGCCGGCCGAAGGGATCCGGGCGGATTTCGAGTGGAAACAACTCACCCGGCCGTTCTTTGCGGACCCGGGCCACGGCCACCACCGATTGCTCCGCCCGGGCGATGGCGGTGACCACCGATTGCTCCAATGCAGCCGCGACGTTGGACGCCTGTGCGGCAAGGAACTCCGGCCACAGGAAAAAAACTGCGGAAAGGACGGCCAGGGTTCGCATCGTCAATAATCCATGCTGGAAAACCGCGACCAGTGATCGCGGGAGCGAAAGATATGTTTAGCGGCCGCCGGCACGGCGGCCTTGTGATGCCGGGCAATCCAGGGCCGCCGGGCCGGCGGCCGCGAAACAGTATGTGCCCTTCTTTTTCCCTCCTCCGGAGGATTAATCGCCGTTTTCATCGCCGGAACTCCCCGCGGCGAGGGCGCCCCGGGCGAGAATCTTCTCCCGGAGTTCTTCGGTGAGTTGCGGATTTTCTTTGAGGAACTCCCGGGCCTTCTCCCGGCCTTGGCCGAGTTGCATCTCGCCGTAGCGGAACCAAGTGCCGGTCCGGCTAACGATCTTATGGTTCATCGCCTGGTCGAGGATGTCGCCCTCGTAGCTGATGCCGCGGTCGTGCATCATGTCGAACTCGGCGATGCGGAAGGGCGGGGCGACCTTGTTCTTGACCACCTTTGCCCGGACCCGCTGGCCGACGACCTCCTCGCCGTCCTTGATCTGCCCGATCCGCCGCACGTCGATGCGGCAAGAGGCGTAGAATTTCAAGGCCCGGCCGCCGGGCGTGGTCTCCGGATTGCCGAACATGATCCCGATCTTCTCGCGGATCTGGTTGATGAAGATCACGGCGGTCTTGCTCTTGGCGATCGCGCCGGAGAGCTTCCGCAGCGACTGGCTCATCAGCCGGGCCTGCAGGCCGACGTGCGTGTCGCCGATCTCGCCGTCCAGTTCCTTCTTGGGAACCAGGGCGGCCACCGAGTCGATCACGATCACGTCCACGGCGTTGGAGCGGATGAGCATCTCGCTGATGTGCATCGCCTCCTCGCCGCTGCCGGGCTGGCTGACCAGCAGCGATTCCAGTTCGACGCCCAGTTTTTTGGCCCAACTGGGATCCAAGGCGTGCTCGGCGTCGATGAAAGCGGCGATCCCCCCGCGCCGCTGGGCGCTGGCCACCACGTGCAGGGCCAGCGTGGTCTTGCCGCTCGATTCGGGTCCAAAAATCTCGACCACCCGGCCGTTGGGGATCCCCTGCCCGCCTAAGGCAACATCCAGCGAGAGGCTGCCGGTGGGGATGCCGGCGATCGGCCCGCTCTGTTCCGCTCCCAGGGGCATGATCGCCCCTTCGCCGAACTGCTTCTCGATTTGGGCAACGGTGTTTTTCAGGGCGGGATGGGCCTCCAGCATCGCGCAGGCGCCGTCCTTTTTCGCCGACGATTTTGCAGTACTCTTTGCTTCGGAAACGGTTTTTTTGGCCATGATGGTTCAGAAAGGGTTGAAGGAGGAAAATGCGAAAGATACTGTACGTTAGGTCAGTATATGGATTTCCCTCTGGACCTACAAGGGGATTCCTCAGAATTTCCAGCCGTGGGAGCGCCGCCGCACCGACGTGTCTGCGATATTACCAAAGCGGCAAGGACTTGCCGAGTGGGGCAAAACGCAAAGCCCGCCCATTCCAAGCCGCTGTTCCCAAATCCACGGCTGCAACCCCCCACGAGAAAACAGAGAAAATGAGCAAAATGCGAAGATGAGTGAAGCCGGCTGTCTTTGGAAAATGCGTGGAATATCCACATTCTTTATTCTTGCCGATGGCCTTGATCCCCCTGGAGGTTTTGTCCTCATCGCGAGACCGGACGTCTTCGCGCGGAAGGCGTCGAAAATTCGGCGTCGCGTTACGGTCGAGCTGATGATCTTCCCCGCGGCGGTAAGGCATGGATTTGCACCAATCGGGACGCTTATCCCGACGATGGAAATCGGGGTTCTCTCCGACGAGATCAACGACTGTGTGCGTGACAAGCAAACGGAAGCCATCAACGCTCTCTTCTCCGAACTGGAGATGTATTGGGAGAAACTAAAAAATCATCTGACTTGAGTCTGCAGTGGGAAAGGGGATATCGGGAACCATTATTGACGAGTGACGGCCCTAACTATAGAATTTTGCAAGGGAGCGAGGGGATACTCTGTTGGCTCAGGACTCATGTCGATTGATCCCTGCATTGCCAATGCACCGTTCCACGGCCAAAAGACCAGCAAACTCGGCTGGAACAGCCGTGTTTGCGGTGGAACAACGATCACTGGCCGCATCGGCATCAATAAAAGCCCTTTCGAGTTATTTCTCATCGGGTTGGTCTGCCACTGCCCGGCGATCACCCTTATAAAAATCCCAAACGGATTCCCGACACCTTAATTTTCAATGGTTCAGTCGAAGCGAAAAACTACCCGGCTGATCGACGTGGCGCGCGTCGCCAAGGTTTCGTGCTGCGTGGCGGGACACGTCCTGAACGGATCGCGGGGCAATTCCCGTGTTTCGCTGCAAACTGCCCAGCGGATCCGGGAGGCGGCGCAGCAACTGAACTACCAGCCCAATCACGCGGCCCGGCTATTGCGGGGCAAGCGCTCGTACACCTACGGATTATTGGTGGCGTCGGCCGGCGATCCGTTGCGGTCGTTCCTGGTGCAGTACCTGGACGCCGAGGCTGTCAAAATCGGCAACCATACGTACATCGGCAACACGATTGGCAATCCTTCAGTGGGGCCGGATCAGTTCGACGCCTATGTCGAGGAGTTTGCGCGGCGCCAGGTGGACGGCGTGTTCTGTGCGGTACACCATTGGTTCGAGGAAGATCGGCAAGCGCTCCTGACCCGGCATCCGAACACCGTTTTCTACGAGGCTCCCGGCATCCCCGGAGCGACCTACATCACCGTTGACCGGGAAGAGGCGGCGCGGCTGGCCGTGCGACATTTGGCGGAGCGGGGGCGGCGGCGAATCGCTTTAGCGGTGATGACGCTTTCCCGACCGACGCATCTCGCCCGGCGCCGCGGTTACGAGGCGGAACTCCGCGCCCGGGAATTGCCCCTGCGGGAAGAATTGATCTTCAACGGCGAGCCGTACGGCCCGGCGTTCGCCCGTTGCAACGTGGCCACGCAAGCGTGGGAGTTTCCCCACGAGGTCATCGACCGGGCCATCGAGGCGTTGATCCTCCGGGGCAAAGCGGACGCGGTTGTGGCCTACGACGATTTCTGGGCGGCGTCCCTCCTCACGCAACTCCGCCTCCGCGGCATCCGCGTGCCGGACGACGTCGCCATCGTAGGATATTTGAACCATTATCTGGCGGACTGGACCGATCCCCCGCTGACCACCGTGGATCTCCAGCACGAGGCGGCCGCCCGGCAGATGGTCCACTTGTTGGAACGGATGATTACGGAGGGTTCGCTTCCCGAAAGCGAACGGGTGGTGAAAATCACGCCAAAACTGATTGTCCGCAAATCGGCTTAGGCTTGACCGCAATTTCGACCTTCCACAATCCGCCGACCTGCGTCGTCGGGGCTGCCTGAATTCCAATCGGTGCAACGCCCCTCGTGTGTCCTATGCGAAGCGGTCCAGTTCACCCGCGAGGATAAAAAAGAAGCGGCATCTTTCCACTTGACCCAAGTTACGCAGTGATTTGTGAACGCAAGTCCTTAAATATTTCTTCTTCTTGCCACGTAACGACTTCCGACCCATTTGGCATAGTTTTTCCCCGGTTTCGGTCCAGCCCTCGGCTATAATGGAGAACCTATACATAGATACATATATCAACTGGGTTGCTAAAAACGCAGTGATTTTTGACCATGCGGCAGCCGCATTCCGAGGATGGTTTTGTTCCGATAGTTATGATGATCGACGGGCCGAAGGCCCTGTCATTCACCCAGCCCTGGGCATCGCCCAGGGGGAACAGAGCAACGCCCTGTTGGCCACGGCCCAACGGGCCAACCGTTCTGCATGGCGAACAAACCGTTGGCCCGATGGGCCGCAATCGCCCCCCTCCGGCCTCCGCCCCCCTGGGCGATGCCCAGGGCTGGGTGATCTGCTGCCCCGTGGGGACAGCCCCGATGGAGACTTATAATATTGGGGACACTAACCGATATTGACAAACTAGGCAAGTATTTATAGAATCTGCGGCATGGCTCGTTTGGCAAGATTGGTGGTTCCGGGTCTGCCGCACCACGTGATCCAACGTGGCAACCGTCGGCAGCAGACGTTCTTTTGCGATGATGACTACTCGGCTTATGTGGAACTGATGGCCGAGTGGTGCCAAGAGCGCGGGGTGGAGATCTGGGCGTATTGTTTGATGCCCAATCATATCCATTTGGTAGCGGTTCCGAAAACGAAAGACGCTCTGGCCCGGGCCATCGGCGAGGCCCACCGGCGTTATACGCGACGGATCAACTTCCGCGAGAAATGGCGGGGTTACCTATGGCAAGGGCGTTTTGCATCGTTTGTGATGGACGAGCCGTACCTGCTGGCCACCGTGCGTTACGTAGAACTCAATCCGGTGCGGGCGGGACTGGTCGCCGATGCGGCCGAGTGGTCTTGGAGCAGTGCCCAATCGCACCTGTCGGGCCGCGACGATCAATTGGTCCGCGTCGCTCCGATGCGGGCCATCCTTCCCGCTTGGCGAGGCTTCCTAGACAGCGCTCAACCGGAAGAGGAGCTTCGAGATATCCGTACGCATGTTCAAACGGGTTGTCCGCTAGGAAACACCCCTTTTGTGGATCAATTAGAGCGAGCGGCCGGTCGTATGCTCCGCCCACGGAAAGCAGGCCGCCCATCGAAATTACTCAAATAACCATAATCGGTTCGTGTCCCCGTCCGGGGTAATCGGTTCGTGTCCCCGTCCGGGGGCCTCTCTTTCATAGAATCAGAATTGTCCATTGTCCCCGTCCCCATGTATGGTGTCCCCCCTCCCCCGGAATTTCCGCCACCGTGTATAGCACCAGGAGGACCGCTCTTTCATAGAATCAGAATTGCGGAATTGGTCGAATTCTGGGGATATCGCACGTAATTCAAAGAAGACATTCCACAGGGATGACAGCCGGTAACTGGAGATCGCAGACCTCCGGGGGACTGGAGGATTATTGTGCCGACGTGAAGAATCTGAAAAGGTATAAAGCCAAAAACAACAATTCAGACACGATGCCGATGCCCATGTAAAGCATCGCGACGATGGCGCCGCGACGGACGGTTGTCGGGAGCATGATCGAGATCAATCCGGCGGCCGCCAGGAACCTAAGCGAGAAGGAGATCAAAAGCGCCAGGGGGATGAATTTATAGAGTGACAAGGGTAATTGATGTTCGTGGATCATGGAGTTCAATATGGGGATGAACCAAGTCCCGATTTGAATCAGTGCCGTGGACAAGCCGACCCCCACCAGCAGCTTCATCGTCGGATCAGGCAACGCGGAGGGGCTGTCCTGACCGCCCACCATTTTGGAATACAGCCAAAAAGTTACAAAGAGGATGCCCGTCCAGAACACGATGCTGACGATCAATGCCACGACGGCAAGGTAGATCATGAAAATGAGGGCGGCTTGATCGTCAACATGCATAACTTGCCGGCAAGAAAAGGGTGAGTGATAAGTGATAGTGATAAGTGATAGGAAATTTGATTTGATTTATTTAATCGTTAATTAATCGTAATCGGGGGACACGAACCGATTATGGTTGTTTGGCGAACATTCTGTGCCTCCGCATACCGCCTGTAACATGTCAATACTTGCCCATTATGCCATAAACGGGTCATATTCCCCAAATATGATGGCAGGACGGCCAAATGAAATCTTGCAAGCGTTGATCCATTCAAAAATCCATTCAGAAATCGTTTCGACCACTTCCTTTAACCTCTTCCTTGTCCCCTCATATTAACGAAAAGGCAAATCGATACCATGTACATGGTATCAGTCTACTCCGCAAGTCACAACGAGTTGCATTTGTGAAATTCCCGAAATATTTTCTTCCCCTTGCCCCGCAACGACTTCTGTTCCTTTCGGCATCATTTTTCCCGGTTTCAGGCCAGCTCTCTGCTATAATGGAATACGTGTACATATATATATCATCCGATCAACAACCGCTCGAACCCCTGATCGACCATGCCTACGATCCTAAACACGTCCGCCCCCAACCAAGGGCTGGAGCCATGCCGCCAATCAACACCCCCCCGCTGCCACCCCCGAAGTGTCCGGAACGCCGGTCCCGTTGACCAACTCCGCAGCGATTTTTTTGATCACTCATTTCCTACAAAAACGTCCAAGTCCATCACGTCCATACCGTCCATCATGCCGAAACGTCTCCGGCCGGCTTGGGTGATCCCCGCCGGATATCAAGAACGAGTGCCGGCTCAAATATCCCAAAAACTTCGCACAACAATTCACGCGCAACACGGTAAAATACGGCATTCGAAGACCCCATATTGTCCAAAAATTAATCGAGCAACAATTCACCATCGAGGTTCCGCTTCTCACTGGCCAGAGGGGGCGGTATGATTATTTCCTTGTAGTTTCCCCCCCTTTATCAGCTAGAGTGAAGCAAAGCCTCCAAAAAAGAATTACCCAGCAGTATCCGTCATGATGACCACCGACGAACTCCGCGAAAAATACCTCGCCTTTTTCGAGACCAAGGGCTGCGTCCGCCGCCCCAGCGACGTGCTGGTCCCCCGCTGGGATCCCTCGGTCCTGTTCACCCCGGCGGGGATGAACCAGTTCAAGGACCATTTCCTCGGCCGCTGCAAGCTGGAGTTCACCCGGGCGACGACCTGCCAAAAATGCCTGCGGACCGGGGACATCGACAACGTCGGGCGGACCGCCTATCACCACACCTTCTTCGAAATGCTCGGCAATTTCAGCTTCGGCGACTATTTCAAACGGGAAGCCATTAATTGGGCCTGGGAATTCTTAACAGACAAGAAGTGGCTGGATTTGAACCCCGAACGGCTCTCGGCCACGGTCTACGTGGACGACGACGAAGCGGCGGAGATCTGGCAGAAGGACATCAAGCTGCCGCCGGAGAAGATCAGTAGATTGGGCGAGGACGAGAATTTCTGGCCGGCCAACGCCCCCAGCCAGGGACCCGATGGCGTCTGCGGTCCGTGCAGCGAAATCTATTACCACTCGCCGTTCGGAGAGGTCGAGATCTGGAACCTGGTCTTCACGCAGTTCAACCGCGCGGGCGATCCGCCGGACAACCTCCGGCCGCTGCCCAGCAAGAATATCGACACGGGCATGGGCCTGGAACGGACTGCCGCCGTCCTGCAAAACGTGGAGACGAATTTTCACATCGACATCCTCCGGCCGCTCGTGGAGGCGGCCGGCGAGATCTGCCGGGTGAAGTACGATCCGCAAAGCGACAACGGCCGGCGGCTCCGCCGGATCGCCGATCACCTCCGGGCCTGCGCCTTCGCCGTTCACGAAAACGTCATCCCCGGCCCGAACAAGGAAAAATACGTCATCAAGCGGCTGCTGCGCCGCGCGGTGCTGGACGGTCACCAGATGGGCGTCCACGAGCCGTTTTTACATCAACTTGTGCCCGTCGTCGCCGAGATGATGAAAACCCCCTATCCCGACTTGCAGGAAACAATCGCCAAGGTCTCCAACGTGATCCAGCAGGAAGAGGCGCATTTCCTCGGCACGATCGACGCCGGCCTGGACCGCATCGAGCGGCTGTTTACGCAGATGAAAGGCGCCCGGCGGGGGATCGTCTCGGGGGCCGACGCCTTCGACATGTATCAGACTTACGGCTTCCCCCCGGAACTGTTCGAGACGATGGCCGCCGAGCGGAATTTCGGCTTCGACTGGCCGGGCTTCGAGGAGGAGATGAAAAAGCACGGCGAAATCTCCGGCCCGGCCGCAAAAATGGAGGTCTTCAAGAAGGATCCGCTGGAGGGCCTGAAAAAGGTGATGCACGGCAGCACGTTCGCCGGCTACGAGACGACGGAGGTCGCCGACGCCAAGATCCTGGCAATCGTGGCGGGCGGGCGACTCTGCGACTGTATCGAGGAGGTGGACCACGAGAAACCGATCGTTCTCGTGCTCGACAAAACCCCCTTTTACGGCGAGATGGGCGGCCAGGTGGGCGATCGGGGCGAGATCGCCGGGGAGCATTTCCGCTTCGAGGTGATCGACGCGAAGATGGACGGCGGATTCACCCTGCACCTCGGCCACCTCCGCGAGGGGCAGATCGAGTTGGGCGCCGCGGTCTCGGCCCGGGTCGATTCGCAGCGCCGCCAAGGCATCCGCCGGGCGCACTCCGCCACCCACTTGCTCCATTACGCCCTCCGAAAGCATCTCGGAGGGCACGCCATGCAGCAAGGCTCGAAAGTGGACAACGACGTCCTCAGGTTCGACTTCTCCAATCCCTCGGCCGTCGGTCCCGAGGAACTGCTGCAGATCGAAAACGAGGTCAATGAGCAGATCACGGCGGGTGCGCCGATCCGCTCCGAACAATTGCCGATCGCCGAGGCCCGAAAGGCCGGGGCGATGATGCTCTTCGGCGAAAAATACCCCGACGTGGTGCGGATGATCTCGATGGGCCAGTTCAGCAAGGAGCTTTGCGGCGGAACCCATCTCGACAATACCGGCCAGGTGGGACTATTTAAAATCGTCGGCGAGGAGAGCGTGGCCGCCGGCACCCGGCGGATCACCGCTCTGACCGGTTTTGCCGCCCTCGAGAGCGTCCGCAAGGCCCAGGCCGCCCTGAATAAAACGGCGGGATTGTTGAAAGTCCCTCCCGAAAACGTCCCCCAGCGCGTGGAAACATTGCTGAAAGAATTGCGGGAGGTGAAAAAAAAGGCCGCCGGCCCCCGGGCGGAAGGCCTCGGCGTCGATCATATCCTGGCGCAGGCAACCGATCTGGCCGGCGTGAAGGTCATTACCGCCGAGGTCCCTGGCGGCCCCAACGAACTGCGGCAGCTTATCGATCTCCTGCGCCGCAAGGCGTCGCCGCTGGCAGTGATCCTGGGCAACCGCGACGAGGAAGCCCAAAAGGTCCTGCTGATCGCCGGCCTGACTCGGGACCTGGTCGAAAAGAAGCTCGACGCGGTGGCCTGGATCCGCTCCGCGGCGGCCGCAGTCGGCGGCGGCGGCGGCGGCCGCCCCGACCTGGCCCAGGCCGGCGGCAAACACCCCGAAAAACTCCCCGAGGCGTTCCTGGCGGCGAAAAAGGCCCTCCAGAAGATGTTGGAGTAAGGGGAGTCGTAAACGGCCAAAAATTCAGCCCCCGGCGACTCGCCGGGGGCTAAAGGCAGTTTTCATTTCGATTGAACGGGAAAGGACAAATCATCTTTTCCATCGCCGCCATCCGAAGCCCAGGGCCGCGGCAATGCCCAGCATCCATAACGAAGCCGGCTCGGGCACGCGGGGAGGCGGGTCAAACGAGTCGTTGACGCCGATCCAAAGCCGTTTTTTATCGATAAACGCGCTGGTTCCCGGTTCACTGGCGGTAAAGAGCACGTTATCGAATATCAGATCGACTCTTTGGGCTTGAGGAAAGTCCTTCAAATCGGCGATAAAACATCCTTGCCAAGTCCCGGCATCACTGTCGATCGTCTTCCGGAAAATCTTGTTGCCGGTTGTGTCGGGGGCAGGATCATAGAAAGTCATGCTGAGCGGCATCGGCGATCCTCCGTCAACGGATATCGACGCCCCGGCTAGACTGACGCTCGAGCTGGTGAAACTGGTGCCGTTCGGTCCGAAGAACCAGCCGCCCTGCTCGTAAAGAATCAGATTGTTGTTCAGAAAATTATCCCCTGTTGCCGTGATGGTGAGGATGAGTTTTCCGTCCACGCCGTCCGAGTTGACCACGGACCCGAATGAGAGACTCGCAAAATTCATGGGAACCGCATTCGGAACCTGCGAATTTTCGCCGAATTTGAGGGTGTTTCCATCCAAGATCGGCGTCCCGTAGGTCGATCCATGAGTCGACGGATTAAATACCTCAGTCCATTGAAAAGTAAAATCCGAATTCGAAATCATGTCCGCTCGTGATGGAGAAAAGCTCACAAGCGCCAGTGCGCAGGATAATGCGCAGAGTTTTCCTAGCGTTTTAAAATTGGCGGACCACACCGCTGCCTCCTAAGGCAATTTTGCCTAGGTAAAAGTAATAAAATTCCTGAATGCACACGCTGAAATGTTCAAAACACTGATCCCCATCGGTCCCCAACGGAAACCGGCCTGGGGATTCACCCCCTTGTTCTCCCCTTAATCAGGCACAAACTCATTGCACCTCGCAAATGGAGCCGAAAGGAAGGTGGGAACACAATACAAGCGCGAAAGAGGCAGCGGAAAGAAAGACAGTAAAGAAGCCACGAGCACAGGGAGTACCACATCCCGTGGAATCGCGCATACCGACACATCGGTATTTACCAGAGAAAAACACTTTACCGACCTCACCGCTGCCTCGCTAGGCGATTACGCCTGGTAAAAAATTCCTACACTTGTCTTAAAAAGTCCAGGAATTACGTTTCCTTAATCCGAGATTTTCAGAGTAGGTCGAAAACTCCAAACAATCCGGATTGGATGAAAACCTCCTAGATCTTAATTCACTACAGGTACTTTTTACAGAATCCCTACAAAATGTCAAGGGTTTGGATCGCTTATTAGTATTTTTTTAATTAAATTTCCTCAGAATCCATCCCGCCCCCCCCTGCGGATGTATTGAGATAGAGAACCCAAGGAAGAAATGACCGGGAGCTTCGCCCTTGGTACAACCATGAACATCATTTTATTCAACGCATTTTACCCGACATTCCTCTACATCAGAGGAGCACTCGCCTTTCGTGCCAGGGGCACACGGTGGGCGCCAATTCCCACATCTTCCATTTTTTCAGGAGTTGAATTTTCTTCGTTATCCCAGTCACAACTACTTTTATACGAACTCCCGGTTCTCTCATTACGTAAGGAAGGAGTGGCATTAGGAAAATCGAAGCAAGGATCCGCTCTCAGCCGACACCTGATTACCCGGGAAACCTGACAATCTTATTTGCCAATCAATTGCCAGAAGCAAGCTGGTTTTTACGCAGAAATCCAGCGGTTTAGCTCCTGCTCGACCACCGCGATTGCGCGCTTGAAAAGCCGTTGGCCGTTAGGATACGGTTTGGACAAGCAGGTTGTCCTTATTCCCCCGGAATGGTGCATCGGCTGTCCGTTGGTTTTTTTCACCAGGGATGATGACAATTCTCGCCAGGCTGTAATGGGTATAACACCAAAGAGAGTTCGGAACTTATTGAAAGACGCGAACTTAATCCCCCAAAGGATGAATTGGCGGAGGACACGTGCAGCTTGGCATATTGTTTGCGGTTTCCGATAGACGTCTCTGGCTTTTTTCCGTGATATCCGTGAGGTTATAAACAAGATAGTGAGAGAATACCTATTTCTCTTCCAATGATGGGCCTTTTTTACATTCGTTCCTTGAAAGATCAGTAACTTATTGACTTTTTCGTGAAAAAAGGTCAAGCTGATTGATTACGGAATAGCCGCTGAGGATGAATAAGAGACGCCCACGAGTAAATCAACCTTCTTTAAAAAACACCTCGCTCGATCTCAAGCCCACTTATGTCTGACACTTCCGTCTCCTCACTAAAAACGCAGAAACCTCCCGCCGCGGTCCTGGTTCTCGGAGGGATTTTGGTCGTTCTATTTCTGGGATTGTATTCCTCCACGGGAGTTTTGGGTCGTTTTTGGCGCGATTGGCTGGAGCCGGAGTATCAGCATGCGTTTTTAGTGCCGATCTTTGCCGGGTATCTGCTGTGGCGACGACAGAAGATGCTCTTTCCGCTCGCTGAACGAGGCACTTGGTGGTGTTTGGTTTTTTTTGCGTTGAGTGTGCTCTTGCAATGCGCCGCGATCCTCATGTATTACCCTTGGTTGGGTCAGGTGTCCGTGATCCCGGGTTTGGTGGGCCTGACGCTCTTGATCGGGGGTTGGCGGGCGTTCCGCTGGGCCTGGCCGGCGTTGTTTTTCCTCTGTTTTATGATTCGTCTGCCGCGGGGTTTGGCGGAGGCGTTGAGTCAGTATTTACAAAGCATCGGCACCAAGGGCACCGTCTTTTTGATCCAGACGCTGGGTATTCCCGCCATGCCGCGGGGCAACGTGATTATCCTGCGTCACAACGAGTTAAACGTGATCGACGCTTGCAGCGGGCTGAAGATGATGATGTTGTTTTTTACCCTCTGCGTGGGCGCCGTTTTTGTGATTAAAAATCATTGGGTGGAGAAAGCCATCATCATCATCAGTGCGATTCCCATCGCCGTGATCTCCAACGTCTTTCGGCTGAGTTTGACGGCGGTGCTTTACGAGGCTGCCAACAAATTTCCCGATTTGATGTCCGAGGAATTAGCCAATAAGTTATGCCACGACGGCGCCGGCCTTTTTATGATGCCGATTGCCTTGTTGCTCATCTGGGCGGAGATGGCAATTATGTCCCATTTGTTTTTGAAACCGGTAGCCGAACGTTCGGTCGTGGCCCGGGGAGCGGCCCGGGGGCTTTTAGCCCAGGAACTTCGCCCAACCTCAAAAAAACCGCCGTGATGGATCCCGGGCGGCTTCGGCTGCCGATTCTTCCGCGAGGGATGAGCGGAACAGCACTCCAGTGAGGAACCTGGATGGCGGGAGGAATGTCTCCCTAGGGAGAGGGAGATTGTTTGCGAGAAGATGTACCGTCAACGATTTTGCGGGGACGCGTGAGCATCCGCCACCGGCGACGCTCCACCCACTGATGAAAGCAACCAGAATTCCTCAAACGACAATCAGAAAATACGAACCGCAGTCTGTTTTTTTGCGTAACATGCGTGAGCTCCTCTTTTTCATATTTCCTCGTTGGACCCGGTAGGTGACTTATCCTTTGATTCGTTGTCCGGAGAACCTTGTATGTCATTGCCAGAACCGACATTAATTCCTGGGACCTCTTCCTTTCCTCAAGACTATACAACCCCTCGTATCAATCCGAGCGATCGCGGAACCTGGGACTATGCTCCCCCGCTGGGAGACGTCCCCGGGCCAGACTCTCAAGGATTCAACTTGTACAACTTCCTCCAGGCGTTGCGGCGGCAGTGGCTGCTTGCCTCGGGAATTGGAATTCTCCTGGCGGTAACGGCGGGTCTCGTCGTGTGGTTTGGGATCGGACCGCGCTATACCGCCCGGGCGTTCTTTCGCATCTCGATGGAGAAAGAGGGGATATTAAAGAGCAGCGATCGTTATCCCCAAGACCAGTTTGAAATTCTCAAGAATACCCATCAGCAATTACTGCGGAGCCGCTGGGTGCTCGGGCCGGCCTTGCGGAATCCCGAGATCAATCAATTACCAGTCCTCAAACGGGAAAAAGATCAACTGAAATGGTTGACGGACGAGCTGTCGGTGTCCTTTCCCGGCCGGGCGGAGATTATGGAGATCAGCCTTTCTCTGCCGAATCCCTCGGACGCCGCCAAGATCGTCGCCGTCGTGGTCGATTCTTACAACAAAGAAGTCTTGGACGTGGAGGGGAAAGAGCGGCGGGAACGTTTGGACGAATTGGATCGCATCTACTCCGAGGCGGATCGCGAAGTCCGCCGGCTCCTGGGGAATCTGCGGAATCTGGCGGAACGATTCGGGGGGGCCACGGACTCGGAAGCCTTTGTGATCCGGCAGCGCATGCTCCTGGAACAATTGGCTTCCTCGCGCAATCAATTGACGCAGGCGGATATTCAATTGGGGCAATTGCGGCTCGACCTGGCCCAGCAGAAGGCGCTCTACGAGGCCGAGCAAACCAACATACCCACCAATACGGAGTGCACGAATTACGCCTTCCAGGACCAGGAGTTGAAACGGCTCGCCGAGGAGGTCGCCCTGCGGAAAATGTACGCGCAGGAAACCCGGGAGACCATCAATCCCGCCTCCACGAATCCCGCAGCGAGAGGATACGTTGGACAAGAAGAGCAGGTCTACAACCAATACGAGGAAAAGATGGAAACGTTGAGGAGGGAAATCCATCAAAAGAAACTCGGGGAGATCGAGCGCGAGATTAAAAAGCTGGAGGCGTCCATCGTCCAATCCGAGAATCAAAAAACCCGTCTGGAGAAAGAGACCAGTCAACAACGCGAGCAGGCGGAGCAGCTTGGAGGCACGTCGATCGAGGTGGAGATGTACCGCAACGATCTGAAAAACCAGGAGCAAACCTTGCAAAGCATCGCCATGGAGCGGGAAAAGATCCGGGCGGAACTCCGGGCTCCTTCCCGAATCCTGTTGCTGGAAAAGCCGGATCCGAACAATCCCCCCATTTCTCAAAGCAACTTATTAATTCGCATCGCTCTCACCTTTTTCAGCACGCTGAGCGGTTTTGCCGTCAGCGTGGCGGGAGTAGGATTCTGGGACATGCAGAAGAAACGGATCAATACGGCGCGGGAGATCACCGAGCGGCTGGGGCTGCCGGTGATCGGCTCCGTGCCGTTGATTCCTCCCCGGGTGCTCCGGCAACTGGGTTCGCCGCAACGGCGGAGCCAATTGTGGCAGATCCGGCTCACGGAATCAATCGACGGCATTACCGCCCGGTTGCTCCACCGCAGTGAAACCGAACAGCACCGGGTCGTGATGGTGACCAGCGCCGTTAGCGGCGAAGGGAAGACGACGTTGGCGACCCAAATCGCCATTAGCCTGGCCCGTTCCGGCCGGCGCACGGTGTTGGTGGATTTCGATCTTCGTCAACCGGCCTTCGACGAAATCTTCGGCTTGTCCCGATCGCCGGGCGTCAGCGAAATCCTCCGCAACGAACTGGAACCTGCGGGAGCGGTCCAGGAGACCGGCACTCCGAACCTGTTCCTGATTACGGCCGGGCAGTGGAATCGCGCGACCATGGCGGCCTTGGCCAACGGCGCGGCCGCCTCGCTCTTAAAAGAGTTGCGCGAAGATTTTGATTTCGTGATCCTCGACACCAGTCCAATTCTGCCGGTGGCCGACGCCCGCTTCGTCAGCCAAAGCGTCGATTCCACCGTGCTGTGCATCTTCCGCGACATGAGCGAAATGCCGCAACTCCAGGCCACCTGCGAGATCCTGCAGGCGTTCGGCGTCCATTCGATCGAGGCCGTCGTCACCGGATCCTACCAGCACCTGGATAGCCGACGATTGAGCGGGGCGTCTGGTGAGTTCGGAGAATCCTCAGAATCCTCCGCTTTGCCCCCCACCGATGAGGACAAAACCGTTTTAACCTCGTGATTAATCCTTAATATGTAGCTTATATTTAAAGATAATCTCAAATACCCCGCTTCCCGGGAGGGTGTCTCTTTCATGAGAGGAAACATTACCAGACGCTTATTGGTCGCCATCGGGGTTATGGCCGTCTGCATCGGATTGGTGTATTTGGCATCGAGTCACGGCATTCCCCATATCGTCCTACCCCAATGGCATTTGAAGGATTGCCCGAAGAAGTTGGATCCCTGGACCTGGAACGGGGAAAAGGAGAAGGTTGACTCGCGTTTATTTCGATCGATCGGCGCCGTGGAAGTGGAGGATCGGATCTATCAGAATGCTTCCGGCACCCAAGTGAAGTTGCATACCGCCTTGTTCGACGACACCCAGGAGGGGCTGCGGCACAGTCCCATGAACTGTTATCGAGACAACGGTTGGACGAAATTAAGCGACGAATTCGTCTCCCTGACGGACGATCCGGAATCCTCCGCGAAAATGTGCGTCAGCATGTGGGAGCAGAAGGGGGTGAAATGTTTAATCGGATACTGGTATCAATTGGGCGACGAACAGGTTTTCGACCGCGTTGAGTTCTCTGGGCTCCGCTGGAGACACATTGGTCAGCGCGAATGGCCGCCCATGGTGAAAGTCCTCATCCATATCAACGTCACCGATACGGCGACGGATTCGGCCCATCTGAACGATTTTGGCCGGCAAGTCTATCAATGGTTGCATCACGTCCAGGAAACCCCATGAACGCCGCCCCTGGATCGAATCCGAGTGAGCCTTCCGCCGCCGAAGTCGGCGCCGCCTCGCCGGCCCCTTCCTCCCGTTCGGAACTCACCGCCGAGGAAGCGGCGCCGACCTACCCGGCAAGGAAAAGTCTGGGAAGTTTTTTTCTCCGCCATCAAACTCTGGGCATGGCCTTTGGGCATGCCCTGATCTTCGGGGGAATTTATTTTCTGGCGTTCGGGATCCGCACCGACTTCAGTTTTTCCGAAGATCAATGGGTGCTTTTTTGGACCACGGTCCCCTGGGTGCTGGCCATTAAATTGGTCGTCTTTTACTATTTCGGAAACTTTCATTGGTGGCATTACATCACTTTTGCCGACCTGATCGCCCTGATTCGCACCACGTTTCTGGCGTTTGCGGCGATCGCATTCGTGGACTATTTCAACTATCCCAATCATATTCTTCCCCGCCTGGTCCCGATTTATGACGCGATCTTCACCCTCGTGATCTTGGGAGGGATCCGCGCGAGCGGGCGGTTTATGCAGGAAGGCTTTTCGAACTTGTTCCGGACCCAAAAATGCCGCAAGGCGTTGCTGGTCGGCGCGGATCATTCCAGCGCCATCCTTGCCCACCAGATCCAATCCCACACGAATTTAGACTATCGCATCTGCGGCCTGATCGACGCCGAGGGGACCAAAACGGGGATGCGCTTCGGCCAACTGACGGTGTTGGGGGGGGCCGACGAACTGTGTGCGATTGCCGCCGAGAACGAAGTGACCGAGATTCTTGTAATTTCCGGCGTGCTTTCCGGCCCTCGGATGCGGCAACTGATGGACGACTGCAAGCAGTCCGAGCTGACGTTGAAAATCATCCCTCCCGTCGAAGACCTGTTCGACGGCGATCATTACATCCCGATGCGGGACATCGAAATCAACGACCTGCTACGCCGCGATCCGGTCCGGCTCGACTCCGAAGCGATCGGCAAATTGCTGCAAGACCGGGTGGTAATGGTGACGGGGGCCGGGGGGAGCATCGGTTCCGAAATCTGCCGCCAGGTCATTAAATTCAATCCCCGGTTCCTGGTCCTCGTGGGCCGGGGTGAAAATCGTATCTTCCGCATCGAAAATGAATTGAAGGCGCTGGGCGCCTGGTCCGCCCTGGGCGCCTGCATCGCCGACGTGAACAATCCCGAGCGGATGCGGCAGATCTTCGAACAGTACCGGCCGGAAGTGGTCTTCCATGCCGCCGCGCATAAACACGTCCCCCTGATGGAGGCAAACATCGGGGAGGCGCTCCGCAACAATGTGATGGGCACCAAGACCGTCGCCGACCTGTCCGAAGAATTCGGCGTTTTAAGTTTCGTCCTCATTTCCACCGACAAGGCCGTGCGCCCCACCAGCGTGATGGGCGTTTCCAAGCATCTGGCCGAGCGTTACGTCCACGCGCTGTCGCAGGAGTCCGCCACGCATTTTATCGCGGTGCGCTTCGGGAACGTCCTGGGTTCCGACGGCAGCGTGGTGCCGCTTTTTCAAGACCAGATCCGCCGGGGTGGCCCCATCACCGTGACCGATCCCCGCATGACCCGGTTTTTCATGACGATTCCCGAGGCCTCGCAACTGGTCCTCCAGGCGGCGGCGATGGGCTCCGGGGGCGAAATCTTCGTTCTGGAGATGGGCGAACCCGTGCGGATCGTCGATTTGGCGCAAGACCTGATCCGGCTTTCCGGCCTGCCGGAAAACGCCATCGAAATCACCTTCACCGGAATCCGTCCCGGCGAAAAGCTGTTTGAAGAACTCTACTTCGAAGATGAAGAAACCTTGCCCACCGGCCACCCGAAACTCCGCGCCGCGTATCATCGGCTTTACACCCTGGCGGAAGTGCGGCAAAGCCTCAAGGCTTTAGAGGACGTTTGGAATCAACCGCCGGCGGTCATCCGTCGAAAACTCCAGGAATTGGTGCCGGACTATCATCCTTCGGCGGACCGGGATTCCTTCCCGGCGACAAGCGATCCAAGGCCCCCCGCAACTTCTCCGACTCCGACCCCAAAAATACCCATCGGAAAAGAGGGGGTTCCCCCATGAACAGCACCCAAAGACTGGCCTCGGGAAATGGGCCGTAAAAACTTTACCGCCTGCCAGTCCTCCGATTATGTTTCCCAAAGTGGCTGCCCTACCCTACCGGCCACTGTGAATTACCTACAGCAAAATCAGGTTATTGAAAGAAGGGGGTCATCCACCCAGGAGAACGGAGTCTGCGCCGACCAACCCCCTCTTGTTTGGGGTGCGGAAGATCGAGGTCGTATGTTGAGGATCACGATTTGACTCCCGGCCTCGAACCTTGTAATTCCTCTGCTGCAACTCTAATTTTTCATTCGGGAGGTTTCTCGCATGAGCATTGAGATCGCCGTCATAGGGTATGGTTATTGGGGAAAGAATCTGGTTCGGGTCTTTTCCGAACTGGGAGCGTTGCGGTGGGTATGCGACACCGATGCCTCGCGGCGCCAACTCCTCCCCACCGAGGGTGCCGGCCCTGAATTTACGGAAAACTACGAGGACCTCTTGGGGAATCCGGCAGTCCGGGCCGTGGCGGTCGCTACGCCGGCGGCAACTCACTACGCCGTCGTGAAAAAATGCTTGGAGGCCGGGAAAGACGTCTTTGTGGAAAAACCCCTGGCCCTGAACACCGCGGAGGGCCAGGAACTGGTCGATTTGGCCGAACGCCGATCCCGAATCCTGATGGTCGGGCATATTCTGCTCTATCATCCGGCCGTCAATAAACTTCGCAGCCTGATCCAGGAAGGGGTTCTGGGACGGATCCTCTATTGCTATTCCAACCGCTTGAACATCGGGCTGATCCGGACCGAGGAAAACATTCTTTGGAGTTTTGCGCCGCACGACATTTCCGTGATGCTGCACTTGCTGGGCGAAGAGCCGATCGCCGCCGAGGCCGACGGCCAGAGTTATCTGACTCCCGGCGTCGTGGACGTCACGCTCAGCCGCTTGAAGTTCAAGAGCGGCGTGACGGGACACGTGTTTGTCAGTTGGCTGCACCCCTCCAAGGAGCAAAAATTCGTGGTCGTCGGTACGGAAAAGATGGCGGTCTTCGACGACCAGGCGGAAAAGAAGCTCCTCTTGTATTCCCATCGCGTGGATTGGCAAAAACGCATTCCCAAGGCCGTCAAGGCCGAGGCGACCGCCGTCGAGTTGGAAAAGGCCGAGCCCCTCAAACAGGAATGCCGGCACTTCCTGGAGTGCGTGGAAAGCCGTTCTACGCCGCGTTCCGACGGTCGGGAGGGACTCCGCGTCCTGAAAGTGCTGGATTCCTGCCAGCGCTCGATGGAACGGGCCAAGATCGAGCACGCGGACCTCACCGCCGCCGCTGCGGCGGCCCAGGTCTCCTATTTTGCCCATCCCAGCGCCTTTGTCGACCAGCCGTGCACCATCGGGCCTGGCACGAAGATCTGGCACTTCTCCCATATTATGAAAGGCGCCCGGATTGGAGAACGGACTTCGATCGGCCAAAATGTAGTCGTTGCCTCCACGGCCGTTATCGGCAACGGCGTTAAGATTCAGAACAACGTCTCCTTGTACGACGGCGTGGTGTTGGAGGACGGCGTCTTCTGCGGACCGTCGATGGTCTTCACGAACGTCATCAATCCCCGCAGCGAGATCGTCCGGAAAGACGAGTACAAGCCCACGCTGGTCAAACAGGGAGCGACGCTGGGGGCAAACTGCACCGTAGTCTGCGGGCACACCGTCGGCCGTTATGCGTTTGTGGCCGCCGGCGCCGTGGTAACCCGGGACGTGCCCGACTTTGCGCTGATGGCGGGCGTCCCCGCCCGCCAGATCGGCTGGATCTGCCGCTGTGCCGCGGAGCGGCTGAATTTCGACACGTCCGGCGCCGCCCGATGCTCGGTTTGCGGGCAGGTTTATCAGCTTACCGACAATCACGTTAAATTTGCTTGATCGAGGAATAACCGGGAGGACAGGCATTCCTGCCTGTCTTACCAGGCCAGACAAGAATGTCCGGCCTCCTAATGCTAGAGATTTTTCACAACAATTATAAATGGAGACGAAGATGGACGAAAAAATCACGGTCCCCCTTTTAGATCTCAAGGCCCAATACGCAACCATCAAGACGGAAATCCTGGACGCCGTGCACACGGTGTTCGAGAACCAGAGTTTCATCCTCGGCAAGACGGTGGCCGACTGCGAGGCGCTGCTGGCCCCGTATTGCGGCTGCCAATACGCCGTGGGCGTCACCTCAGGCTCCGACGCCCTGTTGATCGCCCTGATGGCCGAGAAGATCGGGCCGGGCGACGAGGTGATCACCACGCCCTACACGTTTTTTGCCACGGCCGGGAGCATCGCGCGGACGGGGGCCAAGCCCGTCTTCGTCGATATCTGCCCGAAGACCTATAATCTCGATCCGAAGCTGATCGATCGCGCGATCACGAAAAACACCAAGGCCATCTTGCCCGTGCACCTCTACGGCCAATGCGCCGAGATGAATCCGATCCTCGAAATCGCCAAGGCCAAAAACCTGTCGATCATCGAGGATGCCGCGCAAGCGATCGGATCGGAGTACCAGGGGAAGCGGGCCGGCTCGATGGGCCGCTACGGCTGCTTCAGTTTCTTCCCCTCGAAGAACCTGGGAGCGGCGGGCGACGGGGGCCTGGTCACCGTCCAGGACGCCGAGCTGGCCGACCGGCTCAAGGTGCTGCGGGCCCACGGTTCCAAGCCGAAATACTATCATTCGCTGATCGGCGGCAACTTCCGGCTCGACGCCCTGCAAGCGGCGGTGGTCTCCGTCAAGTTCCGGCACCTCGATCAGTGGTCGGCCGGCAGGCAGGCCAACGCCGCCCGCTATCGTCGGTTGTTCGAGCAGGCCGGCCTCGTGCAAAATGGGACGGTCACGCTGCCCGAAGAAGTCCCCGGCGGTCGCCACATCTACAACCAGTTCGTCATCCGGGGGCCCCGGCGCGACGCCTTGCAGAAACATCTTAAAGAGAATAACATCGGAACGGAGGTCTATTATCCGGTGCCGCTGCACCTGCAAAAGTGTTTCGCCTACCTGGGGCATCGCGAAGGCGATTTCCCCGAAAGCGAGAAGGCGGCCCAAGAGACCCTGGCTTTGCCCATCTACCCTGAACTCAACGACCGGCAGGCCGAATACGTCGTAGACTCCATCCGGCGGTTCATCGATTCCACAAAATAGGAAAAGGGCTGTCCTTTGGACCATTCCCTTACCAATCATCCGATTCTGGTCACCGGCGGCGCGGGATTTATCGGCTGCAATTTCATCCGTTGCCTCTTCGCGCACTGTCCGGCGGTTTCCGTGATCAACCTGGACGCCTTGACCTATGCCGGATCCCTGAACAACGTCAAAGACCTGGAACTTCAAGACCGTTACCGCTTCCTCCACGGAGACATCGGCGACGCGGCCCTGGTGAAGCAGACGCTCGCCGAACACGACGTCCGCACCATTGTGAACTTTGCGGCGGAAAGCCACGTCGATCGTTCCATCACCGGCCCTGCCGCTTTTATCCAGACCAATATCATCGGGACGTTCACTTTGCTGGACGCCGCTCGCCAGGCATGGGCCGGCAAGGAAGATTCCTGCCGGTTCCTCCACGTCTCCACCGACGAGGTGTACGGAACCCTGGGGCCGGAGGATCCCGCCTTCGCGGAAACGACGCCTTATGCCCCCAATTCCCCCTACGCCGCGTCGAAAGCCGCTTCCGATCATCTGGTCCGGGCCTACCATCACACCTACGGCCTGCCGACCTTAACCACGAACTGCTCGAACAACTACGGCCCTTACCAGTATCCCGAGAAGTTGATCCCCTTGATGATCCTCAATGCGCTGACGGGCAAACCGCTGCCGGTTTACGGCGACGGCCTGCAGGTCCGCGACTGGTTGTACGTGGAGGATCATTGCGCGGCGATCGAAGCGGTGCTGACCCGGGGGCGCCCCGGGGAGACCTACAACGTCGGCGGCCGGACCGAGAAGAAGAACATCGAGATCGTCCATTTGATCTGCGAAGAGCTTGACCGCCTTCATCCGAAATCCGGCGGCGGCAGCTACCGGGAACAAATCACCTTCGTCAAGGACCGTCCCGGCCACGACCGCCGTTACGCCATCAACGCCGATAAAATCCAGGCCGAACTCTCCTGGACGCCTCGGGAGTCGTTCGAGACGGGCATCCGCAAGACCATCCGCTGGTTCCTCGACCATCAGGATTGGGTTAACAGCCTGATGAGCGAGAAATACGCGGAATGGATCACCTTGAATTATGCGCAGCGCTAAAAGGAATAACCGATGAAAGGGATCATTCTTGCCGGCGGCAGCGGGACGCGCCTGCACCCCATGACCCAAGTCATCAGCAAGCAGTTGCTGCCGGTGTACGACAAACCGATGGTTTACTACCCGCTGACCACGCTGATGCTGGCGGGGATCCGCGAGATCCTGCTGATCTCGACGCCCACCGACTTGCCGCTGTTCCAACGGCTGCTGGGCGACGGGAGCCAGTGGGGACTCCGGTTGTCCTATGCCGAGCAACCGCGACCGGAAGGATTGGCGCAGGCGTTCCTGATCGGCAGGGAGTTCCTCGCCGCCAGTCCGGCCTGCTTGATCCTCGGCGATAATATTTTTTACGGCATGGGACTTTCGCAAACGCTGCAACGAGCGGCCTCGCGAACCGAAGGCGCCACGGTCTTCGCCTATTACGTCCACGACCCGCGGCAATACGGCGTGGTCGAGTTCAACGAAGACGGAAAGGCCCTCTCGATCGAGGAAAAGCCGGCCAAACCCAAGTCGAATTACGCCGTGGTCGGCATCTATTTCTACGACGCCCAGATCACGGAGATCGCCTCGCGGATCAAGCCCTCCGCCCGCGGCGAACTGGAAATCACCGACGTCAATAAAGCCTACTTGCAACAAGGCGCCCTGTGCGTGGAAAAACTTGGCCGGGGCACCGCCTGGCTCGACACCGGCACGCCCGAGACGATGCTCCAGGCCGCCAGCTTCGTCCAAACCCTCGAATCCCGCCAGGGCCTGAAAATCGCCTGCCCCGAGGAAATCGCCTTGCACATGGGACTGATCGACAAGGACAGTCTTCAGGCGCGATTCGCCGGTGTCAAATCGGCATATGGGCGCTATGTCCACGATCTGCTCTCCGAAAGCCAAGAACACTCAATGAACGTTTCTCACACGAACTCTCCGACGAGCAAGAAGAAGGGATTGGCTGATTGATCGAGCGTTTTTTCGAGGTTATATGATTTAAGATCCATCGAAAACGGATCTTGCAGGTTATGCATCAGTTTGTATCACGCCTTGCACGCAGCCATTTTTTACGCAATATCCTCGTTTTGATGACGGGAAGCATTACGGCGCAGTTGATCAACGTGGCGTTTGTCCCGGTGCTATCACGGTTATACGATCCCGGTACTTACGGGGTGTTCAGCATTTACATTTCCATCATTGGCATCGTCTCGTGCATTGCGTCGCTTCGTTACGAGATGGCCATGATGCTTCCCAAGGAGGAATCCGACGCCGCAGGTCTTTTCTGGTTATGCGGAATGATCATCTTCGGATTCGCCATCGTCGTGTGCATAGGATGTCTGGTATTCGGCGGGTTCCTAGGAACTTTACTCAAGACTCCCGAGCTGATCCCCTGGTTGTGGTTGGTGCCGCTCTCAGTTTTTCTTTCGGGAGTCTGGCAGTTGTTTATATTTTGGTCGGCCCGCCGCAAGCAATTCCACCGCACGTCGATATCGCAAGTCGTTCGGGCTACGACCAGTTCGGGTTCCCAGGCCGTCGCTGGTCTGTTCGGCGGACACGTGTCCGGTTTGATCTTCGGGGCGATCCTCGGCGACGTTTGCGGGACGACAACGTTCGCCAAGCAGGTTGCCAAGAGCGATTGGCCCTTGATCCGCGGTTCGCTCGACCGAATCCGCCTCAAACGTCTAGCTCGGGAATACTCCGATTTCCCCATGTACACATCCCCCTCATCACTTTTAAATACCTTTTCCGCTTGCGTGCCTTCGCTCTTGCTGGCACCCTTTTTCGGAAAGGACGTGGTAGGCTACTATTCACTCGGGTTTCGGATCGTCTGGCTCCCCGCCAGTCTAATCATCAATGCCCTGAAATCTGTGCTGTTTCAGAAGGTCAGCGAGGTCTACAACCTCGGGGGCGACACCTACGCCCTGTTCAAAAAAGTCACCCTGGGGCTGATCGGCATCGTGATGCTGCCGTCTCTGCTGATTATGATTTTCGCCCCCATGCTGACGGCGTTTATCCTAGGCGACCGATGGTACACGGCGGGAGAATACGCCCGCTGGCTGGTGCTCTGGCTCTCCGTCATGTTCTGCAATGCTCCGGCGATGATATTTGGGCAAGTCTACCGACGTCAACGGGCTCTTTTCATCATCGACGTTGCCTTACTGGTCTGTCGTGTGTCATCCATCGTGATTGGAGGAATGTTTTTAACTGCGATGAAAACAGTTATATTATATAGTATTGTGGGCTTCCTTTTTAACGTCTTTATCATCGTATGGATTTGGAGCTACGTAAGGCATAAGTCGAAATTTTCCTCTACGGCGTCCTCCTTCGGATGAAAACCAGTTCTCAATGATTGAAGGCATACAGTCCCCATCAAAGATTTCTTGCTGTCAAGACACGATGCAAATCATGTTTACCGGGGATGTTCATCTCGGGCCAGCTTATCATGATCCCCATGTTTTCCACGTGGATATTCAAAACGCCTTTCGTCAGCACCACTTTGTTCTACTTAACGTAGAAGGCCCGATCACGTCCAGCCCGCCGCAACTGCCTTCCAGGCTTACGGTTTACAGTGCTCCCGGATCACATGCTGTTTTCAAATCATTTGGAAATTGTGTTTTCGACCTGGCAAACAACCACATGTTTGATCATGGGGCGGCAGGGGCGCGCGATACCATTAATTTTGCCAGGAATCACGGGTGGCCTTGCCTGGGAGCGGGAGAGAACATCGATGAAGCTTCCAGGCCTTGCATTCTTAAACACGATAACATCTCCGTGGGCATTTTGGCTGTTTGTGATCATGGGGTCTTTGCCCGAGATTCCTCTCCTGGAATATTCGGTAATGTACCTGAGAGTCGTATTCGAACGAGAATTCTCGAGTTGAAGCAACGCGTCCTTTGGGTCGTTGTCGTTTATCACGGAGGAGAGGAGTTCACGCACGTTCCTATGCCTTCTCGCCGAAGACTGCTCATGCGCTACCTTGAATATGGCGCTGACGTCATTGTTGCTCATCACGCTCATTGTGTACAGCGATTTGAACAATTTGGTGATAAATTAATTTTCTATGGTCTTGGAAATTTTGTCTTTGATTTACCAATCCACCAACACATTGAGGGAACCGACGAATCTGTGCTGCTTTCTCTGTCTTTTTCTGATCGCTCGATCTCCTTCAATCCCCTCTTCACCTGGCAAAATCGAAATTTATGTAAGGTAGTCCCGTCCGATTCCAATCAGCATTTTTCTCCAATCTCCTCAATTTCTTATGCGCGCGAATGGGAAATTGATGCCGGTCGATTGCTTGCTTTGTTGTGGGATCTTCGTCGAATTGGACTGACTGGTAACGGATTTAAACGAAAGTATTGTTATATTTTAAAGTGCTTGCGTCGTTTTGCTGGATTATTGTGGAGACTCAAGGACTGGAATAATCGCCCTATTATTATTTATGGCTTTTTTCATCACCTTAAATCCTTGTTATTCTTTAGATCTCGAAATGTTTAACTATTTGAGAGCGTCCTGAAATTAAATTAATCTAGCGGGATGAATAACGCCGGCGGCGACTCCAGCGAAAAGAGTTCCTGAATAACCATCGCGGAAAACGGATGTATTCACGCCGCGATTAAACGGTGGAGCCCTTTAACGATTGGTTCATGGGTATGCTCGAGTTTGACCATCGTGTTTTGCATCGAGGGATGGACAATAACCGTACACAGATGCTTGCTGCATTCTTCGCGCACCAACTACTTGTTCGTTATAACCACTGTCGTGGCAATAAGAACGGGCAAGTTAAATGGATTGTGGATTGCCTATGATTTTCAGGACACCCTTATATGATTAGATATTTTCTCTGATTATTTTCTTTTATTATTGACGAACACAATGTGGCATAAATTGATTTTCAATGCGGGATATACTCTCAAACGTCCCAGGCTCTTGAAGTATTTCTACGAATTCCAGAAATCTCAATGGTTTCCCTTTGAACGCTTGAAAGAAACGCAGGATCGTCAACTCCAAAAGATGGTTGACTTTGCTTTTCATTGTGTCCCATATTATACTAAACTCTTCAAGCAATTGCATCTCGTGCCGACGGATATATCGAGTGTCGAGCATCTCGTTAAATTGCCGATATTAACGAAACACATCATTAAAGAGAATGCCTGCGATTTTATTCCTATAAAAATCAATTCCATCCATTTCATCAACGGTTCTACCGGCGGTTCTACGGGCGTGCCGTTCAAGTATCGACTCGAGAAAGCCGACTACGAAAGAGGCGTTGCTCTACTGTATCGAGGATGGAGTTACGCAGGCTACCGGTTGGGAGATCCAGTTGCCATTCTCGCAGGTTCTTCACTGATTCCTGCCACGGCTCAGGACATGAAGAAAAAATTACAGAGCTATTTTCTCAACATGCGCGCGTATTCGTCTTATGAAATGAGTGAAGAGAATCTGCTGAAATATTATCATGACATCCAACGACGAAAACCGTACTTCATCCGAGGCTATGCTTCCTCGATCTATCTTTTCGCCAAATTCATCCAGGACAACAGCCTGAAGTTAAAAATTTCCTTGAAGGCGGTATTCACCACAGCAGAGAAATTACTAAAAAAACAAAGGCAAGTCATCGAAGGCGTATTCGGTGTGAAAGTGTTTGACAATTACGGCCTCCATGACGGGGGCATAACAGCCCATGAATGCGAGAAACATTGTGGAATGCACATCGATATGGAAAGGTCTATTTTAGAATGTGTGGATGAGCAAGGTAATCAAACGATCGATTGTTCCGGAAAAATTCTGGCTACAAGTCTATATAACTTTGCCATGCCTTTCCTGCGATACGAAACAGGAGACAACGGCAGTATTTCCTTGGCCAAATGTTCCTGTGGAAGAGAAATGCCGATGCTCAAGGAAATCGAGGGACGCCTCACGGACTATTTGAAGTTGAACAATATCGTCATTGGAAGCCCGGTGTTGACGATTCTGATGGGCAAATGTGACATCGTTCAATATCAAATCATTCAAACTGATGCCAATTCGATCCTCTGTAAAATCATCAAGGAGCCGTTGTACACTCCGGATCAGGAACAATTCATCAGAGACTCATTTTTCACGCACGTCGGAAAAATAAATATTTCGTTCGAGTATGTTGACTCGATACCAACCACCCAGGCGGGAAAGTATAAATTCATTATCAACAATGTGGTTCAATAAACGGGAGTGTTATCCTCGGCAAGAGGCTTCCTCCCTTGGATGAGCCGCATCGTCCGTCCTCAACCCGTTGGATTCTATTAGAGAATATCCATGACGATGCAACGACAACATCAATACAGTCCAAAAGAAAACGTAATGGTCAGCTTGTCCGTTGCTATGCTCTATACTTTACCGATCGTCGGCTACCCGGCGATATCAATTCTGCCGACCATCATCGGTGTTGACAGCCGAATAGTTACCATACCGTTCCGTGCGGCGGTTATGGGTTTCAGCCTTTTCATGCTAGGCATCGGAATCCTCGGCGTAGTGAAAATGTACAAAGGATGGCTCTGGCTTCCCGCTATTATTCTCTGGTTGGCATATATGTTTCGTCTCATCAACGAGTCTCCGGTTGCTCCACTTTGGGAGTCGCTCTCATTCGTCTTGGGCGTTGTAGGCATACCGATGTTGGCATTGGCCATTTATCCGTCGCGTCGCACTCTTTGGTGGGCGCAACTGTTGATCATGTTGGTGAGCACCATTCCCTGTTTTTTTGCCTCCCGATTCGGCGGTCTCGAAGAGTGGACTGGCACTTTTGGCCGTGCGCAGTTCTATGCTCTGAACAACATGAATCTCGCTCGGGTCGCCTCCGCCGGCGCTATCGCCAGTATGTCCATCGTCCTCTTCCCCTCGCGCCCCAATCCAAGCCTTCTCATAAGAATCCTGGCTTGGGTCGTCTTTTTCTTTACATGCTACGTCACTATCGGAACCGCGTCGCGAGGTCCCCTTGTCTCTTTGATATTGGTGCTTTTCTTGATGGCTTGGTTGGCGTTCCGCCGCAAGGGAAGCTTCAAAATGCTGTTATTCACTCTGGTCCTTATGATCTGTGGTTTGGGCTATGCTTTTACGAAGATGGAGGGAAGGTCTTTTCATGAAAAAATGTCAGGATTAGTTGTCGTTCAACGTTTCGAGTCGCATGAATTGACTGATCAATGGCGAGTCAGTGCGTTTATTCGGGCATTCCACCAGTTTTTAGACAGCCCGGTCATCGGTTCCTCGATCTTTTTGGAGGATGACATGCAAGGGGTCATGTGCCATAGCATGTATCTCGAGTGTTTGACGGCAACTGGGATTATCGGCGGTATTCCGATGCTCCTCATTGTAATAGCCAGTCTCCGATCATGCTGGATTATTATTCGAGATCACCCTTCAGCCCTGTGGGTGACGATGATATTTTTTCTTTTTTTCATTGGCTCCATTTTTTCCAGCACTGTGTTCAGTAATCAGCAAGTCTATGGATATTTTTTTGCCGTAATTGCAATCGCACACTCGCCGCAACTGCTCTCGTGCAATGCGAAACATCCAAATTTGCCTTTCAGTGTGAATTCCAACGATTTCAGATTTAATCCTATCAGGCGAGCAGCTACATGAGACCTCCTAAGATGCGAGTTTGCATTCTGTCCAGCAGTCATCTCTGGAATGATCAACGCATTTTTCACAAACAAGCGATCAGTCTTAGCACAGCCGGATATGAAGTCGTTATAGTCGCTCAAGCTGATCAGCCCAACGTTATCGATTCCATTAAAGTCATCCCTTTGAAGAAAACAAATAATCATTACAAACGATATGCAATAAACGTGTTTCGGGCTTTTTGGTTGGCAATGCGCAATAAGGCGGAAGTTTATCATATTCACGATCCAGAGTTACTCTTCATTGCAATCATTCTTCGAATGTTTGGCAGACGTGTAATATACGACTCGCATGAAGATTATCAGGAAAAACTGAAATCCAAGGGGTGGAAGGGAAAGTGCTTGTCTGTTGTCTGGAGACCATGGGAAGCTTTCGCCAGCTTTATAATGAGCCATAATATTGTCGCTGACTCTCAAACGTTTCATAAATTTCCAAAAAACAAAACCACTATAATAACAAATTACGTGCCGTTGCGTTTCGCAAATAATGCCTCATCCACCATCCATAACGGACCATTTATAATTATTTATGTAGGTTCTATTTCGTATGACCGAGGAATCGGCAAAGCCATAGAAGCATTGAATGCACTTCCCTTTCCCGACGTGGAAATTCATTTAGCGGGTGCGATCTCGGACACCTTTTTGGCGGATGAGATTTCGAAACATCCAAAAGTTTTCTATCATGGACATTTGCCTTGGCTTAAAATCAATGAACTTTTGGCTCAAGCTGATATAGGCATCGTACTTCTACAACCCATTTCGGCATATCTCTATTGTCCAGGCGAAAACTGTGTCAAACTTTTCGAGTACATGTCGATGGGATTGCCTGTGCTTATTTCCAACTTTCCCAAACTAAAAACGTTTATCGAATCTTGCGGCGCCGGATTGGCCGTTGACCCAACAGACTCGACTGCGATTGCCAAGGCGATTATGCGATTGCACAACGATCCTGAATTGCGACGGGTCATGGGCGAAAACGGTAAGCGAACCGTACGCGAGAAGTACTGCTGGGAACGTGAAGAACCCAAGTTGCTAGACGTCTATAGAACCGTCTTGGCTACCGACCGTCACCAGCGACGCTGTTAGAACAAAATAATTCCGTACAATCCTATCAGTAAAACGTCGATAGCGATGAGAATCTGTCTGGCAACGATCGGTGAGCCTGTGCCGGTGCAAGAAGGCGCGCACGACCGGCTGCACCGCACCGGTTACTTCGCACGCTTCCTCGCCCAACACGGTCATACGGTCACCTGGTGGACTTCGACCTTCGACCACTTTCGCAAGAGGCACCTCTTCGACGACGATACGACGCAACGGGGCGACGAACGGTTGACCATCCGTCTGCTGCATGGTTGCGGCTATCGTTCGAACCTTTCGCTGGCGCGGTTTCGCGACCATCGCCAGATCGCCCGAAAGTTTGCGGCGCTGATCGAGGCCGAGGCGGATCCGCCGGACATTCTCGTGGCGGCCCTGCCGACGATCGAACTGTGCCTGGAGGCGATCCGCTACGGCAAGCGTCGTCAGAAACCCGTCGTGCTCGACATGCGCGACATGTGGCCCGACATTTTTGCCGACCATCTGCCGGCCCCGGCCCGGCCGTTAGCCCGGCTGGTGCTCCGCCCGATGTTCCGCGACGCACGGCGGGCCTGTGCCGGGGCGACGGCCATCACAGGCATCACCGAGGCCTTTGTCGACTGGGGGCTTCAGCGGGGCAACCGCCCCAGGTCACCGCTGGACAGGGCCTTTCCGATGGGATATATTTCCCAGGCTCCATCAGAAGACAAAATTCGCGCCGCCGAGCATTTCTGGTCGGAACAGGGGATTCCCGCAAATCCGGCTTTTCCTGTGGCCGTCTTCGTGGGCACACTCGGTAGGCAATTCGACCTGGAGACGGTAATTGCCGCGGCCCGGAAACTTTCCGCTCAAAATCATCCCCTCCGATTTCTCATCTGCGGCACGGGCGACCGGTTGGACCACTACCGGCAGATGGCGGCGGGACTGCAAAACGTGACGTTTCCCGGCTGGGTGGACGCGGCGAAAATCCACGTGCTGATGCGCCGCGCAACGATCGGATTGGATCCGTTACCCGACCGTTACGACTTCCTGGCCACGATCAACAACAAGGCCATCGAGTACATGAGCGCCGGCTTGCCGATTCTCTCCAGCCCCGCCAGGGGAGTGCTCGCCGACTTGCTGGCTTCGGAGCAGTGCGGCATGAGCTATGACATCGGCGACGTCGACGGACTTACCGACTTGCTGGCCCGCACCACCCGCGATTGCAACTTGGCTCGTAGCCTGGCCGATAACGCCCAGCGCGTCTTCCGCGAGAAATTCACCGCGGAAAAGGTGTACGGAGCCATGATGGCCTATCTGCAGGAAATCGCCGTTACATTCCCCGAGGGCAAACCGTGACCACTGAAACGTCGACGCAACAATGGTACGAGGACTACTACCGCAAGAAAGGCGCGGACCGGAACGACCTTCGCACCAACCGCGGGGTGCTTTTTCAGACGCTTGCCTCGGAGGCCTCGCTGGTGCGGGCGGCGGCGGCGATCCGTCACGATCCCGCGGCCGCTCTTGTCCTGGATGTCGGTTGCGGAGGCGGAGGCGACCTTTTTCAGTTATTACGGCTGGGATACCAACCAGAAAACATCGTCGGAATCGACATCCTTACGGAACGGCTCGATAAGGCAAAACTGCTCTATCCGCAAATGCGTTTCATTCAAGGCGACGCAAGCCGCATGGATTTCGCCGACGACAGTTTCGATCTCCTGTTCGAATCCGGCATGTTTGCCACGCTTCCGGACGACGCGCTCAGCGCCGCGATCGCCCGGGAAATGGTTCGCGTCTGTAAAACCGGCGGCTATTTGCTGCTGGTCGATTGGCGCACGCCGAAACCGAGCGATCCGAACTACAAGGCCCTCTCGCGGCGCCGGCTTGCGGAGTTGTTTGCCGTCGGCCGGGGAGTGGAAATCGTGAAAATTTGCCGCGGCGCCCTCGTCCCCCCCTTGGGGCGATTCCTTTCGCGATGGCTGCCCAGCGCCTATTTCGCCACGGCTGCCGTCTTTCCTTTCCTGGTAGGTCAAGTGTCGTACGTCTTGAAAAAGCAGCCTTCCTGACGCACATTTGAGCTGGAGTTTTTTGTGTTAAAACGTCTTTTCGACATTTTCGTCAGCGGCATCGGATTACTGGTGTTCTCGCCGCTATTGGCCGCCCTTGCCGTCTGGATCAAGCGGGATTCGCCAGGCCCGGTGTTTTATCGGGGTTGGCGGGCCGGGCGATACGGCAAGCCGTTTCAGATTTACAAGTTCCGCTCGATGGTCACCAACGCCGATCAGATCGGCGGGCCGACGACCTCCGGCGACGATCCGCGGGTAACCCGCAGCGGCCGCTTCGTACGGCGATTCAAACTCGATGAACTTTCCCAACTGATCAACGTGTTTCGAGGCGACATGAGCCTCGTCGGTCCTCGGCCGGAAGTCGTGGACAAGGCGGAGCAGTTCGACGAGGAGGCCCGCAAGACCCTGAGCATTCGTCCCGGCATCACCGACTGGGCCTCGATCTGGAATTCCGACGAGGGCGGCGTGCTGGCGGGGACAGCCGATCCTGACGCGGTCTATCAGCAGGTCATTTTTCCCACGAAACTCAAGCTGCAGTTGTACTATCTCGACCATCACGGCTTTTTCGGCGACATCAAGATTATTTTTTACACCCTGTTGCGGATTTTAAGAAAAAGTTGGAGGCCGAAGGAGCTGAAAGACTATCCGACCTTCGAGCAGTTGCGCGCGGAGGCGGAGAAGTTCATCGCTCCGGAGTCTTCCCTAAAGTAAGCGCATGATGAAATGTGTCCTCATGGCCGGCCATGCGGTATTCATCGGCAACGGCCTGGGGCTTTTCTTCATCGGCGGCGACTGCGGGCGGACGAATCAGGACTAGAGAACTTTATGTATCGCTTTTTTTAACGGACGACGATCATGCTGCACGGTCAAAAAGTGGTAGTCGTGATGCCCGCCTATAAGGCTGAACGAACGCTCCAGCAAACTCTCGACAACATTCCGCGCGAAATTGTCGACAACATCATCCTGGTCGACGACGCCAGCAGCGACGAAACGGCCGACCTCGCCCGAAAACTAGGTCTCGAAGTCTTTGTACACAACCAGAATCTCGGCTACGGGGCCAATCAGAAGACCTGTTACCGCGAGGCGCTGGCTCTCGGCGCGGACATTGTCGTGATGCTGCACCCGGATTACCAGTACGAGCCGCGGCTGGTTACGGCCATGGCGGGAATGATCGCCTCGGAAGTCTACGACGTCGTGCTCGGATCGCGGATCCTCGGCAATACCGCCATCCAGGGAGGGATGCCGTTCTACAAGTACTGCTCCAACCGCGTGCTTACCTTGTTCCAGAACATCCTCATGGGCGTAAAACTTTCCGAATACCACACGGGCTATCGCGCATTTTCCCGCAAGGTTCTCGAGGCCTTGCCGCTCTTGGCCAACTCCGACGATTTCATCTTCGATAACCAGATGCTCGCGCAAGCGGTCGCCTTCCAATTTCGCATCGGCGAGATCAGTTGTCCCACCCGCTATTTCGCCGAGGCCAGCTCGATCAACTTCCGGCGGTCCTTGGTTTACGGACTGGGCGTTGTGCTGACCAGCGTGAAATACCGTCTTTGGAAATGGAAACTGTCCCAAAGCAAATTATTCAATTCCTCCCCCACTCTGCGGCTGATGTCCGACTATTATCGTTCGAGAAAGACGTAAGAGGCCGTCGCATTGGCGCCTGGATTGTCCGAGTAATCACATGATGAACCCCCCTTCTCCGCCGCATCAGGAAATTGATCGGACCTGCACGTTTTGCGGAGCCGAGCAGCCCAACGGCATTTTCGCCGTCGCCCACAGCCGGAGCAAGGTCTATCAGTTCCAACGTTGTCCAAGTTGTCACGCCGTGTATTTATGGCCCAAACCCACGGCGGAAGAACTCGCCCAGGCCTACGACGAGGCTTATTACGGCGAAGGAGCCACGAAATTTCCCCCGATCATCGAGCGGGCCATCAACCGCTTTCGGCGCGGCCGGGCGCGTCGCGTGCAACGCCTGGTGCGTCCCCCGGCCCGGGTCTTGGACGTCGGCTGCGGGAATGGCGGTTTTCTGGGGCATCTCATCGACTGGGGATATGAGTCCTACGGAATCGAGCTGCCGGGCAAAGCCGCGGATCGGGCGTCGCAAATCGCCGATCTCCACCTTCAAGTTCGCGCCCTCTCGGAAGACGACTTTTCCCCCGCCTTCTTCGACGCGGCGTGTATCTGGCATGTTTTCGAACACCTGCCGGATCCGCAACGCACGTTGCGGATCCTGGAAAAGATCGTGCGTCCCTCAGGATACGTGCTGATGTCGCTGCCCAACATCGACAGCCTTCAAAGCCGCCTTTTCCGCGGCAACTGGTTCCACCTGGATCCGCCGAGGCACCTGGTTTTTCTGGGCGTCGCGGATCTGACCGCCGCGATGGACCGGCACGGCTTCCGGCGTTTGTCCGTCCGGCATTTTCAACTCGAGCAAAACGTCATCGGATTTCAGCAAAGCCTGATGAATTGGCTGACGCCGGAGAGGGACGCGTTGTTTGAGTTCCTCAAAGGAAATCCCCGCTACATCGAACGCTGTTCCCCCTGGAACGTCGCTTTCCAGAAACTCTACTGGATCACGACTTTCCCTCTCTTCGGCATCCTGGCTGCGGCCGAAGCGGCGATGCGGTGCGGCGGAACCGTGGAGTTGATCTTTCAAAAAAAAGAGTAAATTGACGAACATTTTTCAACCACTGGATTCTTCATCCAAGTCAAGGGAAGGAATGTTGACCGCATCATCAGCTCCAACCGATCGTCCCTTCGTTCCGCGCGGGGAGAAGTTCTTTCTGTTCGGAATTCTTGCGGCTTTCCTGACCGTTAATTTCGCAACGGGCGACCGTTGTCCGATCCCCACCGTGGACGAAGTCGTATTTGTCGATCCCGCCGCGAGCCTCTATTTCGGCCAAGGATTCCGTTCCACCACCGGCTTTACGCAAGATCACCAATCTTTCGTGGTCCACTACGGGCCGTTTTATCCGTTTTTGTTGTACGAGTGGATGCGCATTTTCGGGTTTGGATGCCTCGCCGTTCGCAGTCTGAGCTACCTTTTGATGGCAATAACGGCGGTGTTCGTCTGGCTCTTTGTACGGAGGCAACGTCTGATCAACCAGCCGGTGTGGCGACTCGTGCTGGTGGGGTTGATACTCAGCAGTTTTGGAATCACCCATTCGTATCGGATGGGCCGCGTGGACAGCCTGGCCATGGCAATTGCCGCCTCCGCGCTGCTGGCGGCAACGCTTCCCGGCACCTTCCGCCGCCTGGCCGTCATCGGTTTCATCGCCGTGTGGATGCCGATTACCTCTCCGGTGCTGCCGGTGTATGCGGCCATTCTCTCCTTGATCGTGCTGGCCTACGACAAGCGGCGCTGGCGGGAAGTGGCGGCCGGGGCCGTCGGAGTGCTGCTGGGGGGAGTATTCCTCTTCCTCTTTTACAGTTGGCACGGCGTCTGGGAAAATTATTTTTTCTCCAGCATTCTCGGCTCGGTCAAGAATGAAATTCGAAACGAATCTCTCCAGGAGCGGATCGGCGGGATTGTGAAGGATCCAAGCTTCATGATCTGCTATGCCCTTCTGGCCGGCTTGGCTCTCAGGGAATGGGCCGCAGGCCGGTTTACCTGGCGTTCTCCGATTGGATTCGGCGTTATCGCGGGGGCATCCATTCCGGGAATCCTGTTCCTGCTTGGCCATTACCCCGCCTATTACAGTTGGCTGGGGATGATTCCCGTCGCCGTCTGCCTCTGTGCGTCCCTCGAACAAGTCTGGCCCCGGCTGCGATCCCGCACCGCTCGAATTTTCATCTCCGGCGCCCTGGGGATTGCCTTTTTGGGACTGCCTTTGTTTGTGGGACTTGCTCTTGCCGCTTGGAGCGACCGGGATCCCTCGCGGGTGGAGGCCGTGGCCCGGCGAAACATCAAACCTTCCGATTGGGTGCGATGCCCGAACGCCGCTTATTACGCCGTAAGGCGTCATACGAGAATGACGTTTTGCGGCATGTACCGCTTGACGGAAAAGGAGAAAAAACAGATTAACGTGGTCCTCACCTTGCCGGGATCCGCCGAGAAATTATCGAAAGAGTACGGGGGCAAGTGGCGCAACTCGGGAGATGGAGTCCTCTCGGCTTGCGGGCCGTTGTACATCCCCAAGATACGGTTCTACTTGAACCAGTTATATTACTTCCAGTTGTATCGCCGTGTTGAATCCGGGGGTCTGCCGTGGTACGAGGCCGCCCCTTCATCGACGAAACCTGAATCCCACCGTTAAAACCTTAATGAGAGATCCCGTCATGGCCTCCACCAATGCCAAGGTTGTCCCTTTTTTTAATTATCCCTTCGTGTTCACTTCACACGAGGCGGAGCACCTGTCGATCATCGCCGATGTGTGTCGCCGCGGGGCGTTTATTCTGCAGCGCGACATGGAAGAGTTTGAGCGGAATCTGGCGGCGTACGTCGGCGTCAAGCACGTGGTGGCCATGGCCAACGCCACCGACGCCCTGCACCTGGCGATCCGCGCCGCCGGCATCGGGCCGGGGGACGAGGTCATTTTCTGCACGCACACGATGGTGGCCACCGCGTCGGCGATCTACTTTGCCGGGGCAACGCCCGTGCCCGTCGAATGCGGCCCCGATCATCTGATCGATCCCGCCTCCGTCGAGGCGGCCGTCACGCCGCGGACCAAGGCGATCATGCCCACGCAACTCAACGGACGGACCTGCGACATGGACGCCTTGCAGGCCGTGGCCGACAAGCACGATATCATCATCATCGAGGACTCGGCCCAGGCGTTGGGATCGAAGTACAAAGGGCGGTGCGCCGGCACGTTTGGCGCGTCCGGCTGCATCAGCTTTTATCCCGCCAAGACGCTCGGCTGCTTCGGCGACGGCGGCTGCGCGATGACCAACGACGACGCCATGTATGAGCAACTCCTCCTGTTGCGCGATCACGGCCGCGCTCCCTCGGGAGACGTCGTCCTTTGGGGCCTGAACTCGCGGTTGGACAACCTTCAGGCCGCGGTCTTGAACCACAAGCTGAAGAGTTACGATCGGGAGATCGCCCGGCGCCGCGAGATCGCCGCCCGCTACCGCCGGCACTTGGCTTCTTTGCCCTCGCTCCGGCTTCCCCCCGGCCCCGAGGACGATCCCGATCACTTCGACATCTTCCAGAATTATGAAATCGAGGCCGAACGCCGCGACGAACTTCGCGATTTCCTCAAGCAGCGCGGCGTGGGAACGCTCATCCAATGGGGCGGAAAAGCGGTCCACCAGTTCGCCAAGTTGGGTTTCAACCAACGCCTGCCTTTTACCGAGGAACTGTTCACGCGGATGATCATGCTGCCGATGAACACGTCGCTCAGCGATGAGGACGTGGATTACGTCTGCGCTTGCATTGAAGCGTTCTATGGCAGCTCGTCGATCGATTACCAAAAACAACACGGAACTTGACTCTCATGACATCTCCTGACCGAAACGCGGAACTTCGGGAGCTCGCACGACAGATCCGGCTCCACTCGGTCCGCATGACGCATCGGGCAAAAAGCTCCCACGTCGGCGGCAGTCTGTCCATGGCCGAGATCCTGGCTGTGCTCTACCGCCGCGTGCTTCGCGTCAGTCCGGAAACCGTCGAGGATCCCGACCGCGACCGGCTGGTCCTGAGCAAAGGCCACGCCTGTGCGGGACTCTACGCAATCCTGGCCGAATGCGGTTTCTTCCCGATGGACTGGCTGGAAAGCTTTTATCTCAACGGCGGAAAGCTCGCCGGACACGCCACCTGCAACGGCGTGCCCGGCGTCGAGGTCTCTACCGGCTCGCTGGGCCACGGGCTGCCGATCGCCTGCGGCCTGGCCCTGGCGGGGAAACGGGACCGCCGGCCCTACCGCGTCTTCGCCATCCTCAGCGACGGGGAGTGCGACGAAGGCTCCAATTGGGAAGCGATCCTTTTTGCACCCCAGCATCAACTCGACAACCTCGTCGTCATCGTCGATTACAACAAAATCCAAAGCCTCGGCACGGTCAAGGAAGTCCTCGACCTGGAACCCTTCGCCGCCAAGTGGCAATCCTTCCGTTGGGCGGTCCGCGAAGTGGACGGGCACGACGTCGAAGCGCTCCATCAGGCGTTGGCGAGCGTGCCGTTCGAGGCCGGCCGGCCGAGTTGCGTCATCGCCCATACGGTCAAAGGCAAAGGCGTCAGCTTTATGGAAGACAAACTCCTCTGGCACTACCGCACGCCCCAGGGGGAGGAATACGATCAGGCGATGGCTGAATTGGAGGCGCAAGCATGAGATCCACTTTCATTCGAACCCTGGCGGAAGCCGCCGCGGCCGATCCCCGCGTCACGCTCGTGGTGGGCGATCTCGGTTTTGGCGTGGTGGTGGATTTCGCCCGGCGGTTTCCCGAACAATTTCTCAATGCCGGAGTGGCCGAGCAGAACATGACCGGAATCGCCGCCGGCATGGCCCTGGCGGGCAAGGTCGTGTTCACCTATTCCATCGCCAACTTTCCCGTGATCCGCTGCCTGGAGCAAATTCGCAACGACGTCTGCTATCACAAGGCGAACGTCGTCGTGGTGGCCGTCGGCGGAGGGTATTCCTACGGATCGCTGGGCATGACGCACCACGCCACCGAGGACCTGGCGTTGATGCGGGCTTTGCCGGAAATGACGGTTCTGGCGCCGGGCGATCCGGTGGAGACCGCCGCCGCTACGAAGGCCGTCGCCGCCGGCATCGGTCCCGTCTATCTCCGCCTCGGCCGCGACAAGGAGCCGATCGTGCATCAGCAGCCGATCTCCTGGTCAATCGGCAAGGCCTTGACCGTACGTGAAGGGAACGATCTGACCCTGATCTCCACCGGCGCCATGCTCGCCACGGCCGTGGCCGTGGCGGAGATGCTGGCCGAACGGGGAATCCATGCCCGGGTCCTGAGCATGCACACGCTCAAGCCACTCGACGTGGACGCCGTGCTGGCTGCCGCTCGGGAAACGGGAAAAATTGTAACCATCGAAGAACATAGTATAATTGGAGGTTTAGGCGGCGGCGTGGCCGAAGTCCTTTGCGAAGCCGGACTCCCCAACGTCCGCTTTCATCGGATCGGACTCCCCCTGCAATTCATCAAGGCCGTGGGCGATCAAGAGTATTTACGAAAGCTCCTCGGTCTGGATCCCACTTCGATCATGGAACAACTTCGAATATTCTTCCCGGGGCTGCCATGGGTGTGAAAATTACCTGGCCGGAAAACAAACAGTTCGCGTTCACTGTATTTGACGATACCGATGCCGCCACCCTGGAGAATGTCGGCCCGGTCTATGCATTCTTGCGTGATTGCGGCTTCCGGACCACCAAGTCCTGCTGGCCCGTTGCGGGAGATCCCCGGCAGGGCACGTACCAGGGCCAGACGTGCGAAGACGCCGACTACCTGCATTGGGCGCAGGAACTCCAGGCCCAAGGCTTTGAAATCGGATGGCACAACGCCACGTGGCACGGCTTGCCCCGAGAAGGAGTGCTCGACGCCTTGGATGCTTTTCACCGTTACTTTGGTCAGTACCCGGTCACGGCCACAAACCATAACTACGACGAGGGCATCTATTGGGGCGATAACCGGCTTAATCATTTCTATAGGTTGATTTATCAGGTTGTCACGCGTCGCCATAATGCAGGGCGTTACCGAGGACACATCGAGGGAGACAAGTATTTTTGGGGCGATCTCTGCAAGGAGAGAATCAAATACTACCGCAACTTCGTCTTCCAGGACATCAATACCTTGAAGGCATGTCCGGTGATGCCCTACCACGATCCTCAACGCCCCTACGTCAACTACTGGTTTGCTTCCGCCAACGGGAAGAACGTCCGGGAATTCAACCGCTGTCTCCGCGAAAAAGATCAGGATCGCCTGGAGGAGGAGGGCGGCGCATGTATTATGTATACGCATTTTGCCAGCGGCTTCAGCGAGAACGGCAAGTTGGAACCGCGGTTCCGGACGCTGATGGAACGCCTGTCGAAAAAGAACGGATGGTTCGTTCCCGTCGCCACGTTGCTCGATCACCTGCTGGCGGCGGGCGGTCCCCACGTCATCACCGACGCCCAGCGACATCGGCTGGAAAGGAAGTGGCTCCTGGAAAAGATTTTCATCGGCACCAAGTAGCCTTTAGTTTTCCCCCGGTCCCGCTTCCTTGGCACAACGACTTCCGGCGTCATGCCGATTACTATTCAAGAATACGCGGAGGAACACGTTGAATCCGTCCTACGTTTCAACGACTGCTTGAAGTCGGGCGGTGCGGCAACCTCATTTCCCATCTCGCCCATCCCTCAATGGTTGCCGAAAATCGCTGAACGCAAACTGTTTCAAGAGTATTACCTGGCGGTGGATGAAGCCGGAGCGGTCCAGGGCGGCTATATTCTGAAACATCAGGATTTTTGGATCAAAGATCAGGTGGTAAGGATCGCCGATGTACAACTGCCGATCTCCAAGGGCGTGGTCGACCGGCGTTATTCCTTCGTAGGCGTCCAACTGCTCCGCGACGCCCTGAAGCGGCAGCCTCTGCTCTTCGGCTTGGGCATGGGAAGCTACGCAGAGGCCGTGGCGCGGCTGTTGAAGGCCGCCGGCTGGAGCATGTTTTCCGTCCCGTTTTTCTTTCGCGTCCTGAATCCGCGCGCCTTCCTCCGCAATATCCGTTGCCTGCGGCGGCAGATCGCGACGCGCGTGGCGCTCGAGACGTTGGCGCTGAGCGGTTTGGGGCGGCTCGGCATTTCCGGCGCGCAGGCGCTGTTGTGTCGCCGATTCCCGCTCCCTCCCGCGGTTCAGGCCGAACCGGTCAACGAATTTTCCGCCTGGGCCGACGAGCTGTGGCAGGCCGGCAGAAGCGACTACGGCATGTCGGCCGTGCGCGACGCCGAAACCTTGCGCATCCTTTATCCCCGCGACGAGGAGAAATTCATCCGTCTGCGCGTGACCGAGCGATCCCGGCCGATCGGCTGGGCCGTGCTGCTGAACACTCCGCTGACGAATCACAAGCATTTTGGCAATATGCGGCTGGGATCCATTGCCGACTGTTTCGCCGCCGCCGAGGACGCGGTCAAGGTCGTCACGGCGGCCCGGGCGTTTCTGGAATCGCAGAACGTCGATCTGATCGTTTCCAATCAATCCCACGCCGCCTGGCGCCGCGGATTCCGCCGGGCGGGTTTTTTCCAGGGACCGTCCAATTTCATCTTCGCCTCCGCGCCGCAACTGACCGAGCGGCTGCGCCGACAGGGGGTGCAGAACGACGCGATCCACCTGAATCGCGGGGACGGCGACGGACCCATCAACCTCTGATCGTCTTACTATCCAGGAGAATTCTTCGTGCAAGAACAGATTGATCAGGCGTTTCGCGCGGCGTTTCAACTCGATTCCCAATTCGTTCTGGACGGCCCGATGAGTTACAACGACGTTCCCGGCTGGGATTCGGTGGGCCACATGAACCTGGTGACGGAACTGGAATCGCAGTTCCAAATCAGCTTGGAGATGGAAGAGATCGTCGCGATGGATTCGGTCGACGCCGTGCGGAAGATCGTGGAGCAAAAAAAGTCGGAGCCCCATGCCTGAAGCGGTCGAGCCTTTGGTATGTTCCGTGCAGCGGAGGGCCGCGGCGCATCCCGACCGGCCGGCTGTCCTCGATCGCGAGGGGAAACTTACCTGGGGAGAATTCTGGCGGCTGACGGCGGTCGCCGCGGAGTCCCTGCGAAAGGCCGGCGTGGGTTGCGGCCAGGGGGTGTTGCTCTGCGCACCCAATCACGGTTCCGTGGCCGCGGCCTATTTTGCCGCCCATGCGCTTGGAGCGATAGCCGTCCCCCTGGCGCCGGAAACGCCGCCGGAAGTCGTCGCGGAACTGGCGGCGCTGGCCGAGGTCCGCGCAGCCTTTCTCGCCCGGCCCCTGGCGCTGCCGGTCACTTGTTTGGAGCTTCCGGATCCATCCCTTTCGAAGCCGCAGGTGCCCGCACTTAAGCCCGTCTGCCGACTGGAAGATCCGGCGGATTTGCTGTTTACGACCGGAACCACCGGCCGGCGGAAAGGAGTGGTGCTGACGCAGGGGAACATCGCGCAAGCGGCGCGGAACATCAACACCTTTATCCCCCTGCAAGACGACGACGTGGAAGTCCTGCCCTTGCCCTTGAGCCATTCCTTCGGCCTGGGCCGGCTGCGGTGCTGGGCGCGGGCGGGACATTGCCTGGCCCTGGAGCCGGGGATGCGCAACGCTGCACAA
>JAFGPV010000092.1 GCA_016936015.1 Pirellulales bacterium
AGTCGGCTATTGCGCCACAAACGGGGAAACCCTGAAACCGAAGTATTCCGAAGCCTAAACCACCGCGCCACCTCTCGACTCTACAATCCGAAGAATACCTTTCCGCAGCGTGTAACATCGGTGCCACTTTGCGCCGTCAGGGACCGTTGGACAGGGTATCTCTACCCCATTATTCCCCTCGAATGAGGGCTGTAGAATCTGCGAATTGCCCGATTGGCATCCCTGTTGACCAAAGTCTTGTAATGTTTCCTTGCCCTCGACTCCTTGCTCCAAAACTCCCGTTTCGGAACAATCTCCCCCATCCGGGGACCCGACCGTGCATTTTTCGCATCTTGATGTACAACTGAGAATGAGCGATCCTTGAGCAGCGGCGGCGAAGCCGCAAGAGATCGTTCAACCTCTCTCTCTCAGGTTCAACCGCAAGAGATTGAGCGCCTGTTTGGCCATAAAAACCTTCACCCAATCGGGATGACCGAGAAAGGGAACGGTTTTAGATTCAACGGTCCCGGCCAGATCGACGAGCAAATCGACCGGCAGCGACGAATCGGGGCGATGATGGGGAAACGGGCCGACCGCCAAGACGCAATCAACCTGAAATTTTTGTCGAGCAGCCTTGGCCGCTTGTTTCAACCATTCCTCAGGAGGACAGGCATTCCTGCCTGTCTCCTCTTTGTCAGACAGGAATGTCTGACCTCCTGATGATGATATGTCAGACAGGAATGTCTGACCTCCAGGATTGTTGTCAGGCAGGAATGTCTGGCCTCCAGGATCGATGCCGAGAGCGTTTTTCATCTGGCTCGGATCCCTGAGGACCACGCCGCCGCGATAGCATCCTTCCGCGTTGGGGACCGCACTGAGCAATTCGGCCAGCAGGCCCCCGGTGCCGAATTCGACGGTGGCCAAGGTCTTGTTTTTCTCCCGCAGCAGTTTGACGACTGCATGCTGCAATTCCTCGTCGCCTTCACCGAAGACCAACTCGCCGAGGCATTGGTGAATGGTCTCGACGACCGGTTCGATGGCCGCTTGGCACTCGGCCTCGGTCGCACCTTCGGCAGTTATTCGAAGGCTGATGGTCGTCTTGCTGGCCGTAATGCCCACGGTCGGCTGCCGGCCGCGGCGGATCAGGTCGGGCAACATCGATTCGACGCGGCTCTCGCCGGCGCCGAAGCAGTTGATCTTCCGGCGGAGGATCACGCGATTAGCCCTCACCCCCTGCCCCTCTCCGGGCACCACGCAGTGGTCGGGGAGAGGGGAGATTGCTTCGGCGACGGTCGGCCACATCTCTTTCATTTCGCCGGGCACGCCCGGCAGGGCGAAGAAGCGGCAGGGTGGTCGGTCGGGTCGGGGTACTTCCAGGTCGATGCCCGGGGCCGTGCCGTGGGGGTTGGGGATCATCCGGCTGCCGGCCGGGAAGAGGGCCTGGACCTCGTTCTGCGGCGGCATGGGCCAGTTGCGTCGGGCGAACCGGGCGCGGATGTGTTCCAACGCCTCGGGAAAGACGACCAGTTCCCGGCCGACGGCCGTGGCCAACGCCTGCCGCGTCAGGTCGTCGGCCGTCGGTCCTAATCCGCCGGTTACAATCACGATCTCCGCCCGGTCGATCGCTTGCCGGAAGACCTGCCGGCACGGTTCCAGTTCGTCGCCCACCGTGCCGTGATAGAGGACGCGGACGCCCAGTTCCGCCAGTCTCTGGCTGAGCCACTGTGAGTTCGTATCGAGCGTCTGGCCGCTGACGATCTCGTCGCCGACGGCAAGGATTTCGGCGTGCATGGGGGGGAAATGGGGATTTGGAGATTGGGGATTTAGGGATTTCGTATTATCCGGCAACGCCCAAGAGCATACATCAATTCGGAGTATGGCAAAATGACTTCCCCAGGATTTTGCTCGATCCAAATCCCCAAATCCCCAAATCCCAAAATCCCTCCACCTTACTCCTTCCCAATCATGACCTTCAGCGGCTCGCACCACTGTTTTTGCTCGGGGGTGTAATAGAGGTACGCCCGGGAGGCGGGGGCCGTGTAGCGGCCGGGGACGGCGGCCAACAGGTCCAACTTGACCTGGACGTTCCGCTTCGGTGCCAGGCTCCGCCAGTAGCAGATGACTTCCCGGGGCCGGGTCTCGTAGAAATCGACCACGTCCGACTTTTTCAGTTCTTCAAGCTGGTCCGGCCGGGGCTCCAGGCCCGCCGGCAGGCCGAGGATCGCCACGGTCATCGGCTGGCCCTGGTCGGTGGCGTTGGTCAGTTCGGCGGTCAGGGCCACGGTTTCGCCCGATTTGACCTCATCCTTGGCGAGGAAGGTCTTCAGCCGCACGGGGCACTTCTCGTCGCTGTCGGGTTTTAAGGTGCGGTAGCTGACGTCAACGGTGTACGGCATTTCATTTTTGCTGGTCAGGCTAAGCGTTACGAGGTTGTCGCCCGGCTTAAGTTGGGCCTCCAGGTCGTCGATGGCGATTGTCTCCTGTTGGCCGGTCTGGAAGGAGCGCTCGCCGAGCGTCTTGCCTTCGGATTGGACGATCAGTTTGCCCGCGGTGACGGACCGCTTGTTGGCCTTGGCGTGCTCGGTCAGTGCCTTCAGGGCAAGGATCGTGGCCTGGGTGCTGCCGAAGCCGCCGCCGCCCTGGCGGTTCCCGACGATCCACTGCACCGCCTTGTTGGCCTGGGCGGTGAAGGCCGGCAGCTTTAGCCAGGCCAGCGCGGCCAGGGCGGTGGCCTCCATTTGCAGCGACTGCCCGCCGCTGCGGGTAATCGAGCCGAGTTTGCCGTCGAGGTGCCCGTCGTCGGCCTGCTTGGTGGCGAGTTTTTCCAGCAGTTTCCGGCCGGCGTCCTGCTTGCCGGTGTTCAGTGCCGCGGCGGCCGACAGGGCGATCACGTAGGGATCGTCAGTCTTTTCGGCCAGTGCGAGGCTATGGGTCACCTCGGCGTCGATGCCCTGCTGGCCCGACTCGCTTAAGGCCCAGGTGATGTAGGCGTCGGTCACTTCCGGCGGGGCCTGGCCGAAGCTGTCCAGCGCCCTCGGATTGCGCTGAAAGCCGCCCTTGCCGTCGCGCCGGGTCATCAGCCACACCGTAGTCCTACGGAGCATGTCGCCGTCCACGTCGTAGACGTGCTTCATGTCGCGGAACTGCATCAGGCCGTAGGCGGTCAGGGCCTCGTGGCCCGGATTGCCGCCGAACCACTCGTAGCCGTGGTCCTTGCTCTCGTAGCCGGTCAGCTTGACGTAGCCCGACTTGAGCAACCCCCGGGCCTTCCGCGTGACCTCCGGCTCGGCCAGATCGTTTTCCTCCAGGTACTGCATGGTCATCACGTTGGGGTAGTTTGAGGTCGAGGCCTGCTCGAAGCAGCCGTTTGGCTCGCGCAAGATGCCGTCCAGACCCCGTTGCAAATTGGCCAGCATCGAGGGGAATGCGTTGACCGAGACTTCCAGCGAGCCGGGGACCCACTGGTCGGGCAGGTGGATGGTCACTTCCTGCGGGCCGTCGATCTGGCCGCTGTAGGACTTGGTCTTCGGGAAGCCCGGCGGGACGATTTTTAATTTGCGCGAGACGGCGTCGCTGAGAGCGCCCGCCGTTCCGTGGAAGGCCAACGCCGAGGCGCCTTTTTCGCCCGTCACGTCCAGCCCGAAGAACACCCGCTGCCGGCTGCCGGCCGGGAGCTTCAGTTCCCGTTTGGCGGTCCCGTCGAGGCGGAGCAGGGCGTCGTGGTCCAGTTTCAACGCCACGTCCAGTTCGTCGGGACCGTCGTTGACCACAGCCAGCGGCAGGTCGATGAAGTCGCCGGCCGTGACCTCCAGCGGCAGCTTCGGTTCGAGGTTGAAGGGGAGCCGCGAGACGATCTCCGCCTGGCCCGAGCCGATCCGCCCGGCCCCGTGGGCGTCGGCCCGGAGGCGGAACGCCGTGACCGCGTCGCTCAGATCGAACTTGATTTCCGCATTGCCCTCCGCGTCGGCGACCAGCAGCGGATTCCAGTAGAGCGTCTCGGCAAAGTCGCTCCGCACGCCGTCCTTTGAAGGTTGATGCTCGTGGGCATATTGCCGGACGATGTATCGCCGGTCTATACCATCGAGTAATTGCATAACGCCTAATTTCTTTTCGTCTTCTTCCTGAATGACGATCCGCGGAGTAGCCATCATCATGAGCGGCTTAAATGCTTTCTCTTTTTTTGCATCCTCGCCAAAGCCAAACTTCCAATCATGTCTTTGCATTCTTCTTTCTTCCAATCTTTCCCAAACCTCTTTATCCGGATAAACGATGGGAGGTTTTTCTTCAAATAATCGTTCGTATACAAGACCGTGATATTCATCCCATTGACTTAATTGCTGTGCAATTTCCTTTTGTCTTTCCACTCGGGTCGGAGGTTGGTAGGGCCGGAAGGCCACGGTGTGGAGGTTCTCGAAGGCCATCTGTTGCGGGGCGACGAGGATCAGGCCGAGGATCATGCAGCAGGTCGTAGCGCCCAGGGCCGGCAGCCAGAAACCAGCCCCCGAGACCGCCCGGAGGATCCCCAACATCAGCATCAGCAACAGCAGGCCCAGCCCGCTGAGGAAACAGACCGTCATCAGCGTGCTGATCCATTGGGTCCGCTGGGCGCGGTAGTTATCGAGACCCTTTTCGTACTTCTTCTGGATTTTCCCGAGGTTGTCGTAGAGCAAGGGGGGGCCGCCGGGGCCGCTGACGGCGGCCAGACGGACGAGCCGGTCCCGGTCAGGGCCGTCCTTTTTCCATTCCCGCAGGGTTTTCTCGGCAAAGCGGCGCCAGCCCTGCGTGCCCAGCAGCAAGTCCAACGCCGTCTCGGCGCCGACGCCGTTCTTCTTTTCGTTGGAGAGGTAGAAATCGGCGTCTTCCAGGTCCTCGGGTTTTTCGATTTCGGTCGTCAGCAGGAAGTGCGTCGTCAGGTTCGGCGTGTGGTCGTCGGCCAGACTGAGCAGGGCGTCGTCCACCACGGAGACGCCCAGCGCGGCCGGCACGGGTTTTCCCTTTTCGTCAGTTACATTCAAGGAAAGCACGACCTTATCGCCCGGGCTGTAGCTTTCGCGGCGGTCGTTGGTGCGGACGGTCAATTTCCGGTCCATGCGACGATACACCAGCCGTTCGGCCAGCGGCTTGGGGGACTGTCCCAATTTAGTCCCCTCTCCCTTCGGGAGAGGGTTAGGGTGAGGGCTTCCTTCAGCAGAAGCGTTTTTGCCGGGATCGCCGTAATCATAAACCGTCAATCGGATCACCCCGCCGACTCCCTCGGGCAACGGGAGGACCACGGGATTGATGCCGTTTTCAGCCCCTTGGGTGACCACGGTCTGCTGGCCGACCAGGGCGCCCCGGCAGGTGGCCGTGACGACCAGCGGGAGGTCGGCCTCTCGGCTGCGGATGGTGAATTCCAGGGGTGCGTCGGGGGCGTAGACGCCCGTGCCCGTGTCCAGCGATATCGGCAGCGTCACCGAGGTCGCCGGCAGGGCCGGCTGTTCGGCAACGCCCGCCGGCTTGGTGATCTTCAAATGGTAGGTCCGATTAGGCATTGGAGTGAATTCGAAGGAACCGCGGCCCTCGTAGAGCGTCTCGGCCTTGGCGACGGCTTTGCCTTGATCATCGACGACCAGCCCCTCCACGTGCACTGGCTTGCCCAGCGGATCGCGGCTGGTGAAGTACACCCGGTTCTTCAGGCCTGCCGCCAGATCGCCCCCCTCGGGATAAAATTGCACCAGCACTTTGCCCAGGTTGATGGGAATGGTCTTGGCGAGAGTTTTCTGCGTCCCGCCGTCGTCGGCGATCACCGCCAGTTGACCGTCGCCCCGGTCGATCTTCTCGGGCAATTTGAATTCGACGGCCAGTCCGCCGTTGGCGTCGGCGACCGCGGATTTCTCGAAGACGGTCTTCCCGTCCACCGTGGCGGAAATTTTCAATTTTGCCCCGGCGGCCGGTCCGCCCTCGGCCCGTTTGGCCGAAAAATCGGCCTTCACGGTCTCGCCAGGCGCATAGCTGTCGCGGGCGAATTCCAACTCCTTCTTCAGACGCGGCAGCCGATAGGCGCGGAGGAAAAATTCTTGCTTCTCCTCGGTAAACGACCCGTCGCCGCTGCGGACGACCAGTGTGTACTGGCCGCCGGGCAGTTCGGCGGGAAGGGCAAACGCCCCATTGCCCGCGCCGCGGTCGGTGCGGCCCTGGAAGATCGAGCCAGGCACCACGGCCCCGGAAGGATCGAGAATCTTGAACTCGACCGGAAACTCCCGCTCCGCGGCCAACCCGGACCGGCTGAGCGTCAACGAGCGGTAGAACACGGTCTCGCCGGGCTGGTAGAGCGGCCGGTCGAGCGACAGCCGGGTGGCGAAGCGGATCGGCGCCACGGCGAGCGGAGCGGAAAACTTCTCGGTATTCTTGTGATGAAAGGCCACCACCTTGATTGTCGCCCGATCCCGCAGCCGCATGTCGGCGGGCACGACCACTTGCAGCCGACCTTGCTGGTCGGTCGATTCCCTGCGGTGGATCTTTCCTTCCGGCGAATCGAGATCAAATTCGATCTGTGCCGACAGCGGATCGCCCGTGACGCCGCTGGTTTGGATGTCGTACACGGAAGGCGCCCCGGTTTGGATCGTTGCGGGACCGGTGACGACCAGCCGCAGATGCTCGGCGGCAATCGCCGCCACTTGGATGCGGTGATAGATATATCCCCCGATCGAGACCGCGATCAGCAGCCCAGCCGCCGCACCGAGTAGCCAGTTAGTTCCCCGAGATGACCGTCGCTGCCGGGAATTCGGCGACTTCGACAAAGGCGTGGAGCCATTCGACGTGGACGAGGTGGACATGGCAATAATCTCCTTTTTAGGGAGCGGGATTCGAGGTTGGGTAAATTTGGTGGCCTGGGCAAGAAGGGCGGCGGTCTGCTGGACCTCGCTGTAGATTTTCGCCAGTTCCGGCTCTGCTGCAATCCGGCGACGGAGTTCCGCCGCTTCCGTTTCCGGAAGCAATCCATAATGCAGTTCCAACATCTGTTGCCTGAGGGCGACGCTCATTTTCGTTCACCTTCCACGGCTTCTCGAAGCTTGGACAGGGCCAGCCGCATCCGGGTTTTTACGGTTCCCAGCGGAATCTGAACCGACCGGGCGATCTCCTCGTAGGTCATTTCCGCGTTTTGTCGGAGCAGAAAGACCTCTTGTTCCTCCGCCCGGAGTTTTCCCAGCGCTTGCCGGATCAGCCGGAGATGCTCTTCGTGGTTTTGCCCGGCGGAATCGCTCGCGTGCGAGTAGGCGATCTCCGCTTCCACAACAAGCGGCCGGCGACGGCGGCGCCACGCGGTGTTCCGCAGGTCGCGCCCGGCGTTCAGGGCGATCTGGAAAATCCATGCCCGAAGGTTTTTCACCTCCCCCAACTCGTCGCGATGACGCCAACATTTCAAAAAGGCCTCTTGGTAGGCGTCGCGGGCGTCTTCTCCATTGCCCAACACGCAGTAGAGCATTCCCAACAACTTGTCCTGATGGCGCGAGAACGTCTCCGTCAACCGGTCGATATCCGATACCGGCGGATCTACGGCGCTCGTCCGGATTGCGGAGGGCAAACTCATGTTATCTGATACTAAGACGATCTGCCGGCCGGGAAGTTTTTCCGGCCGAATAAAATTATCCCATCTTCTTGCGTTTCAATATCTTCGGTCAATTTTGCGTCCCGGCACTTGGGGATTGTCTATCGTCGAAAGTGAGACATCGATTCTTTGCTATGCCCAGGATAACATCTGCTTTCCAGGGGATCAGGAATTAATGGTCGCCTTCCGTTTAACAGAACGACTTTCCTGATCGGATCTTCAACAGAGAGACGGTCTCCGCATACGCACGGCGGCAATTTTTCTGAAAACCAATGTCGCTGCAACGTCCTGGGATGGCAATAGTGGTTAAAAGGATTAAGTCCGGTGAGAACCTTCGACATGCGGTAAACTGGTTAATTTTGCTAAAAAAGGCAAGGACAATTTGCGTTTTCTGTGATTAGGCACGGCGCAGTTTCATCTACGTTTGGGAATTTGACTTTAAAAATATCAATAGAAAAACTGATTCGGATATTCGTTTTATGATTGGGAACGCGTCTGCTTTGTGTTCGATCGTGACATGGCGTTACGGCTTTTCATAATAAAGGGGAGTGGACTGTTGGCCGAGTGTTTTTTCCGTTTGGCGACTCGAACGTGTCCGCTTCTGCTGAAAAATCAAAAAAATTTTTCTCCCGTCACAACTTTTCGACGGAGTGGGTTTTTAAAATTCCGAGGAGCGCTCGATTGCCGTCAACCATGAGAGACCGTGGCGGATAATTATCGAAATATTAGGCGACGGTGAATACAGAAACGTGAAACGATAGACGGGAGTGTAGAAAGAAATGGTATCAGAGGCGGGCGACTTGATGGCGATGAAAATGGATGAGAAAAAATGAATCGAGGATTCTCGCCAACCGTCATCGTGAAAAAGTTTTGCGCCGTGGGGGGGCAATCGAGCCGCAGATGTCGAGACGTAACTCGCTGATAATCAAGAACTTATGCCGTGGATTTTATGTTGGGAAACACACATGTCCGCGAGGTCTCTCCATCGTTGTTTGCCGGATTTACTCTTCATCGCACGGGAGAGAAAAGGCGTTGTCGCACCGCGTGACGTGATCACCCCGGCTCGCATTGATTGACAATTCTTTCTCTTGTCACTCCGTGGAGAATCATCATGTAAAGCGTCTTCCTCTTGAAATTATTTTTCTCTACGAGAGAGTGTGTCCGCGCGGATTGCAGTCGGTTTGCGCGGGTTGGCAACGGAGAGAAGGACGGCAGCAAGGGGAAAAATTTGAAAAATATTAGAAAATTGTACTTGCATAAATTTAGGAAATCGGTACGATCTTATTTGATGAGGCCTGAATGGTCTTCAATATTTAAGGTTCCTGACTACGGAGGAACATTTACACTACGGAAACGAACGACGACTGGTTGCGACGCTTGGAGCGTCGCGGACAGGATGTCGCTGAAGTTCGTTGTCTTGTTTCGGTGTCGATGGAACTGGCGGTTTCCGGCCCCAGCCCGGTGAAGTCAGCGTCATCGTCAAACTCGTATAAGGAGGACGTGAGGTGGCCAAGAAGAAAGCAACGAAGAAAGCCGTTAAGAAGCCGGCGAAGAAGAAGGTCGTCAAGAAGAAACGCAAGAAGTAATCTCGCGTTTGATTTTCGGCGGATGGATAGTCCGCCCTTGACACTTCTTCGGTAAACCGAAGCTGCTACGACGAGAAAGAAACGCCCGGCACGGCTGACCGGGCGTTTCTATTTTCTTGTTCAATCCGAAGGATACGGGGGCGTATCGCCGATGAGTTGGCTGAGCGCATTTCGGGCGGCGCGTTGTTCGGCCTCTTTCTTATTCCGTCCCCAGGCCGGTTGATACAAGGAGGCGCCTACCTGGGCGGCGATCTTAAAGCATTTGCTGTGATCGGGGCCTTTTTCGTCCAGGAGTTGATACGTGGGCGTCAAGCCGTGTTCCCGTTGGGCGAGCTGCTGCAACAGCGATTTATAGTTGAAGCCCATTTCCCCGCTGGCGGCCAATTCGATTTCCGGACCGATAAAATCCTTAATGAAGATCTTGGCCGGTTCGATTCCTCCGTCGAGGTAAATCGCGGCCACCAGCGATTCAAAGACGTCGGCCAGCAACGAGGAGGGGATTTGGGGATGCGTCGTCATGCCCTTTCCGAGAATGAGGAATTCCTGCATCCCCAGCGCATGGCTGATCTTGGCGCAGGTTTGACGGCTGACGACGATCGACTTGATCCGGGTGAGGTCTCCTTCGAGGTAGTCGGGGTACTGGTGATAAAGCAGTTCGCACACGACCCAGCCGAGGATGGAGTCGCCGAGGAATTCCAAGCGCTCGTTGGAAGCCAGCCGATGTTCGGCCCCGGAGGCGTGGGTCAGGGCGGAGAGTAAGAGATTTTTCGACTGAAAGGTGTACCCGAGACGTTTTTCCAACCTCTCCAGCGCCGAGGAGGATTGCGAATCTAGTTGGAGAGAAGGTTCCATGCGTACTTTGGAGAAGGGAGAAGGGGGAAGGGAGGATCGACGGTCATCAATCTCCCTTCTCCTTTCTTCCTTCCGTGAAAACGACGATCCGAGAAAACAAGACTACATTTCAGAAGTTTAACAGCCTTCAGGGGCGCTGTCAATCGGCATCTCCGCGCGCGCCGCGCGGCGCGCTCGGCCGGGTACCGCCCGGCACAAGGCCGGGACGAAACACGGATGGTTGATTAAAGGCTCAATAGCCTTGGACTTTGCCCAGGGCGACCGCGACCGCCGTGGCGTGGGTATGGCAGTGGGAGATGCTCACCAGGATTTCGCGGACGTCGAGCTGCTCGACCACGTCTTGGACGCCTCCGCAGACGGCCACCACGGGTCGGCCGCTGGTGTTGGGGCGGATTTCCATGTCGCGCCACGAGATCCCCCGCCGCCAGCCCGTTCCCAAAGCCTTCAGAATCGCCTCCTTCGCCGCCCAACGGCCCGTGAAATGTTGCGTGGCCTGCTTGTGGCTCTGGCAGTACATGATCTCCTCTGGGGTGTAGACCCGGGTGAGGAACAACTCGCCGTGACGCTCGATCATGCGGGCGATCCGCAGGCACTCGGTAATATCGGTGCCGATTCCGACGATGTGGGGCATGGAGGGTGACGTTCCTTGGACGGGGGTTTCGGGGAGGGGGAGCGGTACGGGATTCGGATTCCAGGGATCCTGCTATCCCGCGGCCCGCGTTCCATGGTCCGGATTTCGGGAGTTGACGATTCCTCCCTCCTCCGCGTAGCGGTCTAAAGTCTCCACGATGCCGTTGCGCTGTTCGGGATGAAGCCACACGCGGGCGAAAGAGGTTTTGCCTTCGAGGTCTTCCCAGGCCAGTTCGCAGCCGGTCGGCCCGCACCCGCCCAGACAGGCCAGTAAACGGCAGCGGCAGGAGCGAAGACGCGGGGTGGTTTCCAGGTTCAACACGTCGGCGAGTTGCTGGAACACGCCGGGGGGCAGCCGGGCGCTGCGGATCGTCCGATACCAACTATGGCACTGCCGGCAGAAGGGGAGATACATGGCGGGGATCGCCACCAGCAGAGTCGCCGCCGTCAGCAGCAGGGCCTCGACGCTCCACAGCAGCCAGGCGTAGACGCCGCGGAAATAATAGGGGTGGAAAATCCGTCTCCCTTGGACGGCTTTTTCTTTCATGTATTGGAAGAAATTGTCCGGCGGCGCGGGCAGCCGGAGCGCCGCGAATTCGGGTTGAAGCCGTTGGGCTTTTTCGAGATTGGCCGATTCCGCCGCCGCCGTCCGACGGTTCGACAAGTACGTCAGATAATGCATACCCCAGATCGTCAATCCGGCGGCCAGGATGGTTCCGCAGACAATCGTCGGCCGATGTCCGATCTGGGCCATCCGCATCAGCAGCACCAGCAAGGCCCCCAGCAGCACGCCGACCAGGATCGGAAACAGCAACAGCGGAGCGAAATAAAACTGGGCGTCGACGGCCGCCCAGGCCACGAGCAATCCCAGGAAAATGCAGCCGGGCAGCCAAAGAAGCGGATCGCGCACCCAACGAACCCCGCCGCTAGTGGGGGTCGGGGGTTCGGGTGTCTTTTCGGATATCACGATCATGCCACTATGCTAAACCAAAGCCTAAGGGCGGGAAAGACGGGGATGTGATGAAGAATGAAGTTTTAATACTGTGATCATTTCGACTTTGTCATTGGTCATTTGCTAAGCCGCAAGCGGCTGATTCCTGATCCCTCATCCTTTTACCCCGCAGGCCCGCTGGGCGCGGAGGAGGACTTCGGCGGCTTTTATTCGAGCCTTTTTCGCGCCGTCGGCCAGCACCTGGCGGACGTACTCGGGATCCGCGTCGAGTTTCTCCTTCCGCCGCCGGGCCTCGGTAAAGTAGTCTGCCGCCAGGGCGGCCAGGGCCTTTTTCACTTCGCCGTAGCCGAAGCCGCCCCGGCGATAGAGGGCCGCCATCTCCTCGCGCTGCGGCTCCGTGGCCAACAGCCGATAGAGCTGGTACAGGTGATCGGTTTCCGGATCCTTCGGCTCTTCCATCGGCCGCGAGTCGGTTACGATCCGCATGATCTTCTTCTTCAAGACGGCCGGCTCCTCGAAGACCTCCAGCGTGTTGCCGTAGCTCTTCGACATTTTTTCGCCGTCGACGCCGGGCACGCTGGCCGCCGATTCCAGCACCTTCGCCTTGGGCATGACGAAGGTCTCGCCGAACGTGTGGTTGAAACTCCCGGCCAGGTCGCGGCAGACCTCGATGTGCTGCGTCTGGTCCTCGCCCACGGGCACGGTGTCCGAATCGTAGGCCAGGATGTCGGCCGCCATCAGGACGGGATAGGTGAACAGTCCGGCGTCGGCGTTGAGGCCCTTCGCCTTTTTATCTTTATAGGCGTGGCAGCGTTCCAGCAGTCCCATCGGCGTGCCGGTCATTAGCAGCCAACAAAGCTCGCTGACTTCGGGGACGTCGGACTGTGCGAATAATGTCGCCTTCTCTGGGTCGAGTCCCAGAGCCAGCAGTTCCCGGGCCGCTTCGAGCGTGTTCTCCCAAAGCGTCTCGCGGTCGCGGACCGTGGTCAAGGCGTGCAGGTTGGCAAGGAAATAGAAGGCCTCGTCGGCTTCATCCTGCAAGGAAATGTACTGTCGGATCGCGCCGAAGTAGTTTCCCCAGTGAAATCGGCCCGTCGGTTGGATGCCGGAGAGAACGCGCATGGGAAATAGGGTTCAGGGTTCGGGGTTCAGGGTTCAGTGAAAAGTAGCATTATATGATTTTGCAGGGGGGGTTTGCATGGGGGATTGGGTTTTGTGTTTTGGTCAACAGGGGTGGCAAACGGGCAATTTCGTGGTGAGTGATTCAGCATTGGGGGGGTGGGGGATAGGGCGCGTGAGACCGGTACACGGAGATTGGGGAGTGCCTTGGGATCGTAGGAGTTTACGCCAGCGGCGCCAGCCGCGGACGGCGTAGCCGCGGAGTTGGAGACCGACTTTCAGCAGGTCGATGCGGAATTGGGCCTGGTGTCTTTTCATCGACTCCTGAAATACTTTTTGGGCCTGGCGGAGGGTCCGCCTGGTTTTGACCGGTCTTTGGAGTTTTTCGAGGAGGCGGCGGACCTGGCGGAGGAGTTTTTGGGATTTTCCCAGGTAGATGGAGCGTTGGCGGCCTGCGACGCGGTAGGCCAGGCGATAATAAGGGCCGATTTTCCGGCCGTTCTTGTAACGCCAGGATTCGACGACGGCCCCTTGGTGGGCGAAAATGTTTTTCAGACCGAGGATTTTTTGGGTGATGGAGATCATAAGGAGGGATTAGGGATTAGGGATTAGGGATTAGGGATTAGGGATTGGGGATTAGGGATTGGGGATTAGGGAGTTGGTCAACGGGGATGTCAATCGGGCAATTCTCAACAGGGAGGGTGGGGGAGGGAAGCGGCAAGATGCCGTTTCTACTGTTTTCGGGATTGGGGAGAGGAGTATGGTTCGGAAGCGGCAAGATGCCGCTTCTACTTTCAGGTTGGGCTTCGCGGAGGCGGACGAGGATGTAGCTGGTTTTGGCCTTGGCGTCGATGAGCTGCAATTGCCGGTTCAGTAATTCGGGATAGTTGCCCAGCGAGCGGACAAAGGGATCGGCGACGAACTGTTCGCCCTGGTCGTACTGGTTGACGATTTCCTGCCAGAGGAGACCGACCAGGGACAGGCCGGCGGAGCGGGCGAGGTGGTCGGAGACCTGGGCGACGAGCTGGTTATAGGCCGGCACGACGATGTCGAGCAGGGCGGTTTGGAGCGGGTGAGGCAGCGAATCCCATTGGTAGCCGGGCGGTAGCCAGTGCGGGGGATCGAGCGTGGGTTTGCGCTTCTTTGCGGCGGTTCGGGCGGATTTTTGGCGGTGTTTTTTCACCAGACGGCGGCGTTTGATTTCTCGTTTGAACAGGCCGTCGGTTGCGGCGTTGCGGGAAAATTTTTGAGGGAGGGGCATGGGTGGGGGCGAGGGTTGAGGGTGGTTGTTATTGTAAATTTCAAATTTCAAATTGAACGAGGATGAAGGCGTATGTGTATATATGTATAGTTAGCCATTGTAGCAAACGGGGTGACTCAAATGCAAATGTATTTTTCGGAGGAGGTGGAGAGTTTTTTGGGGGGAGAGAAGGGATATTTATGTCAATAATTTTGCACATTAATCAAACAAGAAGGATTCTCGCAAAGGCGCAAAGGCGCGAAGGGATTTTCCGCGATAAAATCGAGTCCTGTGATAGGTAGGGTGTGTGGAACGCAGCATCCAGTGCGGATTGTGGTGCGTTTCACGCACCCTACGAAGCGGCTATTCAGAGGACGCCGCTGATGCGGGTGACATCGACCGACGACGGGGATTTGTACGGTTCGGGCGACTTGGTAGACCATCCGCAGGGCGATCGGATTGATGGCCGGTTTGTTGGGGTGCAAATACCCACTTCACCCTATCCGTTGTAAGCGTAATGGGTTAGAATTGACAGGTTCAGGGACAGACAAAGGGTTTTATCCGTACGGGGCCGGGCGCCGCGTGCCGGGCGTCGACAAACATTTTCAGCATGTTTCATGAACCAGATTCGCAACTTCTGCATTATTGCCCATATTGATCACGGGAAATCGACCCTGGCCGATCGGTTGATCCAGGCCTGCGGCGGCGTTTCGCAGCGCGAGTTTCGGGACCAACTGCTCGACTCGATGGATATCGAGCGCGAACGGGGGATCACGATCAAGAGCAATACGATTACGCTTACCTATCACGCTCCCGACGGGCAGGACTATCAACTGAACCTGATCGACACGCCGGGGCACGTCGATTTCTCGCACGAGGTGCGGCGCTCGCTGCTGGCGTGCGACGGGGCGCTGATCGTCATCGATGCCTCGCAGGGCGTCGAGGCGCAGACGGTCGCCAACCTCTACTTGGCGCTGGATTACCACCTGGAATTGCTGCCGATTATCAATAAAATCGATCTGCCGGCCGCCGACGTCGAGCGGGTCCGCGAAGAGATTGACGCCGAATTGGGGCTGGATCCGTTCGAGGTCATTCCCGTTTCCGCCAAAACGGGGCAGGGAGTCGATCGGGTGCTGGCGGGCATCGTCGAGAAGCTGCCTCCGCCGAAAGGCGATCCGGACGCCCCGCTGAAAGTGCTGATCTTCGACGCGCATTACGATCAGTTCCGGGGCGTCATCCTCCAGTGCCGCGTGATGGAGGGGACGCTCAAGCCGGGGGACGTCGTCCACTGTATGCACAGAGATTGCGACTATACGGTGGAGGAGTTGGGCATCCATCAGTTGAAGCTCGTACCCAGGCAGCGGCTCAGCGCCGGCGAGGTGGGCTATATCATTGCCGGAATCAAGAGCGTCCAGGACGTCGAGGTGGGCGACACGATCACGCTTCGCGAACGCCCGGCGGCCGAACCGATTCCCGGCTATAAGAAGGCCAAGCAGGTCGTATTTTCGTCGATCTATCCGATGAACGCCGACGAGTACAAGGATCTGAGCAAGGCGATGGACAAACTGGCGCTGAACGACGCGGCGCTGACCTACGAAAAAGACAATTCCGCGGCGCTCGGTTTCGGCTATCGGTGCGGGTTCCTGGGCCTGCTGCATTTGGACGTGGTCCAGGAGCGTTTACAGCGGGAATTCGACCTGGGACTGGTCATCTCGGCCCCGTCGGTGCAGTACCACGTGACCTTGAAAGACGGCACGATCCTAGAGGTGGACAATCCGAGCCAATGGCCCGATCCGATGAAAATCGCCTCGGTCGGCGAGCCTTACATCCGCGCGTCGATCTACACGCCCGAGGAATACGTCGGCCCGGTCATGGAACTGTGCCGCGAGTATCGTTCGGACAGCCAGAAGATGAATTATCTCTCCGTGGGCCGGGTCGAAGTGGTCAGCGAAATGCCGTTGGCCGAGGTGCTCTTCGAATTTTACGGCAAGCTGAAAACGATCACCCGCGGTTACGGATCGTTCGACTACGAGGCCATCGAATATCGCGAAACCGATATTGCGAAGGTCGAAATCCTGATCAACGGGGAACCGGTCGATACGCTGGCCTACCTGGTTCATCGCGACAAAGCCCGCGCCCGGGCGCTGCACTACTGCGAGCGTCTGGCCGAAGCGATTCCCCGGCACCAGTTCAAGATCCCGGTCCAGGGCGCCATCGGCGGCAAGATCATTGCCCGCACGACGATCCAGGCCTATCGCAAAGACGTGACGGCCAAGTGCTACGGCGGCGACGTGACGCGGAAGAAAAAACTCCTCGAGAAGCAGAAGAAAGGCAAGGCCCGGATGAAACAGGTCGGCCAGGTTCAGATCCCGCAAAAGGCGTTTATCGCGGTTCTGGCGGAGGATCGGAAGTAGCGTGTCTCGTCTGCCGTCTTCCTAGGTGACAGAGGAATGCGGGTTGCAGGTCATGGCCGTGCCGGGTATCTTTAATGAATATGGACTTCACGACTGAAGATCGTCGCCCGTCGCGAGATACTGCCCGTTTGACGCCGCGCGCGCGGTTGGAGCGTTTTGCCGCGTTGCAGAGACGGGCGATGCAACTGCTTGCCGCGTCGCCCGAAGGCTACCGGCACTATTGGGAGCGCAACCTCCGCCAGCGCAGTATTCATGCCAAGTACTGACGACCCCTTGACCGTCTTCCAGCTTCTGGCTCGCGCCGGTGTGCCCTTGGTCATCATTGGCGGACACGCCGTCAACTTTCATGGTTACGTACGCGCCACGGAGGACGCCGATCTCATTTTCGAGCGCACTCCGGCCTCGGAGGCGGTCCTCCTGGAGGTCCTCGAATCGATCCACGCCTGCTGGATCAGCGACGAGCGCGACCCGGCCACCGGCCTGGAAAGACTCATCCCGGTTTCTCCGTCTTACATCCGCGGCCAACACTTGATGATGCTGACCACGGATCTCGGTTTTCTCGATCTCTACGACTACATCCCCGGTTTCCCGGATCGGCCGGTCGCCGAAGTTTTTTCCGACAGCGTCGAGTTGGACAACCTGCGGTTTGTTTCCCTGCACTGGCTGCGCCAAATGAAGCAGGCCGCCGGCCGCCATAAAGACTTCGACGACTTGGAGCATCTTCCCGCTTCCTGATGCAAGTCGCGCACTCCTATCGCGTGTCGCATAGCGGCACGGCTGTTAGGTAGGGTGCGTGAAACTCGCCGTTTGCAGATTGGGTTGATTTGATTGGTGCGTTTCACGCACCCTACATGAACAATGATCATGCCGGAACCTTCACAATCCCCGATCGGCCTTTACGTGCATGTGCCGTTTTGCGTGAGCAAGTGCGCGTATTGCGATTTTGCATCGTACGCGGGGCGGGAGGCGGATGTGGCGGGGTACGTGGAGGCCGTGGTTCGGGAGATCACACGGCGAAGCGAGGAAACGAGGCATCCTAGGGCGGATACGATTTTCTTGGGCGGGGGGACGCCCTCGCTGCTGAGCGAGTTGCAGGTGGCGAGGATCCTTGAGGCCCTGTTTGAGGCGTTCGCGATTGAAGAGGAGGCCGAGATTACGTGCGAATGCAATCCGGGGACGCTTTCGAAGCGCTTGGCGGAGACGATGCGCAAAGCGGGGGTTAATCGACTGTCGTTGGGGGCGCAGGCGAGACAGGAGCGTTTGTTGCGGCTCTTGGGCAGGATCCACGATTGGGAGCAGGTGGTCGATTCGGTGGAGATTGCGCGCCGGGCGGGATTTGAGAATATCAACCTGGACCTGATGTTCGGGCTGCCGACGCAAACGGCGGCCGATCTGCGGGAAACGGTCGAGGCGGCGATGGAGCTTCGGCCGACGCACGTCTCGTGTTATGGGTTGATTGTCGAGGAAGGGACGCCCATGCACCGGGACATCACGGCGGGAAAGTTGGCGCTGCCGGAGGAGGAAGTCGAGCGGGAGATGTACGAGACGGCGCGGCAGACGCTCGCGGAGCACGGCTTGCATCAATACGAAATCAGCAATTTTGCCCGCGAAGGGCGCCAGTGCCGGCATAATATCGGCTGCTGGACGCGCGTGCCGTACCTGGGCTTCGGCTGCGCGGCACACAGCTTTTTCGGGGAGTGCCGTACAATGAATCCGACCACGCTTGACGCCTACTTGGCGGGCGAAGAACCGAAGACGGAGCCGATCTCCAAAGAAGAAGCCCGGTTTGAGAGCCTGATGCTGGGCCTGCGGATGACGCGCGGCGTGAAGGATGAGGATTTTACGCGCATGCACGGGATGAGTATCCGTAAGGCGTTCGGCGAAAAACTGGATCAACCGATCCGCGACGGGCTGCTCGAGTGGCACGAAGGCGCTTTACGGCTGACGCGCCTCGGTATGGATCTGCAAAACAGCGTACTGGTTGATCTGATGTGATCTCTCAGAATGACGAATAGCCATGCTCGACCGCCAGCGGTTTGAGCATCAGATTTGCAGCGTGCCGACGACGTCTTGAACCTTTCCCGCTCCGAGTTCGGCCAGGGCGGCGGGCAGCGTGTCGAGGATTTGGAGGGTGCAGGTGGGGGAATAGAAGTTGGCGGTGCCGATCTGGACGGCCGTGGCGCCGGCAACGAGGAATTCCATCACGTCGTCGATGGTGGCGATGCCGCCGATGCCGACGACGGGGATCTGGACGGCCCGGGCGGCTTGATAGACCATCCGCAGGGCGATGGGCTTGATGGCCGGGCCGCTCAGTCCACCCAGGACGTTGCCGAGGATCGGGCGGCGGGTGCGCCAGTTGACGGCCAGGCCGAGGCAGGTGTTGATCAGTGAGACGGCGTCGGCGCCGCCCTGTTCGGCCCCTTTGGCGATCTCGGCGACGTTGGTGACGTTGGGCGTGAGCTTGGCGAGGATCGGCAGCGTACAAGCCATACGGACGCCGGCGACGACCTTTTCGCAGGCCTTCGGGTCGATGCCAAAATCGACCCCGCCGCTGACGTTGGGGCAGGAGACGTTTAGTTCCAGGGCGGAGACGCCGGGGACGCCTTCCAGCCGGGCGGCCAGATCGACGAACTCTTGGTGGTTCTTGCCCGCGATGCTGACGACGATGGCCGTTCCGAGTGAGGCGAGGTAGGGCATCTGCTTTTGGATAAAGACCTCGATGCCGTCGTTGTCCAGTCCGATGGAGTTGAGCATCCCGGCGGCGGTTTCGCAGGTTCGCGGAGGCGGGTTGCCGGGTCGGGGCAGCAGGGTGACCGTCTTGGGGAGGATTCCGCCGAGGCGTTTCAGATCGACCCAGGACGCCATCTCCCGGGCGTATCCGAAGGTCCCCGAGGCGACCAGGATCGGATTGGCCAGGCGGAGCCGGCCAAGCTGAACGGCTAAGGAGATGGAGGAATGAGACACGGCTTATACGGAGCGGGCGGCGGAGTTTGACGGAAGGACTGGAAGCAACCAGTGTACCCGGCGGAGCGGCCGGGTGTCAATTTTCCAAAAATAAAAGCCGGCGGAGTTGCCCGGCGCGGTCTGCTCCAACCGCTTTTTGCGCAGGCAACTCCGTCGGCGGATGATTCCGCAGACGATCACCCCGGGATTACATAATCCCGCCGTGAGTGCGATAAGGAGTGATGTGGCTGGGTTGATCGAGGAACCAGAACCGTTCCCATTCGTCCAGGAGCAGGCGCAGGTTCTCCGACGTGTACAGCAATTCGTCCGTCCGGCGGACCGGATCTCCCGAATAGGCCGGTATCACGCAACCGCTCAAGGCGGCCAGCAACAGGCTGCACGCCACTCCAAAGAGCAGTTTCCGCATAACTCATTCCTCCATGAATAAATCTTTCAGTCAACATCCGGCGAGGATCGCCGCTATTGACTTAAGGTGACTTCGTTACTTAGTGCGAGTCGCACTTCCCTGTAGCGTACCTGGCGGAGTATTTTCCGCATTTTCTCAGCGAAATGACGCTACACGGAGATGTGATGCGCTCTCGCCGGCGGCCGGGCGCCGACGAGCGAGGCCTGAACGGCCGCTCGCGGCGGTCTGCCGTCGGTTGTTTCCAAGGAGATTAAAGAGAATTCCTCCGACAGGAGGACTTCTTTTCCCGAAGGGGCGGTTTCCGGTGGATTGAAAAGTGATTGAGGGAGAGGAGGAGCCGGGTATGGGGGGGAGGATCTCGGGACGACGAGCCACCGGTGTTACTCGTGGGGGAGGGAAATTTCCGGTATTTCAGGAAGCTTCCGGACCCTCGGCGGCATAAGTCGTTGCCGATTGGGCGGTTGGGGCGACGGACTGAGACGAGGCGTGGCCCTGGGACCGGAGTTGGGCCGCTTGACGTTCCAACTCGCGGACGCGATCTTCCATCTCTTTTCCCGGCTTGAACGTAACCACAAACTTCTCCGGGACAAAGACTTTCTCGTTCGTACGGGGATTTCTGGCCTTCCGTGGAGCACGGCGTTTGACTTCGAAAACCCCAAAATTCCGCAACTCGATCCGCCGCTCCTCGACCAAGGCGTTTACGATCGCATCGAAGGTCTTTTGAACGATCTCCTTGGTTTGGAGCTGAGTCAGTCCGATTTCTTCCGAAATAGTCCGAACGATTTCTTTTTTTGTCACGACTCGGTTCTCCTTTGAGAGCAATTTGCTCTAAGCCCAATCCCTTGAGGACTTAAGTTACCCTGCTGCTGCTCCAAGTGTAGGTGTCGCAATGAGTAATGTCAAGTGCAATGCGACACAAGCCGAGCATATTTCACACCGGGGCGACCGGTGAGCAGCCAAATTACCCGATCCGGAGAATTTGGTCTCCTTGAAACGCAACTACTTATTTTCAAAGAACTTAGCTGATGATATGCGTAACAGGCAATCCTCGTTTTCCATAAGTATTCATAAAATAAAGACTTAAGGATTTTCTCTCATTCTGAGGGGTTCCCTGCAAATCAATGCGCAACACCATCAGACCCTGTTTTGGGCTGACTCTCTGTATCGGCTTCTTGACCGGAAAAATCCAACTTAGTGGAAAAATCCTCAAAATCGGCAAACTTTCATTCGGGACCTCCGATTTCTCAGAGGGTGCCGTGGAAACCTCTCTCAGAGAGAGTTGGTCGTCCTGACGGGCACCATCGACAGATGGTCGGTGAAGGATCTCCGTTGCGCAAGGCCTTCGCTCCGCTCGGGGTGACTTAGACGGTCTTTTTCCGTCTTTGGCTTTCGATTTTACGGCAGGAAAAAAGCGGCCCTCGATTACAGCCCGGACAGTGGGCGCTGAGTTCTTTCCAGGCTTTTTCCGACCGGAGATTGGAAGTCCAGAAGGGGAAGGTGCGGCATTGGAGCGGTCGGGCTTCATAGACGCGGCAGTTGCGTTGTTTGCCCGAGAAAAAGATGCAATCGCCGTTGGGACGCTCGATCAGACTTTTACGGACGCCGACGCGGCGGACAAAATGCTCTTCAAAGACGGAGATTGTGATCCCCAACGCCTCGGCCATCGTCTGGATTTCCTTTTTATTGACCCAGACGTAGCCCGGCGCCCCGGTGCAGCAGTCGCCGCAGCCGGTGCATTGGAACTTCAATCCGCGATGATACCAGGGGAGGGGATTGCCCATCGTTGATTTATTACGAGGCGTGGGGGGCAATTTCTGATGCCCTATTTCCCGTTTTCCCGCGGGGTGCCGACCTTCAGGAGGACGGCACCGTGGGGTTGGACGACGATCTCGAATCCCTGGGAGTGGTTTCCAAGATCTTTACGCTGCCAGAGATCGCGGACGGCCTGGGGGCCTTCGAGTTTCAGGTCTTTCCAATCGGCGCGGACGGTCGTGGGCAGGGAACCGCGATTGAATAGTCCGACCGCCAGGGCGCCGTCGAAGAGGGGCCGGGCCCAGATTTCCTTCGGGCCGTCCCGTTTCACGGGGACGGCCGCCTTGCCCAGCGGATCCTGATCGACGTCGATGACCTCGGGATTGGTCAGGAGCGTCAGGGTGAAGTCGTCGAGGGCCGCCATGTCGCAGCCGATCAGCAGCGGGGCGGCCAGGAGGCTCCAGAGCGTGATGTGCGTGACCTGCTCGTGGCGGGTGAGATTCGTCGGATGGAGTTGCGGTCCCCAGCCCACCTTGCCGACGACGAGCATGTCCGGATCGTTCCAGTGTCCCGGCTTGGCGTAGGGCGCCATGACGTTTTGCCGGAAGCCGATGCCGGCCATGCTCCCCCAGGAATCGCCGATGTCGCCGGTGGTCCGCCAGAGGTTGCCGCCCACCTCCGCGCCCCACTCCCAGACGTTCTGCATGCCGTATTGGCAGAGGCTGTAAACGATGTCGCGGTCGCACTCGTCGAGGGCTTGGCGCATGAGCTGATAGGGTTTCATCGCGGCCGCCCGATCGGGATTCGGGGCGATCTCCCCGTAAGAGCACCAGTCGTATTTCAGGTAGTCGATCCCCCATTTCGCCCACGTTTTGGCGTCCTGTTTCTCGTGTTTGTAGCTTCCCTCGAATCCAGCGCAGGTTTTCGGTCCCGGCGAGGAGTAGATTCCCAGTTTCAGGCCCTGGGAATGGACGTAGTCGGCAAGTTCTTTCATGTCGGGGAATTTTTGATTGGTCAGGATCTCGCCGTTTTGATCGCGTTTGCCTTCCCAGCAGTCGTCGATATTGATGAACTGGTAGCCGTGGGCGGCCAGACCGCTGCGGACCATCGCGTCGGCGGCGGCCCGGACTTTGTCGTCGCTGACGGCGCCGGCCCAGCAGTTCCAGGAGTTCCAGCCCATCGGGGGCGTTAGGGCCAGCTTGTGCTTGCCGCCGACGATAGTCAGTTTGCGGCGGGTTTTTCCGCGGGCGTTGCGGACCTCCAATTCGACGTCAGACGTCCCCTCCTGTTTCAGCGAGCCGGAGATGATTCCGGTATACGGATCGAGTTTCAGTCCCTCGGGCAGATTTTTCGCGGCGTAGATCAAGGCCGGCTCGCCGGTGGCGGGAATGAGAAACAGGAACGGCCGGCCGGGCGTGCTGCCGACGATCCGCGGCCCGTGAATGGCGGGCAAGGGCGAGTCGTCGCGGGCCAGGACCGGCGGCGGCGGTTCGGGGAATTTTACCGATTCCGGCTTGGCGCCGCCGGGTTGAAGTACAATGAAACCAGCCGCCCAGTCCGCGTGATCGAAGTTGATGTTGCCGTCGGCATCGGTCACCAGGAGGACCATTTCCTTAGCGCCGGTCAGGTCGGCCTGGATTTGCTTTGCCTTGTCGCCCCCTTTCATCAAGCCGCTCTCGGCGGCCAGCTTGCCGTCGACCCAGACCTCGAATTTGACGATTCCTTTCCCTTCGGTGTCATCATCGACGCCCATCAGGGCGAGAAACGTCGTCGCCGCGCCCTTCAGATCGATCCGCCACTGGCTGTTGGCGTGGGTGCCCACGCCGTGTTCGAATGCCTGGCCGCCGATTTTCAAGGGATGGTTTTCCACCGAGACAATCGCCTGGGGTTTTCCCCAATCCTGGACGATCGTGCCGAGATCCAATGTTTCGAGCCAAACGCCATTCGTCGGTTCCCCTGATTTGGGCGGGTTGGGCTGGTCTTCGCAAAAGGCCGGAGAGATCATTCCGAACGCTCCCCCGAAAAAGACTGCTATCCAGAAATGCCGAAACCACGTTGAAAAACTCATGGGAACCTCTGAAGCAAGATACATGGGGTAGGGAAACCGGACCGTCCTTCGCCACGGCAGGGACGATGGTATTCAGAATATATCCTACGAGATAGGAAGAACACAATAAAGCGCCTCCCTGCCGCTTTTTTGAGCCATCGACCGACGCCTTTTCGAGTCTCAGGAAAAGAACGTCCTGCGAGGATTGAATCAGCTTGGTAGACCTCCGTATGGAGGGCATTTGCCCGCCTCGGGCCGCAAACGACTGGGAGTTGCAGAGCCGCAAGAGTTGAAATGAGGAAAAAAGCAGGAAGACATGCCTCTGTCGTGTGGTTAGTTGACAACTATGGAAGGGGTGTTATATTCTACGTAATTGTTACTCCCCGACTCTTTCCGAGGATGCCCACGCGCCGACTCGCGTGATTTTCTTGTACGAATCCCCGTCTCATTAAGGAGAGCGCCATGAGAAGGTTTTTCCAATTGATCCCAGTCTTTCAAGGCCGGAAGATGGATTCTTTCCGCTGGGGTCAACGAGCGTCCCGCGATGTGGCTTCTCGCCGGACTTTCACCCGGACGCTGGGACTGGAGGGATTGGAGGAGCGGAGGCTGTTGAGCGTCGGGAACGCCGTGGATGGCGAGAATTTCCTGGTCGATACGGCATGGATCGACGGCGGCGGTCCAAGTTCGCTGCGGAACCTCGATTTGGACCGGACGACCGATGGGGATCCGCAGCCGTCCACGCCGCCGGTTCCGGGCAGCGGGAATTTTGACGTTTACGTCGAGCCGGGGCTGTTGGCCGGCATGGGGGCATCTCTGGATGTATACGTCGCCGATCTGACCGACGAGGGCTATTCCGTTTTGGTGAAGGAATTTTCGGGCAATGCCGCGGCACTCCGCGCGGATTTGCAAAATGAATGGACCACAAAGTCCATCGAAGGCGCCCTGTTTGTCGGCGATCTGCCTTACGTCATGTTCACGACCGAGGATAACTTTAATGAAACTCCCGCGGAATCCACCTATCCCCACGACCTCTATTTCATGGACCTCGACGGCCAGTACACGCTGAACGCCCACGGACCGGACTACCACACTGCGGGCAGCGGCGACGTAGGACCGGAGATCTACGTCTCGCGGATCACCACGGGCAATCTCGGCCTGACCGGGAAAAGCGAGACCACGTTGATCAACGAGTATTTCGCCAAGGTCCACGCCTATCGTACGGGGCTGCTATCCTATCAGGACCGAGGCATCGTCTTCGCCGACGACGATTGGTCTTCTTGGGGCGCCGAACAGATGGACGGGCTGTACGACGAATACTTGGTGATCAACTCCACGAGCCAGACCACCAAGGCCGCCTACATGAACGCCTTGGATCAAGACTACGAGTCGATTCTCGAGTGCATTCACTCTTGGCCTCAAGGGCACTCCGTGAGCGGCACGGGCGGGGGGACGGTCTATAACACGGAGATCCTGGCCGCCAATCCGCGGCCGGGCTTCTACAACATGTTCAATTGCTCCTCCGCCCGATTTACCGAGAGCAACCACCTCATCGGCACCTACGTTTATGGCGGCGATTACGGTTTGAACGCCGTGGGGAGCACCAAGACCGGCAGTATGCTTTACTTCTCGGATTACTATTCCCCGCAGGCCGCCAACGCCAGCGTCGGCGAGGCGTTTGAAAGTTGGTTCGACCTCTATGCCGTCCCCACCGATAATCCCAGTCAGGATTGGATGGTCGATTGGTTCTACGGCATGACCATGCAGGGCGATCCCACGCTGCGCCCCCACAGCATGGGCGATCCCGGCGACCGGGATTTCGGCGACGCGCCGACCTCGGCCCAAAGCGGTTTTTCCGGCAGTTATCCCACCCTCCTTGCCGACGCAGGCGCCTGGCACAACGCGGTCGGTCCCACGTTGGGCGAGAACCGCGATCCGGAAGACGACGGCCAGCCGACCGTCCCTGCCGACGGCGACGATCTGGACGGCGCACCCGACGACGAAGACGGCGTCGCGTTTATCAATTGGACGCTCTATGTTTCGGACCGTTTGCCCAACACTTCCGCCACGGTGGAGGTCGATCTGGAAAATGCCGGGTCATCCAACCGGTTGGACGCCTGGGTGGATTTCAACCGTGACGGCGACTGGGACGATCCGGACGAGCAGATTTTCGCCAACTTCGATTTGGGCGCCGCCAACGGCGTGCAATCCCTCTCCTTTACGATTCCCCGGGACACCGGGGCGAACGTGGAATTGGGCGCGACCTACGCCCGGTTCCGGCTAAGCACGGCGGGCGGCCTGGCGCCGACCGGCGCGGCGGAGGACGGCGAGGTCGAGGATTATGAGCTTGTCCTCCGGGATACGACGTGCATCTGGGACGGCGGCGGAACGGACGGTTTGTGGACCACGCCGGAAAACTGGGACGACGACCTGTTGCCAATGGCGGGAGGAACGTTGATTTTTCCCGCAGGCTCCGGGGACGTGATCGACAACGATTTTGATCCGGGAACGGTTTTTGACGCGATTATTCTCGAAGGCGGCGGATATCAATTGGAGGGCAACGCCGTCGCGTTGACCAGCGGTTTGACGGACAACGCTCCGGCCGGCTCGGAGAACCTCGTGGCGCTTTCCATCGGCGGCGAGGGGGGAATCACGAAAAACGGCGGCGGCACGCTGACCTTGACCGGCGAGAATTCCTGCACCGGCGCGACCCTGGTCCTGGGCGGCGGGGTGTTCACCGGGGGCATCGGATCATCCGCCCAGCCGACGACCGCGGTGACGGTCGAGAATGGCGCCGTGCTGACGACAACCAGCATCACCACCGGTACGCTGACCATCGGCGGCGGCGGGGAAGAGGCGATCTCGCCGGACGCCGCGGAAATCTCGGCGTCCCCGCATCCAGAAAATCCCGTTCCGGCGGCGGCCGTGCCGACGGAAGAATTTGCAGCGGTTCCCACCGATTCGGTTTCCTCCGATGTCTTGCAGGGGATAAGCGCAGATCGCGTTGTCCCCGTCGGTGTTTGCGAACTCCTCTTCAGCCAGATGGAGGTTGAACTGCCGGAGATCACTCCTCCGACGTCCTCCTCGGAGCCTGAAAAGGCAGAGCCGCAGTCGGTTGCGCTGCCGAGAAAAGCCGCCGTGGAGAGCATCGCCGGGGAATTGACGAAAACAGCGTTGATCTCCCGTCCCCAGATCGTCGCCGCGATCAGCCAGTCCGCCCGCCGGGAGGTGTTCCAGGACGTTTTCGGCGATCCGGAACCGTTCCGGCAGACGTGGTGGGCGACCGAGCGGCCGGAAAAGAAAAAACCAGTCTCTCCGGGTCCCGCGACGGCGCGGCCGGAAGTCGATCTTTTCCGGTTCCTCTGAGCCGGGACCTTGGCCGATTCCCGAGGTGAAGCGGTTGCGGACGCGCTCGGCGCATGCCCGGCGGCGCCGGCAGAAGACAACCGGCTTAGTGAGCGGTCTTTTTCCTTCGCAGGTCGAGGGATTCGGCGATTTGGTGCGAGACTTCCGGCATCAGGCCGTAGGCCAGGGCGAGGAGTTTGAGGGGATGGAGCGTCGGCTTTTCGGCGCCTTGCTCCATTTGCAGCTTGCAGGTGCTGCACTCGGTCACGCCGGCCTGGAAGGCTGGATCGCGGAGCCGGCCCACTAAGCGCCGTCCGGCGCGGAGACTGCTTCGGTAATTCTTGTGCATCAGGCCGAAGGTGCCCGCCATGCCCGAGCAGCCCTCTTCGAGTTGATGGATCCGCAGGCCGGGAATCAGGCCCAACAGGTTTTTTCCCGGCGTGCCGACTTGCAGTGCTCTTAAGTGGCAGGGGGTGTGATAGGCCAACGTCAGTTGCAGGGGATGGAAATCGAGTTGCAACTTTCCCCGGGTGTGGAGTTTCCAGAGGTAGGCGCAGGCCTCGTGGGAATGATCGGCCACGAGCCGGGCGTCGTCCTCGTCGAACAGTTGGGGATACTCCCGGCGGAGGCAGAGCGCCGCAGCCGGCTCCGAGGCCAGGATCTCGTAGCCCTGGCGGACGGCCTCGGCCAGCAGGATGATGTTTTGGGAGGCCAGATCCCGGGCGTGGTCCAGGGCGCCGAGCGCGATGGAGGGCATTCCGGCCGCCCGTTGTCCGTCGGGAACGTACACCGACACGCCGTTGTGTTCGAGGACCGACACCAGGGCCTCGGCCAATTGCGGATCGAAAAAGTTCGCATACAGATCGACGAAATAGAGCACTTTCGGCCCACCGTGGCGGACCGGCCGGTTCCAGCGGCGGCGGACCGCTTGACGCAGGAAACTCCGCGGGGCGACCGTCGGCAGCTTTCGTCCATGCGCGATCCCCAGCGTTTTTTCCAGCAGCCAGCGAATCTGGCGGTTACCCAGCGCCCAGTTCGCCACGGGACTGATCACGCTGGCAAACGCCGCCACCAGGTCGAGACGGCTCATCGTCCACTGGGCGATCCGCAATCCGCCGGCGGCCACGTGGGCCCCCTTGCCGTCCCGCATCAGCCGGGGGATGTCCACGCCCGCCGGGCATTCCAGGCGGCAGGCGTGGCAGTGGATGCAGAGATCGACGATTTCTTTGAAGGTGTCGTTTTGCAGTTGTTCCAGGTCCACGGCGCCGCTGAGGATGCCGCGGAGTAAATTGGCCTTGGCCCGGGGCGAGGCCTCTTCGCAGGGGGCCAGACGGAAGATCGGGCACATCCGCGTTTCGGGAGCTTGGGTGCGGCAGATCCCGCAGCGGTTGCAATCGACCACCACTTCGGCCAGCGGCGCCGGCTTCCAATCCAATTGCAGCTCGACCAGATCGCGCATGCCGGTTTTCCCCTCGCCCTCTGGGAGAGGGTTAGGGTGAGGGCCGGAGTTATTCTCTGCCTCTGCCCTTACCCCGGCCCTCTCCCGGTGGGAGAGGGAGATAGCGGGGGACATGCCCCAGAACGGCGGCGCCAGGTTTTCGAGGAAGGACGACGGGGCGTCGCTGATGATTTTGCCGGGACTGAGCAGATTTTCCGGATCGAAGATCCGCTTGATTTCTCGAAAGACGTCGTACAGCGGTCCGGCCTGGCGGCGGAGAAACTCGGTGCGGCTCAGCCCGTAGCCGTGCTCGCCGACCAGGGCGCCCCCGACGTCGAAGACCTCCGTGTACAATTCATCGGCCAGCCGGCGGAGCCGGTCGCGGTCCTCGGGCAGGTGCGGATCGAGAAACGGCTGCCAGCGGATCTGTCCCTGCCCGGCGTGGGCGAAGCACGTCGCCGTGACTTGCAGGCGTTTGAAGAGGTTTTGGACGCGGAGCAGGAACTCCGGCAGGACTTCCGTGGGGACCACCACGTCGCCGAGGGCCGATTGCGGCCGGGCGGGGCCTTTCAGCCGGTGCAATGCCGGGGGGATCCGCCGCACCAGCTCCCAATGCAATTCGACGTCGTCGGATTCCACGGCCTGCCGAACGGCGAAGGCCTGGCGGTTTTCCGGTCCCATCTCCGCCGCCAGCGCCCGCAGGCGGCTCAAGAGCTGCGCCGGATTTTCGTCCTCCAATTCGACCAGCAGCAGGGCTTCCGTTTCGGCGGGGATCAGGACGTCGAAACGGACTTCGGTTTCCCGGGCCAGCGTCAGATGCCGGCGGTCCATCAGTTCGCAGGCGGTCGGTTGATACTGGAGGATGCCGGGTACGGCGCGGGCCGCTTTTTCCAGGCCGTCGAACAGCAGGAGCAGCGCGCCGCGCGGCCCCGGCGGAGGGTCGGCGGAGAGCGTGATCTCGGTGAACAACGCCAGCGTACCTTCCGAACCCGACAGCAACCGGGCGACGTCGAGCCAACCGTCGCCCAGCACGCCGTCGAGCGTGTACCCGCAGCGGTGAATCGGACTTTTCAGACGCCGGCTGCGGATCAATTCGGCGTTGTCGCCAAGCAGCGCCGCCAGGCGATTGATGATTTCGCGTTTCCGGGGGATGGTGCTGGTGCTCTCGCCGCCGGAGAGCGGCTCGCGGCCGAAGTCGAAGATCTCGCCGTCGGCCAGCACCGCCTGCACGCCGACGAGGCGGTCGCGGATCGAACCGTAGCGGAGCCAGCGGCTTCCCGAGGCGTCCACGGCGACCATTCCGCCCATGGTCGTGGCCTCGGCGCGGGACGTCTCGGGGCCGAAAGTCCACCCGTGCACGCGGAGGTGGGCGCGGAGCCGTTCGCACACTACGCCGGGCTGGATGCGGACCAGCGGGGGATCGGAGCGGATAATCCGGCGGAGATGCGTGGAGAAATCCAGCACCAGGCCCTCGCCCAGCGACCCGCCGGCGGCGCCGGTGCCCGCGCCCCGGGCGATAAGCGGCAGCCGCTGCTGCCGGGCGTAGCGGACGCAGGCCGCCACGTCGGCGGTCGAGCGGGGACGAACCACCGTCGGCGGGCAGATTTCGTAGATGCTCGCGTCGCTGGCGTAGAGGTGTAAAAAAAGATCGTCGCCGCAGACGTCGCCCGTCACCAGGCCCCGCAAATCGTCCTGAATCCGTTGGCGGAATTGATCGAGGGGGGGCATTATGTTGAGGTGAAAAAAAGGCGCCGGTCACCTTTTTCGGATTAGGAAAAATTCCGCTGATGATCGCCGTACATGAGGGTCATCAGCTCGGCGCGGGTCGAGGATTTATTGCGGAAACAGCCCTTCATGGCGGAGGTCACGCAGAGCGAACCGGCCTTGCGGACCCCGCGGATCGTCATGCAGGTGTGCACCGCCTCCAGCACCACCGCCACGCCCTTGGCCTGCAACTCCTCCTCCAGGATGTTGGCAATGTGCTCGGTCATCCGCTCCTGGACCTGGGGGCGGCGGGCGATTTCGTCCACGACCCGGGCCAGCTTGCTCAACCCGATCACCCGCTGCCGCGGCAGGTACGCCACGTGGGCCTTGCCCGTAAACGGCAACAGATGGTGCTCGCACATGCTGGTAAAACCGATGTCCCGCACGAGAATCACTTCGTCGCAGGTTTCAGTGAAGAATTTTTTCAGGTGTTGCCGGGGATCGACGTGCAGGCCGCCGAACAGTTCGGCGTACATCCGGGCCACGCGGCCGGGCGTCTCGCGCAATCCTTCCCGGTCGGGATCTTCGCCGATGGCGCAAAGGATTTCGCGTACGGCGCGGCGGATCCGCGTCTGGTCCACCGCTTGGGTAAAACCCGGCAGCGATTCGCCCTCGGCGGCGGCGTTTTTTTCCGGAAGATCGCCGTGCGTCGCCGCGCCCGGATCAGGACTGTTTTCCATGGTTTTTTCTCGTTCGTGAAGTTCCGGCTGTTGCTGTCCGTTGATTGATCCTCAGGTTGTCGATGTTGCATTGACGCCCCGGGACGGCGGTCCCGGGGGAGTGGGACAACGCAATTTTCCCCGGAATTGCCATCCCGGGGCGTCGGACAATGGATTATTGGATTTCTGAGGATCAATCACCGGAGGGAGTGACGTTCCTGAAGGAACATTCATCCTAAAACCAGATGCCGGTCCGGTCAAGACGCGGCGCAGCCACGGCGTTAATTGCTGCTGAAGAGCGGGGGAAAACGGCCGTAGGCTCTGTTGCCGGGCAACGAGGCGATCTGCTCCAGCAACATTTCTGCCCGGCGGTAGACGTTTGTTTCGGCCAGCAGGGCGTGCTTCCGCTCCAGCGGGATATCGACCATGTAGCCGAGCACGTCGGTCAACAATCCCAACGGGACGTCCCCGTCGAGCAGTTGGTCGAGTTGTTCCCCGACTTCGGGCAGGGAGGGGACGATCTGCAACAAGGCTTCGCGGAGCCGGCGCTGCAGCGCGGCGTGGCACGGCGACTCCTGGAGCGGATAGACGTCTTCGCAGATCTCGACCTTCGCCTCGCGGAATGCGCTTCGCGGCGCCAGTTCGCCCAGCAATTTCACCCGTTTCAGTCCCAAGAGCAGGAGGTTGTACGTGCCGTCGGCCAGGCGGCAAGAGGTGGTGACGCAGCCGAGACAGGCCGCCGGATACCACAGTGGCCGCCCCTCGTAATCCCGCTCCCAGCCGGGGGCCAAGAGGGCCATCGTGATCAACCGGTCGCCGGCCAAGGCGTCTTCGAGCATCGCCCGGTACCGCGGCTCGAAAATGTGCAGCGGCTGCATCACGTGCGGAAAGAGCACCAGATTCGGCAGCGGGAACACACGGACGGTCCCCGTAAAACTCTCGATCGAGAACGTCAATTCTTCAAAGGCGGCCATTCAGCATTGGGGAAAGTGGTTTTTCACAGAGAAGTTGCTCTACCTATCATTATACGCAGCCCTTTTCCAACCGGCCAATGAAAAGCCCTTGACAGGCCTCGCCAAGACGCCAGATTATGGGAAGTCAGGAATAAATAGGTTCCCGCCTTGTTCCACCGCCGCGACCGCCGTCGCGGGGCGTTCAAGTCACATTCCATAGAGTCCAAACCGCGGCCGGAGGCCTTCTGATGACAATCTCTTCTCCGCAGAAGCGATTTGCGTCCCAAGTGGTTCAAATCCTCCGCCGGCAGTATCCCGACGCCGCCTGCGCCCTGCACTTCCGCACCCCGCTGGAACTGTTGGTGGCCACGATCCTCTCGGCCCAGTGCACCGACCAGCGGGTCAATCAGGTCACCAAAACGCTTTTCAAGAAATACCCCGATGCCGCCGCCTACGCCCGGGCGCCGCTGGCGGAACTCGAACGGGACATCCAGAGCACCGGCTTTTTCCGTAATAAGGCCAAGTCGATCAAGGGGTGCTCAGAAGCCCTCCTGGAGCGGCATGGCGGAAAGGTACCCCGCAGGCTGGAGGAACTCGTCGAACTGCCCGGAGTCGGCCGGAAAACGGCCAACGTCGTGCTCGGGACCGCCTACCGTATTTCCTCGGGCGTGGTGGTCGATACTCATGTTGCCCGGATCGCCCATCGGCTGGGTCTAAGCGCCGAAAAAAATCCGGAAAAAATCGAGCAGGACCTGATGGGACAGTTACCGCAGGAAGAATGGATCGATTTCAGCCATCGTCTGATCCACCACGGCCGGCAGATCTGCAAGGCCCGGAAACCTCAATGTGAGGAATGCCCCCTGGGAAAAATATGCCCTCGGATAGGGGCGGGGTAATGTGGACGCGGCATCTTGCCGCGCTATGGGGCGGGGGCATCCGTATCGGTATGAAGCGGCAAGATGCCGCTTCTACGATCTCGATCAAGAAAAGGAGACTGCCTGCCGGTTTCCCGACAGGCAGTTTCCGGGTTTTAATTATCCCTTATCCCCGCTTAACTCCCGGCGAGTCGCCGGGGGACTGAAGTGGGGGAATTATTAACTACTATTTCCGCCGCCGAGCGGCCGCAAGCCCGCCCAGACCGGCCAGGATCAGGAGGATCCAGGTGCTCGGTTCGGGAACCGGAGCCGCGCCGG
>JAFGPV010000093.1 GCA_016936015.1 Pirellulales bacterium
GCGGAAATCGCCGATGAACCACCATTTCTTGGCGTCTTCGGCCGTGTGGCCGGCGCCCAGCAGGCGGCGATACGCCAGCCGGCTCTCCGCCACGCGATAATTTCCCAAGGGATTGGCCGCCGTGGTGGCGGTGTTCCGGCCGCTTTCGCTGTAGCTGATCTCCGCCGCGTTGAAGACGCGGTGCGCCGCGTGGCGATAGGCCGGGGTGACCAGCACCGTGGTTGCCTGAATCAGCACCGGCTCGCCGGTGTTCGGGTCCAGGATGTCGGCGAAGAGCTGCTCGGCGGCGTCCACGTCGGTCCAGTCGACCAACTCGCGGTCCAGCTCGTTGACCCAGTCGCCGTCGGGCGCCGTGCCCGTGCCGGTCGCGCTGTAGGTGTTGTAGGATACGCCCTTCCACTTGTAGTTGTTCGTTTGGCCGATCAGCAGGTCCAGGAGCCGCTTTTCCTTGTTCAGGCCGAGGATCTCGCCGACTTCGGCGGCCCGTTGGAGGATCAGGTACGTGCGGTCGAAGAAGATCGCCTCCTTGGTGACCGGTACGATGAATCCCCGTTTGGTGGTCTGGGGCGTCTCGATGTAATCCTCGCCCAGCCCCAAGTGCGGGTAGGGCATGCCGGGCGCGACTTCGTCCGCCTGGTCGGCAATCCGGCCCACGCCGGGGATCCGCTCGCCGTCGAGCCGGGTGGGAATTGTGTCGGCCAGCTTCGAGACGACGAACGCCTCCTGCGTGTACGCCTCCAAAACTTTGGCCCGGATCACCTGCCCGGTCAGGTTCGAGAAGGCGGTAAAGTCCGTCCCCTCGTCGGCCTCCAGCAGCACGGCGCCGCCGCCGCGGGGATCCATCCCCCGGACCCGCTCGGGGCTGAGCGTCACCTCGGCCAGTTCCCGAAGGCTGAAATCCTCCGCCTTCAAGTGGCCCTGTTCCAACGCCTCCTGCAAGTGCCGCACGGTCTTCTCCGCGCCGTCGGCCTCGTACATCCGTTTCAGTTCGCGATATTTGATGGCTCTCATGGGTTTTTTTCCTTGATTAATAGGTTTGCAGTAAAAAACACTTTACCAGTCGTCGCCGTCCTTGGGCTTTACGTCCCGCTGGAGCTGCCGCCCTGGACGCCGCCGGTCATAACGGTCGAACGGATGTCGATCAGCACGCTGGTAGCGGCCACGGCCTGGCGCTTCGTCACCCGGCCCACGGCCAGTTTGCTCTCGGCCACCTTGGCGACTTGCTGGCTGAGCAGGGCGTTGCCCAGTGCATGCTCGTCCGGCCCCACAAAATCGCCCAGTTCGAAGGTGTCGCTGGGGCAATCGAACTCGAACACGCCGGTCGTGGCAACGCGGATGGGCGTGGTCTCGTCCGCCCGACTCCGCTGCATTGCCACGCCGAGGAACCGCAGTGCGAAGTATTCCTGGTTCGTCTCCTCGCTCCCCTGGTCGACCTGGCTGGAAGCCGGCCGCGCATCGTCGACGTCCTGATAGATCAGGTCGCCGATCTCGATCACCGTGCTTGCATCCACGGCCGCGATCACGGGATTCGTATCGCCGTAACGCCATCGCATTTTGTCTGCCATGAGTGATTCTCCCTTTCGAATTTTGTTGATGTTAGTAGGGTGGGACAAGCGAAGCGAAGTCCCACCGCGTGTGATTGGTTTTATTTTATTGTGGGACTGCGCTCCGCTTGTCCCACCTTACGTGGTCTCGGTGACGCTACTCTTACGTAATCGCTTCCACAAACGCCTTGGTATCGCCGGGAAGCGGAAGAATCGCCGCATTCTGGTTCCGCGAAACCGGCTTGGCCGATGCGGAGACGCCCTCGGCGCCGGCCGCGTGGTTCCCGGCCATCCCCCGGCGGAGGTTCTGCACCAATCGCGCCCGCTCCTCCACCAGTTCGCGCATCGCGTTTTCATCCTCCGCCGCCAACGCCGTCGCCACGAACGCCGGGCTGACAATCGCCTGCGCCTGCGGATCGGCGCTCTCCAGAGCGGGCAACCGCTGCTCGCTCAAGAGCCGGCGGAGCAGTTCCTGCTTCTGATGCTCCTTCTCCCGGCCGGAAAGCCGGTTGACCTCCGTGCGGAGCCGTTCGATCTCCGCGGCATCCTCATGGCGGATCTCTTCCACCAGCTCCGGATACTGCTCCAGGAGCATCTCCGGCGTCCGCGGCGGACAATGATCAAGGGGAGGACAGGCATTCCTGCCTGTCTCTTGAGCCAGACAGGAATGTCCGGCCTCCTCGAACAGTCCCCGCGTCGTGGCCGGGTCGGCCACCAGGTCCACGCTCTGCACGCGGACGATCGCCTCGACGACCACCTGCCCGCCGCGCCGCGCCGTCCGGGCCTCGACGTTGTGCGAGAAGCCCACGTTCTCCGGGGCGTGCTCCGCGTCCCAGGCCAATTGCTCGGCCAGGGCGTGCTTGGGGTTGAAGTGCAAATCGGCGAACAGTCCCTCGCCCGGCCGCACCGCCACGTCTCGAATTGCGCCCAGCCGGTCCTGATAATCCCGCGGCGCTAAGGGCGAACCCTTGGGATGATTCACGTTCACCTTGGCGTTCTCGTACAGGGCCACGGCCCGGGCCAGCGTCTCATCGGGATACGTCCGCCCGTTGCGCGAGCTGAGCCCGAGGATCTTTACTCCCCGGATCACCCCCGCCTGGCGGTCCACCCGCATCCGCACGCCCCGCGAATCGCAAAATTCCTGAAGCATTTCGGTCATCGGTTTGTGTCTCCTAAAAATCCCCTCTCCCTCCGGGAGAGGGCTAGGGTGAGGGCGAAATGGTTCGTCGTTGGTGGTCGGTCGTTGGTCGAAAACGACGAACGACAAACGAAGTTTATTTCTCCACCCGTTCCACTTTCCGCCGGATGTGCTGGATCGTCCCGTCCTGGATGCTGACCTGGATCTCCGCGGTGCCGAAAAACCCGCGCCGCAGGACCTCGGCCAGCAATTCGGCCAGGGCCTTTTCCAACTGTGCCAGTTTCTGCACGTTCCCGGCGGTCGTCGCGTGACTCATAGTGAACGTATGTATATAACATAGCCGCGGAGAAATCAATATTGCTTTTTGGCCACCCCCCCAGAATTTTCATGGAGAAGCGGCGTCCTGCCGCTTTAACGAGGAGGACAGACATTCCTGTCTGTCTCATATTCCCGTCCGTTTCGTTCCCGCCGGACAAGAATGTCCGGCCTCCTGCTCTAGTGAGAACGTCCCCGACAAGCTACAATGCCGCCATGACGCCCAACGTCTGGATAGCCCTCGGCTTGACGCTCTTCGCCGGCATGGCCACCGGGGTGGGAAGCGTCATCGCCTTTGCCGCCAAGCGGACCAATTACCGCTTCCTCTCCGTCTCGACCGGTTTTTCGGCGGGCGTGATGTTGTACGTCTCGTTCATCGAGATCTTTTACAAGGGCGTCGACGCCCTGAACGCCGCTTACGGAGCGCCGTGGGGCGATTGGATCAATGCCGGATCGTTTTTCGGCGGCCTTCTGCTGATCGGGCTGATCGACAACCTGATCCCTTCGGCCGAGAATCCGCACGAGACACACACCGAGGCCGAGACGGCCCCGCTGCACGACCCCACCGCCCCCCTGCCCGACTTCGAGGCCGTCGCCCGGCAGCCCCAAGTCGCCCCGCCCGGCGCCCACGACCACACCGCCCATCACCACAAGCTGATGCGGATGGGACTATTCACCGCCCTGGCGATTACGATCCACAACTTTCCCGAGGGCCTGGCGACGTTCCTGGCGGCCCTGCAGAGTCCCAGTCTCGGCGTGGCCATCGCCATCGCCATCGCCCTGCACAACATTCCCGAGGGCATCAGCGTCTCGGTGCCCATCTTCTACGCCACGGGCGACCGGAAGAAGGCGTTCCTCTACTCCTTCTTCAGCGGCCTGGCCGAACCGGTCGGCGCGGTGATCGCCTACGTTGCGCTCTGGTTCTTCGTCGGCGGCCCCTCCGGCGTCATCCCGCCGCAGGTGATGGGCATCCTCTTCGGCGGCGTGGCGGGCATCATGGTCTACATCAGCCTCGACGAGCTGCTGCCCACCAGCCGCGCCTACGGCAAAGGCCACGACAGC
>JAFGPV010000094.1 GCA_016936015.1 Pirellulales bacterium
CATGACGCTGTCGCGTCATGCCTGACGCAACAATAAAAAGGAGGGATGCGCGAATAGCGCGCATTCCCTCCCTCTGGCATTATACGCATATCAATCTGCCTTTTTAGGCTTCTCGGCATTTGTAAACCGCCAGGGTCAAACCAACCAGGAGCAACAACAACCAGGTGGCCGGTTCCGGAACGACGGTCAAGGCAATTTGACCGGCGGTGTTGTAATCGACTTGGTATCCCGCCGGCGGCATTGCCGCGGCGGCGCCCGTCAGGACGCCGGTGTAGGTGACAAACACGTGCGGCTCACCGGTCAGGGCGGAACCACCCGCGAGTTGGGTGAAATCGAAGGTGGCGTTGGTCAGATCCAAATCGCCATCGACGGCCAACAGGTCGATCATCTGACCGGCGGCGGCGCCGTCGTATTCGACTTCCAGCGTTCCGCCCAGGGCCAAGTTGCCGGTGATGGTCAGGGTTCCGATGCTATCACCCGGGGCGATGGTTCCGTCGGTAGCGGCGATCACGTCGCCGACCACGGAGCCGTTGCCCTTGAGGACTTGAGCGGCCGAAGCACCCAACGACCAGCCGCCGGCCTGTTCGGTGACGTCCAATGCCGCGCCAGCGCCGATGTCAATGGCTCGTGAATAAGCGATCGAGCCGGTGGATTTTAAGAAGATCGTGTATGCAGCGACAATGTTCGGATCGGTAACGTTGTTGCGGATGATCGTGTCCCCCGTATAGGTGTTCGTACCGGTCAATTCCGTGTTACTGCAGTAAGAGACATTATCGATAGTGAGACTCTTTGGCTCACCGGGAGTTTCACTAATATCTCCATTAAGATAGGTTCTGCTGCTAGTTGTGGCAGCCCTGTCTGCTCGCGAGGTGATTAATACGTCACCGGCCAGCGTAATGTCCCCACCCCATCCGCTCTCATTGGTGTACAGATAGAGCGCCATTGTGCCGCCATACCCCGTTCCCATGAGGGTTAAGGGAGCGTTGAAGACGTGAGCCGTTCGGAGGTACAACTGGCTGTTGGGCATCACGCGTACTTCCGGACAATTGTCGTTGATGGCGGTCGGCGAATAGACCATGGGCCTCATGGCGAATTCCGGCGCGCCTGTGTCGTCGCCGATTTGGACCACGCAGCTATAATTGCCGACGCCGCCCCATTCGATGTAATCCGTTGCGCCTGTGTCGTCGGAACGGATCACCACTTTGTCGGTGTCGGCAGAATTGGTCATATTGCAATAGAATTCACCACGGGCGTTGGCGATGATATTCGCCACTTTCTCTGTGCCATTATCGACGCCTTGGAGCGTGATAACGCTGTCCGGGGTGTTCTGGCCAATCCGATATTCACGGTAGAACCGGAGGCCCGTAGAGGTAACTCCATTGGCATCGATGTCAATGTCGTACTCGGAAGTGGAATAGGTGTTCCCGAATTGGGCGATGGTGGGATTGCTGTTGTCCCAGACCTGATTGGTCGCTCCCCCATCCGCAGTCCAATTCTTATAGGAGGCGTCGTTGTTTTGCCACGTTCCAGCGCCTTCGTCGACGCCGCTGTTGTCGGGAATGGCATCCCAGACCAAATCGGCGTGGACGGCCGCGGGCAAGGCGAACAGGCCCGCGACGATGAGAAGTGTCCAGAATAGTTTGTTGCGCATCATGTTTGATCTCCCAAAATGAAATATTTGTCGATAGTTCACTGGCGTCAACCACGCGGAACCGCCAGAAGATGGCGGGTTCTGCCGCGGCGCGCCGCCGCTGTCAGGAACGCCAAGAGACGATGAGGGACACGACCAACAGGGCAGCGTCTCGGGAAAAAGGCCGCCGGTGGTTCCATTCTCAGTTACCCTGAGCAATCTTTGGACCCGTGCCGTCGCGTCCGTCCCTCAGTCAGTTCAACACCAACTACGCTACCTCGATACGAAAAGAGAGTGAATTCAGAAAAAAATCCGTCCTGATTTATGGTTTCGGAAAGCTTGTCTCCGCACGAGGGCGCCAAGCTTCCGGACGATCACGAGCAGTTTATTCCTCCTTCGGAGGTTTTTCAACAAACGGTTGTTTGCCGTCCCAGGTGAGCAAGATTTCCACAAAGTGAAAATTTCGAGGGAGGCAAATTGGCTTCACCAAAATTTCCAACAATCCGTGAGGGTTTTTGCTAAACGCCGGAGGGACGGGCAAGGAAGTTTCCTTGCCCGTCCTTCGCAGCTACCGCTGAAAAACCACTTCGCTGTTCCGGAGGTTGTTCTATCGGCGTTTGCCGAATAACCGCACCACGGTTAAACTCAACAATCCGATGAGCAGCAGGCACCACGTCGCCGGCTCGGGGACGGGGGCTGTGCCTTGGGTCGAGGCGGCCACCGCACTGCTCCCGCCGATCGTCAGGGTGCCGACCGTGATGCTGGGAGACGTCAGCGACGTGCCCTCGAGCACGCTCAAGTCGCCGTCGCCCGTGATTCCGCCAGCCAGGGTGACCGACGTGCCGGTGTCGAGTTGCAGGAGTCCTTCGTCGATCAGCGTGACGCCCGTGTAATCGCAGGAGTTTGCGCCCGAGAGCGTCAACGTGTTCGGTCCGGTTTTCTGCAGGGTTCCGGAACCGCTGATCGGGCCGCTGAAATTAACGTTGGCCGTCAGGGTGTCGAAAGCCAATTCGGCATTGTTGACGATGGTGGTCGGCAGGAAGAGGTCGCGGGTGGTGTCCTGCAGAACCAGTTTGCCTTCACTGACGGTTGTTCCGTCGTAATAGTAGATATGGACGCCGCTGAGGGTCAGCGTGCCGGGCCCGAGTTTGGTCACGGTGCCTTCATATCGAATATAGCCATTGTAAAAGTAGTCGTCGGTGTTGTTGACGATCAAATTTCCATCTTGGATGACGCCTCTTTCGTCGGAGCAGGAGATGCCGGCAACGGTTTCCGTGTGGCCGTTCAAGAGGAACCGGGCATAGTTGGCCGAGTTGCTGAACGTCAGGACGGCCGAGTCGGCGATCTGTTCGTCCTCGTAGAGAGTGACGTACACGTTGGAGCCCGTCCCGGCGATGTCCATGTTCCCCGGGATGGCTGAGCCGCCGGTGGTGTTTTGCAGGTTGAGATACCCTGCCGAGACGGTGGTGGTTCCGCTGTAGGTATTATTGCCGGTGAGCACCAGGGTGCCGGCGGAGATATTCGACAGCCCCGCAGGACCGCTGAGATTATGACCCAAGGTCAGGGTGTCGTCGGCCGAGACGGAGGTGGTCAGCGTACCATTCAGCGTGCCGGAGTTTGAACCCACGGCCCCGTTGAAGGTGACGGTTCCCAGCGTGGAGAGGGTGATCTGGCCGCCGTTGGATCCGACGATGAGATCATTTTCGTAAACGACCGAGGATTCCCGGAAGACCAACTGGGCATTGCCGCCGGAGCCGGCGTTAACGTTGTCGATGGTAACGGTGCCATTACCCAGGGTGCTGTCACCCCAGAAGTACAGCCGTCCTTCGTTGACCACGAGGTCGCCGAAGTTGGTTTCGCCGACGTTTTGGAAGAGGAAGGTATTCGCACCGATTTTCGTCAACGTGTGTCCGTTGCCGTTAACGCTTCCGTCGCCGGCGCCGGTGACATACAGAGTACCCACATTACCGCCCACGGAGGCATCGCCGGCGAGTGTTAAATGGCCGATCGAGGGGGACGAACTCGGCACGGAGCTGATCAATGTGCCTTGACCGGAATAACCCGTGCCGGAGATGGTGATCACTTCGTCCGTAGCCAGATCAATGTCTTGCAGGTCCAAGGCGCCGCTGCCCGAGACGACGGTACCGCCGACGGTGTCGCCCAGGGCGTTGGGCGTGCCGATGATGATTGTCCCATCGGTGATCGCCACTTCGCCGGCGAAGTCATTGTTGGTGTAGATGGACAGCGATCCGGCGCCCGACTTAGAAATGCCGGTAACGCCGGAAATCTTGCCGCCCCCGTCGTTGAAGGCGTAGTTGTGCGAGGCGTCGTTGTTGACGGTTACGGAAGACGGATAGACCATCCCGAAAATAGTGACGCTGCTATAGGTTGAATTGTTGTCGAAGACCACGGCATCCAATTCGTAGAACTGCTCGTCATTGTTGCCGCTGTCCTTCCAGACGGTCGTGGTCTTGGTGTTGTCCCAGTAGGGATTGAAGCCGTTGGCGTCGTTCCAGGTAAGGACTTTCGGTCCCGTGCCGGAATATGCGATTTGCAGCGCTCCCGACGTGGGAGTCCCCGTGGTTCCGCCCGTCAACGAGAGGGTATAGCTATACCGTGTGTCGTTGGTGAACGTGAACAGGGAGGTCGAGAGGTTGGTGGACGGCCCGAAGGTCATCAGGGTATAGGGCTGGCTCGTATCATAGGCGGCGTCGAGCGCATGGACCTGCAACGTCACGCTGGCGCTATCGGCCATCCAAGCACCCGCGACCGTGAGCTGATCGCTGCTGGCCCCGGCGGCGTCGTCGGACAGTTTGAATCCTAACGTCGCACCGTAGGTAAAGCGCATATCCAGATCGCCGTTGCTGGCGCCATAGGACTGGATGGCCAGGGTACCGGCGGTGGCGGGGGTTCCCGGCTTCAGGGCGCCGGAACTGCTGACGCTGAGCGATCCCCGGATGACGCCGTCGCCGGAGAGGGTTTGAGTGCCCACGTAGTAAGGAGAATACAGTCCGGAAACGTCGAAGACGCCCCCGGCCAGTTGGATATTGATGCTGGAATTGAGCGAGGCGGAGCCGGACAAGGCCAAGGTCCCCTCGAGGATCTTGGTCGGTCCGTAATAGTTGTTGTAGTTGGTCAGGGTGACGGTCCCGGGTCCGGTTTTAGTCAGCCCGACGGTGCCATCCAGGACGGCATTGATCGTGCCGGCTTGGAGGTCGAAGTCGGTGGTGTCGTTGGTTAGGTAGCCGAAGCCGTTCAGCAGGCCGCCGGTCATCTGGAAGGCGGCGATGGTATGGTAGCTGGAGCCGATGTCCAGCGTGCCGCCGGTGATCTGAACCAATCCCTTGGCGGGGAGCGTTCCATAAACTCCCATACCGTCGTCCAGGGAGAGGGTTCCTTCCTCAATGGTCAAACCGCCGGTGTAGCCGCCGGAGTCCGCGCCGAGGATGGTCATCGTGCCTGTGCCCCTTTTAACCAAGGCCAGGGTGCCGCCATTGTCGCGGATCTTGCCGCGGTAGCTGTGAGGGGACGCATTGTCGATGATCAGAACAGCGTTTTCACCCGTGTCGCCGTAGTTTTCAATGGCATACTGACCGTCGGAGCTGGCCAGCCCGTCGATGCCTTCCACGGTCAACTGATGGCCGTGCATGCGAAGGTATTGCGAAGAGGCGGTAGCACTGAAGGTGATGGTGGCGTCGGGAGACATTTGGGCTTGGCCGCCGTTCTCCTCTCCCTGGTTCAATTCAACGACCGTGCTGTTGACGTCTCCGTAAATTAAATTGTGGGGGACGGCATAGCCGGAAGCGGAGTCCAGTACGAGGGTGCCGCCGTCGAGCGTTGTCGTTCCGGCGTACATGTTGCCGCCTTGAAGCCGGAGGATGCCGCTGCCCTGCTTGACCAAGCCGCTTGTTCCGGTGATGGCGGCGGTGATTTCCGTCACCGTGCCGGAAACCGTCGAGATCGTAGTGTCGCCGTTGATCGTGATCGGCCCGCTCAGGACGACCGGGGTGGAGCCGCCTCCTTCGTTGGAAATACGGCCGCCGTTGGAGACGATGGGCCTCGTGATTTCATAACCGGGGGCCCAAAAGCTGAACGTGCCGCCGGAGGAGATCGTGACGGTCTTCGTCATATCGCCCATGGTCGAACCGCCGTCGAAGGTCAGCATGCCGTCCTCGATGTTGATGTCGCCGAGTTTACTCGTCACGTTGCACCAAGAGAAGCCGACCGTCCCAACCCCCTTCTTGGTCAGCGTAATGCGGTCCTCCGGGTTGAGGTTGTCGTCCAGGTCGCCGAAGTGCTCGTCATCCGTGCCGCGGACGTCCCAACGCCCGGTGTTGGAATCGCAGCCCAGCGTCAACTCGGTCCCGGTGACGGTCACATGGTTCAGGGCATAGATTTGCCAGCCGGCGCTGGAGCTGGTGATCGCGCCGTTGCCGCCGGCGCCCCCGCCCTGCACGAAGACGTGCTCGGTGCTGAGATTCATCCCATTGACGTCCAAGGTACCGCCGTTGATGACGGTGTCGGCGGACGCATCGCCCAAGGCGGTCTCCGATCCGGCGTTCAGCGTGCCGGAAACAATGGTGATCGACCCGGTCAATCCGGAATTATCGCCGCTGAGGGTTAAAACGCCCGTCCCCTCCATCCGCAGGCTGCCCGGTCCGGTGATACTGGGCACGGAGGCGTCGCCGCTGAGTTGGAAGGCCAGCGTGCCTTCGTTCAAATTGATATCTCCGTTCATAGAGAAACCGCCGGTGTTGGCGATTGTCAGTTTTCCCGAACCACCTTTGGTGATCCCACCGTCTCCGGTCAACTCGCCGCTGCCGCCGAAGGTGTAGTCCTGGGTGGTGCCGTCGGCGATGGTAATATGTCCCGGAATCAACTCCCCGGACAATTGAACATTGCCATATCCGGTATTGTCAAACGTCACGGTGTCCAAACTGTAGAAATATTCATTGGGACTGCTGGGCGGCGGCGAGACGGGGCTTTTCCAATCCATGACGTTTTTCGTTTCCCACGTATTCACCGTGCTGGTGCCCCCCCACAGCAAATCCAAGGGGGCCACGTAGGTGACGTCCAAACCAATGAACTTGTCGGCAGGAATGGTCTCATCTTGGATGATGTCGTAAGTGGATCGGCTCCCCTGGGAAGCCGAGCCCACCAGGTCGAGGTTTGCCAGGACGCCCGAGAAATAGCCGGTGTAATTGAACAGCCGGTAAACGCCATCGGCCAGATATCCATTCGTCAAATTGATTTCGATGATGGCGCCGTCGTTCAGGGCCAGATTTCCGCCCACCGTGATCAAATCATTACCGGTGGACAGCGAGTTGGACAAATCGAAGTGGGTGACGCCGTCCTCGACGCACGTCAGATTATTGGCAAAGTTGAGCGTGCCGTCCTGGTTGGGAATGCCGGGCCCGCCGACGACGCCGCCGGAGATCATCGAAGCAACGCTGTTCGTCACGTCGCCGACGACCGTTCCTCCCGAGCCGAGCAGGGTTTTCGATCCCTCGAGCGTAAAGCCGCCAGAATAATAGGAAAGGTCGAGAACACCGGTCCCCCGAACGTCGATCACGGTGGAGCCCAGCGGGGTCGCCGTGATCCCGTCGCCCAATTGCAGCGTACCCCCGGAGACCACGGTTTTGCCGAAGCTTGCCACGTCGGGGCCGATGAGAATCTGGGTGCCGGTTCCGGTCTTTTCCAGGGTCAGTTCACCGCCGCCCGAGCCGTCCTCGATTTTCCCGGTATAGGAGTAAACGGAACTTCCCGCCGTATTGATGACCAGTTTGCCGGGGGTCGCGGACGCATTATTGATCGTGCTCGTGCCGTCGATCGCACAGGTCAATCCGGCGACGGTTTGCGTCGTCCCGTTCAGAACGACAAACTGCTTGTCGGCCACGGTTCCCTGGAAATCGATCTCCACGGGCAGGTCGGTCGTGTTCAACTGCGCGTCCTGCGCGAAAGTGAGTCGGGACACCCAAGTGGAAGTAGCGGGATCGACAAAAGTGATTTTTCCCTTCAACGCAGGCCCCGTGGACGAATCCAACGTCACGTGCGTGCCGGCCAGTTCCGTGCCGCCGGTGTACGTGTTTACGCCCGACAGCACCAATTCACTGGTGTTGTAGGAGACGTTTCCGATGGTGAGTTTTCGGCTGCCGCCGCTTTCGCCGATGACTCCGTTGATGATCGACGTGTACAAAACAGTACCGGAGCCGCGGGTGGTGATCATGGAGTCCGTGGCCAAGGTAACGGTATTGTTGATGTGGACGTCATTGCCATACAAATGCAGGGCGCCGCCGCTTCCGACAACACCCATTCCATTGATGGTAAAGGGAGTATTGTATTCTCCCGCCACCTCGAGACGGACAAGGCTTCCGTCCATCACGACCGTTCCGGCGGAGTTGGCGCTGAGGCCCTCGCTGTTGCGAACGCAGAGGTAACCGACCGAGGTGGCGTCACCGATTTGCAACGTGCTGGTATAGGTGTTGGCGCCATAGAAAAAGGAATACGGGACGCCCGTCATCGAGGTGGAATTGAGAACAATCGTGTCCGCGTCGCTGGAAATCGAAGAGTAAAAATAGCCGCGACCGATGTCATTCACCACGGTAATCGTGGCGGTGGATCCCGTCAGATTAACGGTTCCGCCATTGAGCGTATAACGCGAACCGTTAAACGTAATATCGCTGGCGTTGACCGTGCCATCGACGGTAATGTTATAGGTCGCGGAACTTGATGCTCCCAACCCAAAGGTGACCGAATCGCCGGCGGTGGGCCAAACGACATTGGTTGCGCCATAGTCGTCCGACCAATTATTATAAGTGACGTCATTAGCTTTCCAGGTTCCCGCACCCTCATCGAGGATACCGTTATTGGGGATGGAATCCCAGGTCAAGGCAGCACTTAACACCGCGGGGCAAATCACCGCCGCGGCAACTGTCAAGAGCACTAAATAGACTTTCTGATTCACGGCTAGACCTCCCATGTACATCTTTTAGAAGTGAAGTTACGAATTCCAGTGATGCTGCCTCCTTCTTATTAAATAAAATGTTTCTGATCACCGCGGGGCATCTCTTTGACAAACCTAATGAAAAAACCTCTTGGGACATCCGGAGCGATTCCCACATAAATCAATCCTTGATCGAACTACTCCTTCTAAGCATTCGAGAATCGCTCAGGGATCAATGAGAGTGAACCGCCGAAGGTGTACACTCCTGAAACAAATTGAAATACTGACAAGGGCTCTTCTTGGTCGAGGGGGTGGCATCGCGACGAGAAAATCTCCCTCACGATCTTTCCTGGTAGAGCAACGGGCAATCCTGTTATTCCCTACGAAAGGTCGTAACAGGTCGATGGTAATTTATAACCATCTATGCTCTAATTATTGTTCATCTTCTTCAATTCATTGTGATTGAAGATAAAAAAATGTAAATCGGCATTTCGCGCAATCACAAGTCGTATTGCGTATAGCTATATCGGGGGGGACAATGAAAAAACAGCCGAATATGAACGCTTTCATTTTCATCACAAACTGTCTGAATCCCTTCTTTTTTGGGACATAACTCTCTTTCCAGTCAACTACTTAATGGAAATCTATATATGCTCATCAAGAAGCCCTGCTATTGCCTTTGAGAGAACCGTTTTCGCGGTGGAAAAAGGGGCCGAACGCCTGGCGATCTCGAACGCAAGGATGTTGCGTTGCCTTGTTCTTTCCGATGGTTATTGATTAGTATGAATCGTAGACGCGTCCAAGTCTCTAGGGTGCTCCAGCGGATTTGTCCGGCGGTGCATGATGGTGATCGATGGCTGCTGGGAGACCAGCCCGCAGTAGTACCCCCAATGTTCTTTTCTATAGGAAAACACGCCGATGTGTGTTTACCCCTGCGGAAAAAGAAGTGTTCCGCTTGTCGCCAAAAAACTGATAGTCGTGCGACCGGTCCTTCCCACCGACACCATAACCTCAACCTCGAACATGACCAAGTTTCGCCTTGTACTGTGCAGCCTCTTGCTGGCCGGGACGTGTTTTTTCCCGGGGACGAGCGGCCGACTTACCGCTGATGACGCGCCGAACGGCGTGTTTCCTTACCGCGCCTGGGCCTTTTCCATTCACTCCCAAGACTGGGAGGTCGTGGAGAGGTATGTAAACGACGCCCTCCTGCGCGCCGAAGCGTACGGGATTAACACTATCGAGTTGCATGACTATTCCATCGGTCGACGGGGGATTGTCGAAATGGCCATCACCTATCGCGATTTTTCCAAGCTTCAAGCCCGCAAAACGCTGAACTATCGCGGCGAGGTGATCGGCTTCGAAGCCCGGGAAAGGGATTATCCCCGGTTTCGCGCCCTGGCCCAGAAAATCAAGGCCGCGGGTTTGAAACTCAACGTCTGGTATCACGTCATGCGCGACGTTCCGGCCGAGCTGGCCGTCGACTATCCGGAAATCAAAGATCTCGACAGCGGACGGATGTGGGAATATCTCGACAAGACGCTACGGGAATTCTTCGAGCGTGTGCCCGAGGTTGATCGCCTGGTCATTACCAGCCTCGCTGAAACACCCAGCGTCATGTCGAACAAAGGTAGCATGAGCCGCGAAGATAGGCTGCTCAAGCTCTACCAAACCATTTATGGCGCCTGTCACGACAACGACAAGGAACTCGTGATCCGGGATTTTCTCGTCAAGCGCGCCGATTATGAAAGCTTCTTCAAGGTGCTCGATCAGTTGCCTCCCGACATCTATATCATGACCAAAGAGATCCTTGGCGACTGGACCCATTTGGGCATGCCGCCGAATCCTTACTTTAACCAATATGTCAACCGGAAATTGATCGTTGAATTCGACCTCTACGGCGAATTTTGGGGCCGGATGAGCGTCCCATGCTGCTATCCCCGTTACCTTTTCAACATGATGCACATTATCCGGGCGGCGGGCGCCGAGGGGGCGGTCGGCCGCGTGGTCCACGACGCTCAGACTACGGACATTTTTCAGACGATTTTCGAGAGCCCCAATGAAATCAATTGCTACGCCTTTGCTCACTATCTTTCCCACCCTTTTCCCTGGATGGACGACCTGACGAGTTGGGATAGTGATGTTGACGCCTTTGACGAGTCGATCTGGACCGATTGGGCCGGCCGGCGCTACGGCAAAAAGGCCGCCGTTCCGCTCATCCGGGCCTTCAAACGAACCGAGCAGATCATTCCCCTGATGTTCGATGTCGGCGGTCTTCGATTCCAGGAGCATAGCGCTTTACCTCACCCCAGGAGGGTTGCTTTCTATTGGTCCCGATTCGCCAATCAGCTGAACCGCGTGGGGATCGACTACCTGCGCGACGAAAAAAAACAGGCTTGCGAAATGGTCCAACAATGTCTGGACGATATTGAATCTGCCAAGGACGACCTCTCGGAGAACGACTACCGGCAACTCCGTAAGCTCTTTGAAGGCGAACTTCTGGTTGCCCAGGCGTTTCAGGCCTTGTTGGAAGGGTATTACCAACTCGCCTTGATGCAGCAATCGCCCAATCTCGAAGGCTTGAAAGCCGCCGCCGAGCGAATGAATTCCCTCGCCGACAAAATTGTCCAACAGCGTGGCAATCCGTTCCAACACCACCTAGCACCAACTCTCCGGGCTCAGGCGAAATTCATCCTCAAAGGCCAAGTTCCGGGAAAATAAGCACTCCTCCATAATCCTTGATCTTTAGGATAAATGGCCCTGCTGCAAGTTGGGAATTTTCCATAATAAGTGGAAGACGAAGCGCTGCGGGACGAGGCAAACCTGCGGTCCGCTTTTTTCTTGCCCCCCCCAATCGCAGAGTACGCCTTTTGACTGTGGTATGCGCAATTTATGTCTAGCCAAAAACGGGATTACCATGTTTTATATAAGTGGAGGTTGCCGTTCGGCATTCTTATTCAACTCGGTTTTTTCAATTGATTTCTCAGCCTGCTCATTGAGCAAAGATATTGGGATCTTTGTGCAAGGGTTTGAGGTGAAACGATTGACTGCCCTGTGAAATCAATGCCTTATTCCGTTTCGTTTTCCGCATTCACCCCCCCGGGCTGGCCGGGAAAAGCACCTTGAAGAATGCGGGAACGAGGCGAGCCGCCTGGGCGGAAAAATATCCGGTGATTTTCGTCCCCGACCTCCGCACGTTTTCTGGGAGAAAAGCGGGTGACGCGACGGCTGTTTGTGACCCGCGGGCCAGAGAGCAAATTTTGGAGATTTCTTCATAAAGGATACTGCCATGTGGAATACATCCAACACATACGGACGAAACCATCGGCTTGATTCGACAGACGTTCGATTTCCCCACTTCGTTTTCCCAATGCGCTGCAGGGCCTTTACGCTCGTCGAACTTCTCGTGGTGATTGCGATCATTGGCATTCTCATCGCTTTGCTACTGCCGGCTATTCAATCGGCTCGGGAAGCCGCTCGGAATTCCGCCTGTCGCAACAATCTGCGTCAACTAGCGTTGGGATTATTGAACTATCACGACACCCAAAAAACCTTTCCCGCCGGGGGGATTACGAAAGGCAACTGCTGCACCACCAAGAGCTACACCAACTGGGCCATCGAGGTCCTGCCGTATATTGAACAATTACAGCTTTATCGGAGCTACAATCAACGCGCCTACAATGAAGATGCGGTCAATGCCAAAGTGGTGGGCACCAAGCTAGCCGTGCAATGTTGTCCTAGTGACGTTACCGCCTTCGAGACCCGTGAGCCCCCCGCCTCCGGCCCCGGCAATTCCCTTGAATATCAGCGCGGTTCCTACCGCGGAATGGGCGGGCGCTCCGACGGAACGTTTGCGTGGGACACAGATTCCAACTATAACTACCCCATGAAATGGAGAGGCGTGTTGCATACGGTGGGAACGCAAAACTTAATGCGGGAGACGATTAAGAACATTACAGACGGCACCTCGCATACCTTAATGCTTGGCGAGGGTAGTGCCCGCAGCAATCAAAGCCGCACCACGTACTGGGCTTATACATACTGCTGCTATAATAAGGGGTACGCGATTCCTGAATCGCGGACGCTGCTGCTGGACTACGATCAATGCGTCTCGATCAGCGGCGTCAACGGTGCCAGCCCCTGTAAACGGGGCTGGGGGAGCTATCACTCGTCGGGCATCAACTTTGCGCTCTGTGACGGATCCGTGCTGACGATTCCCAAAGATATCGACATGGAGTTGTTTTGCCATTTGGCGACCATTGCTGAAAAAATATCCGCCGAAATCCCTGATTGAGGACGTTGATTCATGACCTTTCGATTTCGTTTTTCCGTCTTTCTTCCACTTCTCGTTCTGGGGTGGCTTACGGGGATTGCCGGCGGGTGTCATTCGAGAGAGACTGAGACGGTGCCAGTTTCAGGCGTTGTAACCCTCCGGCGTGAGCCGGTGGCCGACGTCCTTGTCAGTTTTCAACCTTCGACCAAGGGCCACTCGGCCAGTCCCGTGGGTTTGGGGTCGGTGGGCATCACGGATGCTCAAGGCCGTTTTCAATTAAAAGTGGTGGCCTCGGACCAAGGGGGGACGGTGGTCGGCCGGCACGTCGTTCGACTTACGGCCAAAGCATTGCGTCAAGAACCGACCGACATGGCCACTCCCGCCGTAAAGAATCCCCTTCCGCCGCAATCGCTTGACGGGAGCTTGAGTTTTGAAGTCCCCCCGGGAGGAACCGACCAGGCGAATTTCAACCTGGAATGACGCCTCTTCCCCTGTCCTTGAAGGGACGGGATTTGTGGGAATCGGTGGGAATTAAAACATTGTTTCACGTAAGCCGATAAGTTTAAGAGAAATTACATGTCTATTGATAAGGTTTCTGGCATCGTATCATATTCTCGATAATATGATCTCTTTTATCATATGATCTCCATCGTCGGATGTTTCTGAGAAGCGGAAAATCCGTAATTCCAGCGTGAATCCTTTAGAGATTATTGTGATTCTGGTTTTCCACGTTTTCCCGAGCGTTTTTTTCACGAAATTGCGTGGGGGTCATGCCGGTTACGCTCCGAAACATCAAGCGCATCCGGTCCGGCGAGGAAAAGCCGCATTCTTTGATGATGGATTGTATTTTCTTGCGCGGGTTCGTCGCCAGCAAATCCTTGGCCTTTTCCACCCGCAAACGGCAGAGATAGTGGTGCGGAGAGCATCCGAGATAACTGTGGAAGAGTTTTTCCAACAGCCGACGCGAGATGCCGACTTCTTTGAGTATGGTTTCGATGGTGAGATTTTTGCGCAGATTGTCGTGCATATAGCGGGCCGCGGCGCTGACGTGCGGGTTGTCCACGGCAATGGTGTCGGTGGAACGGCGTGAGACGACGCTGTCCGGCGGAATGAGAATTTCCGTGGAGACGGGTTTTGTCCCCGACATCAACTGATCGAGCATTTTGGCTGCCTCGTATCCGATCCGCCAAGGATTGCGGGAAACACTGCTTAAGGTCGGCTGGCAATTCTCGCAGACGATGGCGTTGTTATCGACACCGAGCACTGCAACCTGGTGGGGAACATTGAGATTTAACGAGTAGCATTCTTCGAGCAAGACTTGCGCTCGATAATCGTGAACGGCCATAATGCCCGCCGGCTTTTTCAGCGACCGCAACCAGCGTTTCAAGGGTTTGATTCGTTTTTGCCACGAACTAATTGCCCGCGTGGGGACAACCTCTTCCATCAGTACACATTCAATGTCTGCTTCCCGCGCCCGATCCACAAATCCTTGGCGCCGCCGTAAAGAATACCACGGAGTCTGAAGACCGTAATAGGCAAGATTCCGGAAACCGCATGCCAAGAGAAAGGTCGCCCCTAGACGCCCAATGGCGTATTGATCGGACATCACCCGAGGAAGCCCCGCCTTTTCCAACGAGCCGCCTAAGGTCACCACCGGAATCTTCAACTTCTGGGCGTCCTCGTATTCAGCAGGATCGGTGGCAAGAATCACGGCGCCGTCGCCGGACCAGCCCTTCAGATCGGCGATGGTCATGCACGACTCTAGCGAACTGCTCATATTAGGCGGGCTGGTGAACAAATTCCACCCCCCATGCTCCTGGGCAAAGGCCACAATCCCGCGAACGCAAATCGCCATCCAAGGTACAGCAACGGGAAAGGTCAAGGCAACGCGTTTCCTGCTTAAGGTGTGGGGCATATATGCCTACTGATTGGCGATGTCCTAGGTTCAGTGAATACCACCTTCAGTTGCAGGTGTCACATAATCTTGATTCAAATAGTATCATACATTTTATTTTATTGCAAGAATAATGTCAGAATGTAACAGAATACGGCAATGAAAGATGTTTATTTGAGAACTGGTCCGAAAATATATTGCAGTGTCTGTGGAGAACGGTTTCCGACCGCTCTACGTCACACTTTTCAACCGGCTTTTATAGCTGGAACCTCCATAAAAATCGCCGGGAAAGACCTCATCCTCCCAGTTGATCTCTCTCGATATAGAGAGTTTTTCGCCGGATGTGAAATCGGCGCAAATCCTTGTGGAAAAGCGGGATTAAACGCAAAACGCCCGGCGGCCGAACTCTCGGCGCCGGGCGTTAACTGGTTTGGCGGTAAAATCCGCTATTTTGGTGGAAGCTCCCCGAGTAGGACTCGAACCTACGACCCAGCGGTTAACAGCCGCTTGCTCTACCAGCTGAGCTATCGGGGATCAGCCGGAAATTTTCTTCACTGTCCGGTGGGACGCACTATGTTTGTCCCACCCTACCCAGTCTTCGACTGGCCGGAACTATTTAGGATAATTTAGCATAGAAATTCTGCAAGGGCACCCCCTTATTATAGGGGATGTTTCGGCTCAGGGTTCCCGGGAGTATGATGAATTATTCGGTTCCTGCGGCCTTCGGAAGGAGACCTTCTCGGTTTTTTTGTCCAGAAAACGGGATGCCCCCCGGTTTTTTGCCCTGAGAATCATGCAAACACCCCGGTATTTAGTGCCGTTTCATCCCAAGCGGGTGCCCCATTTTTTTACCGACGTTCTGGTCATTGGCGGCGGGGTGGCCGGTTTGAGGGCGGCGCTGGCCGTCGATCCGCGGCTCTCTGTGGTCATTATTACCAAGGACGGCGTGCAGCAGTCGAACAGCTACTATGCCCAGGGGGGCATTGCGGGGGTGTTCGACGTTGCGGACTGTTTCGAGAATCACGTGGAAGACACGATCGCAGCGGGCGGGGGGTTGTGTCGCCGGGAAGTGGTCGAGCAGGTCATCGGCGAAGCACCGCAGCGGATACGGGAGCTGATCGACTGGGGCGTGCAGTTCGATCATCATGGCGACCGTCTGGCCTTGGGCCGGGAGGGCGGGCACTCGCACGACCGGATCGTCCACGCCCTGGGCGACGCGACGGGCAAGGAGCTGACGCGGGTGATGGTCGCCCGCGTTCAGGAGCAGCCGCACGTCGACGTCTGGGAGCACACCTTCATTATTGATCTTTTGACCCACGAAGGCGCGTGCCGCGGGGCGTTGGTCTGGAACGCCCAGCACGGCAAGACGATGATCTGGGCGAAGCAGACGATCCTGGCCAGCGGCGGGGCCGGGCAGATTTACCGCGAGACAACCAATCCCGAGGTTGCCACGGGCGACGGCATGGCGATCGCCTATCGGGCCGGCGCGGAACTGTGCGACCTGGAGTTCGTGCAATTTCATCCGACGGTGCTCTACATTGCGGGGAGCAGCCGGCACCTGATCAGCGAGGCGACCCGCGGCGAGGGGGCTTGGCTAGTCGATCGGCACGGGCAGCGATTCATGGCCGATTACGATCCCCGCGGCGAACTGGCCCCCCGCGACGTCGTCAGCCTGGCGATCGTCAGCCAGATGGAGAAGACGCGGCATCCGAACGTCTATCTCGACCTGACGCACGTCGATCCGGTGCTGGTGCGGCGTCGTTTCCCGGGCATTGCCGAGGTGTGTGCCGAATTCGGACTGGACGTAACCCGGGACCGGATCCCGGTCCGGCCGGGTGCGCACTACATGATGGGCGGGCTGACGGTCGACGGAGAAGGCCGGACGACGCTGCCGGGGCTTTGGGCGGCGGGTGAAGTGACGGCCACCGGTCTGCACGGGGCCAACCGGCTGGCCTCGAACAGTTTGCTGGAGGCCTTGGTCTATGGGCTTCGGGCGGGCCAAGGGGCCGCGCGGGCGGCAGCCCGGGTCAACGACACCTTCCGCGCCCCGCCCGTCGAAAACTCTCAGGCCGATCCCCACACCGAGCCGCTGAACCTGGCCGACATCCGCAACTCGCTGAAGAGCCTGACGTGGCGCGACGTGGGCGTCCGCCGCGACGCCGCCGGCCTGACCGACGCCGCCGAGAACCTCGACCATTGGCGCCGCTACGTCCTGACCCGGCAGTTCGCCGATCCCTCGGGCTGGGAGCTGCAGAACATGCTCCTGGTCGCCCACCTGATGACCGACGCCGCCCGCCGGCGCGAAGAGACCCGCGGCGCCCACGTCCGCACCGATTTCCCCCAGACCAACGATGAGCACTGGAAGCGGCACCTCGTCTTCCGGCGGGAAGAGGAAGTCGAAAACGTCACCAGGTAGACGCGGCATCTTGCCGCGTCATTTTTTCCTGGAAGTTGTTTTCTCCGCCGGCTGGAAGCGGCAAGATACCGCTTCTACTTTTTCGCTTCCGGCGGCAGCGGCTTGAGCTTGCTCCAGTCGGGAATGATTGCGAAAATCTCAACGGAATTGCCGTCCGATAAATAGAGGCACTCCTTGCCTGATTCATTTTGAAGATGGAGACCGGATGAAGATATAATCCGATATTTCCCAGGACCAAGACTGCTGAAGCGGAATAGGCCTTGGCGGTCGGTGATGGTCTCGGGGTGGCAGGTTAGGGAGTCCTCTCGGAACGGATCGGGCATGGCCCAAAGCTCCACGCCGGGGATCGGCCAGCCGGATTCGACTTCGAGCAGCCGGCCTTCCAGGACGCGGCCCGGCCCCAGTTGGATGGTGATCGGCTTGCCATCGCGTGGGAGTATTACGCGGGTGGGTCGATAGTTGCGGCGAGGCTGAACGATCAACGAATACTCACCGACGCCTGCGCTCAAGTCGTCAAATTGGAACCGGCCCTTCCGACCGGTGGACGTGTTCCAGCCGCGGACCGCGTGGCTTGACTTGTCTTTGAAATCGAGCGACAGGGGGACCTGCGGGAGGGGCTTTCCATCCGGATCGAGGACGATGCCGGAGACGCCGACCGTAGGAGAGAATCGCAACTTGACGGCGGCGGTCGGCCGTGCGGCGTCCATCCGGATCGGTTCCAACACCTGAACCCGATGCCCCCACGTGGCCTGGACAAAATACATTCCATCCAGGGGCAGCGGCGAGACGAAAAACTTGCCTTGCCCGGTGGTTTTGATGTTCCCGAAATTTCCCGAACTGGTGAATTGAGCCGTTTTGCGGACGTAGTTGACGCCGATCTCGATCCCCTCTGTTACGGGCGCGCCGTCGGCATCGAGGACCTGCCCGGTGATGGCCCCGGCGGGAACCAGCGGGATCTCGATCACCTGCGGCCCCTCGCCCGGTTCGATTTCCTTCTTGCCGTCGGGATATTCGGCAAACCAATAGCCCAGCAGTTCGTCGGGCGAACAATGCAGCGTTCCAGGAGCATAGGCCTCGAGCCGGGCCTCGCCGTTTTCGATCACCACATACGCGGGCAACGACATGCAGGTCATCCCTGGCGCAAACAGGGAGTACTTGATTTTTCCCCGCGGCGAAGTCTTGCCGTCGGGCGTTTTGAAGCGGAGAACGACCTGCCGCTTCGGCGGCTCGGGCGGCGGTTTGGTGAGATCGATGAGTACGGAGGCTTGCGGTTGCTCGGGACCGACCGTCATTTCCACTTTTCGATCGGCCGTGCAAATCGAGACCGGACCCGGCAGCAGGGCACGGAGTTCGAATCGGCCGCCCCCTTCGGCCGGTTCGACGGGGATCTCCCGCGGGTCCAAACCCATGCTGAACGACATTTCCGGAAAATGTGCGGATTGTGTAAAAGAAACGACGGGTCTTCCCCGGCGGTCCTTTCTCAGAAGCTTCAGATCGCCTCGGATTTCACCTTGAACCGACAGCACCGGCCCCAACCGGATTCGTGGCTCTTTGTCGCCGCTGGATAGCGCAAACCATTGCTTTCCGTTTTCACCGGCGTCGGCCAGCAAACCATAGGTCATGGTCTCGTCGAGTTCGTCGAGCACGAACCGGCCATCGGCGTCCGTGACGGCGAGGACCGGTTCTCCCGAGTTGGAAAAGGTGTGATTGCCGGACGCCTTGAACAAATAACGGATCTTGACTCCCGCGGCCGGACGACCGTCGGCCATGAGGACCGTCCCCCGAACGGCTTTCGCCGGGAGCATGGTGAACGCCATGTCGGTATTACGGCGAGAGACCGTGACCGATTCGTCCAGCGGTTGGTATCCCTTCCGGCGGATTGAAAAGCGAATGGGATGTTCCGTCACGTGGGGAATCGTCGCCACGCCTTCCGGACCGGAGGTGAATTTCTCCTGGAGGCCCGTCTGCATGTCTTCGAAAACCAGCGACGGTTCGACGACGGCGCCGGCAATCGGCCGTTTTCGATCGTCGTTAATGCGGATTGTCAGCGGGAAGCCCTTGTCGAGGACCACGTCAATGTCTTTGATCCGATCGCCGTCCTTTCCCCGAAGCGGTCCGACAATCGCGGGAGCATATCCTTTAACGGGAACCGACATCCAGAGCTTTCCCGCCGGGGCCTTCACGGAGAATTCCGGCGGATGGTTCAGCAGGATGCTTTTCACGCCGCTGGTCGTATTGCGATGATAATAAAGCGAAGCTTGAATTTGCTCGGGCAACGGTTCGCCGTCGCCGGTGCGCAGCGTACCGGAGAGGATGACGACGCCGTTTTCCTTTTCCGGTTCCGGGGCGTATTCCTTTTGTTTTTCCGCGATTTTCTCCATCCGCTGGGCGGGCGTGAGGATTCGAGTCGCCAGTTCCACGGCCGCCGAAGTGCCTCGCCATAGGCCGGCCAGGACGAGAAATCCCAGGAGAAGAAAACCCAGGAATCCCCAGGGCGAGACCGGCAAGGGAGGACGATAGCCGGGAACCACCATCCGGCGGACGCGATCCAGCAGGGCGTAGGAACCGTGATCCGACCATGCCGGAGCCACCACTGGAACGGAACGACCGACGGCACGCTCCGCCCACTGGGTCAGGGCCTCGGCCAGGAGGAGCGGCCGGCCCAGGGCTTTGGCGGCCAGGGCGTCGCAGCAGGCCTCCCGCTCGGCCCGGATCCGCCGGTTGATCCACCACACGGCCGGATTAAAAAACAGGACCGCCTCGACGGCCATCTGCACAAGATTCAGCAGATAGTCGTAGCGGCGGACGTGCGCCAACTCGTGGGCCAGAATCGCGCGAACCGCCTCGGGCGGAAGACCGGTCATCATCGAGACCGGCAAGATCAGGATCGGCCGGAGCACGCCCATCACCGCCGGACTGACCGCCAGCGCGGTCTCCACGATCCGGATCGGCTGGGCAACCCCCAGGACGCGCCGCAACTCGTAGAGCAAGGAGCGGACGCGGGGATCCGCCAATTCCGGCCCCTTGGTAAAACGGCGGAGCCGGAGAATCGTCCAGATCATTCGCAAGAGCATCGCCGCCACGCCAATCAGCCATCCGGCGGCAACGCAGGGGAGCCAGGGGAAACGACGGCGATCCAGCCGGCGGCCGGCAGCCGCCGAGCGATATAACTCTTCTCCCTCGGCGGCTGTTAGCCGCCGGCTAGAAACTACATCAATTTTGATCTGGTTTTCAACAGGGGCCGCCGTGCCGGCGGCCGCTAAACGGGTTTCCGAAATCTCCGCCCGCACATCGAGCACCGACCACGTGATCAATCCGCTTGCCACAATGCCCAGCAAGGCGGAAAATGCCGTCAGGTAACGGACCTGCGGCCGGCCGGCGGAAATCCACCGCAGCGCCAAAGCCAACAGCAACGCCATCAACACTCCCTGCCAGAGCGTGTGCAGCAGCGCCAGGGTTAGATGCTGCCAGACCGGTCCGGAAAGCAAATCGATGAAATGGTTCATGGATTTTTCTCCCGTTTCTTGTCCTCGGCGTCGCGGAGGACCTGCCGGATCTGTGCCAACTCGTCCTCGCCCAGCCGCGAGCCGTCCAGCAGGCACTGCACCGCCTGGGCCGGGTTGCCGCGGAAGACGTTTTTCAACAGGTCGCGCATCATCGGGCGGAGAACTTGCCGCCGCGTGACCAGCGGATGATACACGTGGGCCTGCCCCTGTGCCGTATGGCCCACAAAACCCTTTTTCTCCATGATCTGCACCAGCGTCAGGACGGTGGTGTAGGCCCGACTTTTACCGTCGGGCAGGACTTCGCGGATCGCGCGGACCGTGGCCGGGCCTTGCTCCCAGAGGACCGATAAAATTTGCAACTCCAATTCCGAGGGTCGCGGCCGTTTCATGGGAGGCTCCTGGGACGGTTGGTTACTAAGGTCATAGTATCTACTAAATCCTTAGTATTGTCAATTCCTTCTCCGAAAATATTTCATTTCGGCCGGAAGGCGCGGCCGGCCCCGTTGGTGGAACCAATCGTCAAAGTCGGTTATGCTTCAGCATAACATCTTACTTGCCGAGAAGTTCCGTCGCGTAGAAACAGGACCTGCCCGGAGAAAAATGCAGTTTTTCTGAAAAACGGCCCCTTCGCCGGGGTCTGTATTCAGGACGGGCATTGGAGGACGGGAAAAAGGGGGCAGTCCCCATTTGCCGGAACGGCCCTCCGGGTGCTTCGCACAAATGGGGACTGTCCCCTTTTTCCCGTTGTAGGACGACTTACATGGGCGGCATCCGAGCGGAAACCGTAACCCGGCTCTGGGACGAGCACGGCCCTGCGCTGACGCTCTACGCCCGGCAGTGGTGCGTTGCGCCCGAGGACGTCGTCCAAGAGGCGTTCCTGCTTCTGGTCCGTCAGCCGGCGGCGCCGGAGAATCCCGTCGGCTGGATGTACCGCGTGGTGCGGAACCGAGCGCTGAAGACGTTGCGTTCCTCGGGGCGAAAGACGCGGCACGAGGCCGTAGCCGCCCGGCGCGGCAAGCTGTGGTTCAAGCCGGCCGCCGGCGACCGGCTGGACGCCGCAACGGCGACCGAATTGCTTGAGGGACTTCCGCTCCACCAGCGCGAGGTTATCGTCGCGCGGTTGTGGGGCGGATTGACCTTCGAGGAGATTGCCGAATTGTCCGAGCTATCGGTCAGCGCCGTGTTCCGCAATTACCACCGGGGACTAGCCACGTTGCGCGAAAGGTTAGGTGTATCATGTCCGAAGAGAAAAATCTCCCTGAAGAACTGAAGCAACTGGAGACCGAGTTGGCGGCGCTGTCGCCCCGGCGCGACGGGTTGGATCCCCACTGGCGTGCCTTTTTGGGGAAGGCGGCGGAGTTGAACGTCGGAGAGCCGGCCGATCACGCGGCCTGTTCGGCGCCGGACGACCATCTGTTCCTTTGCGTTTACTGCGGGGCCAGCCGGCCGCGGGCTTCAAGAGCCCGCCGTTGGGCCTGGCCGGGCGCGTTCTCGGCCATAACCGCCACCGCGGCCTTCTTGTTGGTGTTGTTGGCCGTGCATCCGCAATTCCGACCGATACCACACGCGGTTCCAACCGCCGACGGGGACCGTTCCCCTTATCCCGGGGATTCATCCGGACGAACTCCAAGTTCATCGGAGTTGCAGTTTACATGGATGCTCCCCTCCGGACCGCGGTGGCGCGAGGAGCGGCTCTGCCGCCTGGCGGCCGCCGATCCGCAATCGTTCGATCAGGCACTGCTCGAGTATTCCTATCGTCAACCGACGTGGGGCGCAACGGTTGCCGTCAATCATGCCCGCAAGCAATCCATCCCGACCGCGCGGGAGTTGATGGACGAGATGTTGAAAAGGACAAATTAAACCATCAAGCCGCGACCGTCATTCGCGGATTGGTGCGCGACCAACGGTCGCGGCTTGATGGAGCATATTTTGTTTTCAGGAGGTCGAACATGCACCGCACATTTTTATTTCTTCTTGCAGCCGGAATCGGTTTTTCATTCCTCACCTTGCCCTGCCGGGCCGAGGAACAAGAGGAAAATCCGATCCGGAAGATCGTGCTCCACCCGGCGGCCGAGCCGCGGCCGGCGCTCCGGTATCAATTTGTTTTTCCGGTGGGCGAGCGCAGAACGGCCAATGCCGCGCTGCTTTACGACCGGATTTCCGCGGCGGCGACCTTCAAAACGGAGGATAAGGTTTGGGATGAATTCGAGGAATGGTCGAAAACTCCGCTGGACGAATTGCGGAGTGAGAAGACGCATGCGGCGTTTGAAAAATACTCCTGGATTGCGGACTTGCTTCGGGAGGCGGCCCGATGCAACTCGTGCGACTGGCAATTCATCATCCCCGGGAAAAACGTCTTCGAGACCATCATCCCCGAGGCCCAGCAGAGCCGGTACTTTGTGCGGATTCTCGCGCCGTTTGCCCGCCTAAAAATGGCCGAAGGAAAATACGACGACGCCGTCGATTTCTTCCGTAGCGGCTATCTGCTGGCAAGGAACGTCGGGAACGAACCCTTTTTGATCTGTTGTTTAGTGGGCAGCGCCATCGCCATGAAGATCAACGAACAGGTCGAGCAGTTCATTCAACTGCCCGATGCGCCGAATCTCTACTGGGCGCTGAGCACCATGCCGACGCCGCTGATCGATTATCGGGTCGCCTGGGAGTCGGAAATGGACCTGCTTTACTGTTTTTTCCCCGAGTGGCGCAATTTGGATAAAAAGGAACTGTCTCCCGAGCAGTGGCGGCATCTGCTGAACCAAATGACGACGAAGTACACGCAGTATTTCGGCGACAAGTCGGACCTGGAAACCACGGCGAGGATTATTGAGGGTTATCCCCGGGCGAAACGCTACTTGATCGACCGGGGGCGATCTGCGGCCGACGTCGAGGCGATGCCGGTCCCGCAGGTCATCATGCTCTATACGGTCCAAATCTGCGAGGAACTTCGCGACGAGGCCTTCAAATGGGCCTATCTGCCTTATGCCGAAGCCCGAAAGAAAATGGAGGAATCCGATCAGCGGCTGCGGGAGGCGGAACGGTCCCGCAGGGAAATTTTTCCCTTGACGTCGCAGTTTTTACCGGCTGCCCTGGCTGCGAAAACCGCCGACGTACGAACCAAGCGCGACATCGCCGCCTTGCGCGTGCTGGAGGCCCTGCGGCTGTACGGAGCCGGCCACGGCGGCAAATTGCCGGACCGGCTGGCCGACGTCACCGAAGTGCCCGTGCCGGACGATCCCTTCACGGGCCAGCCGTTCATTTACCATCGCGAAGGGCCCACCGCTTTTCTCGATTCGTTCGGTCCCCGGCCAAACCTCACCCTCCGCTATCAGATCGAAATGCGCCCGAAAGGAGAAAAACCGTGAAAAATCATTTTTTGGAGAATCTGTTATCCGTTGCTGGAGAGCGATTTCTTGGAATCGTTTCCGTAGCCCAGGCGTTCACGCCTGGGAAGGGAAACGGATTAAAATTATCATCTTTTTCCCAACGCCCCCTTAAGGGGGCGTTGGGAAAAAGGGAAGGATTGGGGACCTCTCGATCCCCAGGCGTAAACGCCTGGGCTAGAGAAAAGGAGCTGATTCCGAACCTCTTAACCGGACAAAGTCTCGTGCAATTCTTGAAGTCGTGTTTGGGAACGATTCTCGCGTGTTTCATATTTTTTATCTTCTCTGCCCCATTAGCCGCTGCGGAATCATTTAGTCCCGCCGCCCGGGCAAAGGCCATCGCACCGTTCCTCCGTGAACAGACTATCTGCGTGGTCCATCTTGATCTTACGCGGATCGTGGTGGAACCGCTGTTCGATGAACTCAAACAGTATCCATTCTTTCCCGAGGATTTGACCGTAAGCCGGGAAAAAACGGCCAAAGGACTCGGTGCGGCCATCAAGGCCGGCGTGAAGGACGTGTACGTTGTGATCGACTTCGATTTGAAAAACGAATCATTATTCGTCGTGGTTCCGTTGGCAGACGGGAGCAACGAGCAGGCGATCCGAGCAGCCCTGCCCGAAGGCCCCGTCCAACGCTGGGAACGATGGGGCAATGCCTTGGTGCTTCCCAATGCGTACATTGATTTGAACGCCGTCCGGAAACAGAAGCCCTCTCCGCGGCCTGACTTGGCCGCGGCACTAGAGGCCGCCGGTGATACGGCCGTACAAGCGGTGTTCGTGCCGCCGAAGTATTTTGCCCGGGTGATCGACGAGACCCTGCCGGAACTGCCGCAAGAGATCGGCGGAGGCTCGAGCCAAGTCTTTACCCAAGGCGTCTTGTGGGCCGCCGCGGGAATCGACCTGCCCCCGCACCCGGCCGTCCGGGTGGTGGTCCAATCGAAAGACGCTGTAACCGCCGAGGCCCTACGGGCGAAACTCGTCGAAATAATGAACCTCCTGACACGGATCAAGGGTTTTCAGAGGACCGTGCCCCAGTACCAAGAAATCTTTGAAGTCTTGACGCCGAAGGTCGAAGGAGATCGGTTGACACTCACGCTCGATGAGACAAACCTGGGAATCGAGCGGTCCCTCGCTCTGTTGACGCCGGGCGTTGAAAAGTTGCGCGCCCGGGCCTTGCGTACCGCATCGCTCCACAACCTCAAACAACTTGGCATGGCGATGCACAATTACTGCGATAAGAAAAAGCAATTTCCATTGCCGGCCAGTCGCGGCCCGGATAATCAATCTCTCTTGAGTTGGCGGGTGCAGATTCTGCCGTATCTCGGACTGAACGAATTGTACGAGCGTTTCCATCTCGACGAGCCGTGGGACAGCGAGCACAACCGGAAACTGATCGACACGATGCCGAAGGTCTTCAAAGATCCATCTTCCCAAAAGGGCCACGGCTACACGAACTACGTTCTGCCGGTCGGTAACGGGGCGGGCTTCGACATCGAGACGCCGACGAAGTTGAAAGATATCCGAGACGGGACCAGCCACACGATGATGATCGTCGAGGTGGACGACGATCATGCGGTCGTCTGGACCAAGCCCGACGACCTGCCGTTCGATCCCAAGGATCCCGCCAAGGGACTGGCCCGATTCTACGCCAAGGACTGCTTTCTCTCCTGTTTTTTCGACGGAAGCGTGCACACCATAAAAACAGATCTATCCCCGAAAACGCTCCGAGCGTTGTTCTCACGCGCCGGTAAAGAGGCGATCGATCGCGACCTGTAGTATCAGACGGTGTTTTTCCAGCCGTAGGTTATGCTTCGGCATAACACGCCTTAACATCTTGCCATTACTCAGGTTCCGTTACGCTGAAGCATAACCTGCGGGGAGAGGGACTCCCCGTCATCCTGCACTTGCAGGATTTTCTCATCGGCGGAAACTGATCGGATATATCGCTGCGCCGAGATTCCCGGAGAAATGGGGTTTGGCGCAGCTTTGGAGCGGAATATAATGTTGGGCTAATTCCCACGGGGATCGGTGTCTGCCTGCCCCCTCCGGCCTTGGAGAAAGGCCCTCACCCTAACCCTCTCCCAGAGGGAGAGGGGACAGATTTGTTTTCCAGGAGTGAATGGTGATGAGCAGTGAAAACGGTTCGGCCATGATCGAGGCCACGGGGCTTTCCAAGTACTACGGCAATTTTGCGGCGATCCGGGAGATCAGCTTCAAGATCCCCCGGGGCGAGGTGGCGGCCTTCCTCGGGCCGAACGGGGCCGGCAAAAGCACCACCATGAAACTGCTGACCGGGTACCTGGCGCCCTCGGCCGGGACGGCGAAGATCGCCGGCCACAACATGGCCGACGACCGGCTGGCCGGCTCGCGGCAACTCGGCTATCTCCCCGAGAACGGCCCCCTCTATCCCGACATGACCCCGCTGGGATTGTTGCGTTTCTTCGCCGATGCCCGGGGACTCAAAAAATCGCATAAAAAGGAACGGATCAATGCTGTGATCGACCTGTGCGCACTGGGCAGCGTGCTCCACAAGCCGATCGGCAAGCTTTCGCGCGGGTATCGGCAGCGGGTGGGGATGGCCCAGGTGCTCCTGCACGAGCCGGACGTGCTGATCCTCGACGAGCCGACGGCCGGCCTGGATCCCAACCAGATCCACGAGGTCCGCGAGACGATCCGCAAGCTCGGTCAGAATAAAACCATCCTCTTAAGCACGCACATCCTCCAGGAGGTCGAGGCGATGGCCTCCCGGGTGCTGTTTATCGATGAAGGCCGGCTGGTCTACGACGGTTCGATCAAGGACATGCTCAAGGACGGCAAACCGCTGGACGTACATTTCCGTCAATTAAGCAGTAAAAAATAGTGCGGAATGCGGAAAATTGCAGTCAATATAATCCACGTGAACAACTGACCCCTGGTTCCTGACCCCTGACCCCTTTCCAATATGAACTGCCACGTTTTACACGCCGTGTTCCGGCGGAACTTCGTCAGTTATTTCGCCAATCCGACGGGATACCTGTTCATCTGCGCGTTCGTGATCCTCTGTGCGTTGGCGGCATTCTGGCCGCCGAGCTTTTTCAACGACAACCTGGCCAACCTGGACCAGCTCACCTGGGCCTTCCCGCTGATCATGCTGGTCTTCATCCCCTCGATCACGATGGGCGTTTGGGCGGACGAGCGGCGGCAGGGGACCGATGAACTGCTGTTGACGATCCCCGCCAGCGACTTCGACGTGGTGCTGGGCAAATACCTGGCGGCCGTGCTGATCTACACGGTCTCGCTGCTGTTCTCCCTGCTTTGCAATTTCCTGGTCCTTTCGTGGCTGGGCAGTCCCGACCCGGGACTGTTTATCAGCACCTACTTCGGCTACTGGCTGGTCGGACTGACGATGCTGGCCATCGGCATGGTGGCCTCGTTCGTGACAGGCAATCTGACGGTCAGCTACATCCTCGGCGTGGTGTTCAACGCGCCGCTGGTGTTTACCGCCTGGGCGCCGATCCTGCCCATTCCCGAGCATCTGACCGCCGCGATCAAGCATTGCAGCCTGGGCGATCACCTGGCCGAGTTCGGCCGCGGGGTGATCGGCCTGTCTAGCGTTGTCTATTTCGCGGCGTTGGCGGCGGTGATGCTCTACGTCTGCATGGTGCTGATCGGCCGCCGCCACTGGCACTCGGGCCGGGGTGGCTCGATGGCCGCGCACTACTGCGTCCGGATCGTCGCGCTGGCGGCAATCGCGGCGGGCGCGACGTTCTTTTTGCAGAATCACGACGCCCGCTACGACGCCACGGCCGAGCGGATCAACTCGCTCGCGCCGGAGACGAAGGAACTGCTTACGGAGATGAAATTCCCGCATCCCGTCACGATCGAGGCCTTCATCAGCCCGGATGTGCCCGAAAGCTACGTGCAGACCCGGCTGAACCTGCTGGCCCTGCTCCGAGAGTTCGAGGCGCTGCGGCCCGGCGCGTTGAAAATCGTCGTCCACGACACGAAACCGCTCAGCGACGAGGCCGCGCTGGCCGAGAAGACGTACGGCATCGAGCCGCGCGAGGTCTTCACCCGCGAACGCGGCATGTACGAACGGAAAAAGCTCTTTATGAACCTGGCGATCTCCTGCGGCCCGGACCGGCTGCCGGCGATCTTCGTCGACCGCGGCACCCCTCTTGAATACGAATTGATCCGCTCGCTGGGGACCCTGGCCCAGCAGGAGCGGAAGCGGATCGGCGTGCTGACGACCGACGCGCAGGTGATGGGGCGGTTCAATCCCATGAATCCCGCGGCCTCGGAGGGCTGGCCGATCGTGAAGGAACTGGAAAAGCAATACGAAGTCGTCTCGGTCGATCCCGCCCAGCCGATCAAGGAAAAATACGACGCACTGCTGGCGGTGCAGCCGTCGTCGCTGGGCTTGGAGGAGATGAAAAACTTCATTGCCGCGGTGGAAGGCGGCCAGCCGACGGCGATCTTCGAGGACCCCCTGCCGTTCTTCATGCCGAGCATCGCCGGCACGGAGCTGCCGCGGCGGCCGCCCGGCGGGATGCAGGCGATGTTCATGGGCCAGCGGAACCTGCCCAAGGGCGACATCCGCCCCCTCTGGAAATTCCTGGGCGTGAATTACGACGGCGACGATATCGTCTGGCAGCGCTATAATCCCTACCCCAAATCGAGCCAATTTACCTCCGAGTTCGTGATCGTCGATCAGGGAGAATTCGCCGGCAAGCGCGAAGCGGAACTCCCCGTGGATAAGGAACAACGCGAAAAGATCCAAAAACAGGCCGCCGCCGGACGCTGGGCCTTCAATCCCGATAATCCCATCTCGGCGGGCCTGCAACAAGTGCTCTTCATTTATCCGGGCTCCGTCTTGAAGCGGAACGTCTCCGATTTCGAGTTCATACCCCTGGCCGAGACGGGAACACGAACGGGATTCGTCAACGTCCGGGACATATTCCGCATGTCGCCTTTCGGCCAGCCGCAAGGTCTGAACGAAAACGCCCGAAAGATTCCCACGGGCATCGAATACGTGATGGGCGCGGAGATCCGCGGTAAAATCTCCCCTCTCCCGCCGGGAGAGGGGCCGGGGGTGAGGGCGGATTCACCGCAAGACGGCCCTAACCCTCTCCCAAAGGGAGAGGGGACCGATGCGAAGCCGAAAGACATCGCCGTCCACGTGGTGATGGTTCCCGACATCGATCTGCTTGCTCAAGACTTCTTTCTTCTGCGGGAGATGGGCTCCGACAATCCGCTACTGGAGGTGAACTATTCCTTCAACAACGTGACCTTCGTGCTGAACATCCTGGACGTGCTGGCCGGGGGCGACACCCGGTTCATCACTATCCGCAACCACCGCCCGGAACACCGCACCCTGACCTGCGTGGAACAAGAAGCTGATCTAAAAAATCGGGAGGTGGCCAAGGCCCGTGAGGATTCCAAACGAAAATTTCAAGAAGATGAAGATAGTTGCCGCAAGATCATGCAAAAGAAAATCGACGAACTTCGAAGCCGTAAAGATACGATGGATCCCCTGCAGTTGGCCACCGAAGTCGCTTTGCTGACCCAAACTGAGGAAAGTAAACTGGAGCAACGGACAAAAGCGAATCGCCGTGAACTTGATAAAATAATTGTGAAGAGTGAGACCGATCTGGAACGAACCAAAAAGAAAATCCGGGATCGGTACAAGCTCCTGGCGGTCCTCCTGCCCCCGATTCCCCCGCTGCTGATCGGGATTGCGGTGTACCTGACCCGTCGCTCCCGCGAGCGCGAAGGCGTCGACCGCGCCCGGTTGCAGTAGGCTGCCGGCGATCGCCTTGGATTGCCAATGTTTCACCTAGCCGGAGAGATACGTGAACGTCCCGCGGCGGCTGTTAGCCTTAAGTTTACCCACATTTTTGCTATGATAGGAGCCGGCGGAAAGGATTACTGCCGTTGGCCTTAAGCA
>JAFGPV010000014.1 GCA_016936015.1 Pirellulales bacterium
CGCATCCTCCAATCGGTAGAGATTGGCCGTCCGTGGCGAAGAAAGCGAGTTGCCGTGAATCGCACTGGGGTTCGCGGAACGGACACAGACAATCCCCGGTCCTGGCGATCTTAAGATGCGTAAAATACTCCTTATACTACGGAAAATCTCATTGCCCCTGTAAATTCTGTCGAAGAACTCGAAAGACTCAACGAATCGGTCTAACGAATGGAATCCAAGGTAGTTGTGGTATCGTCCCCGATGATGGTCTGGAAGACCCAACCTTGTGACACGGATGGCACGCTTCTATCAACATTGCTCCCAGGCGACGAACCTCTGCCTCATCACCATAACTCTGCTGGCCATTCTAGGCGTGTCGGGTTCCGTGCTCTCCCAGGATGTTCCTGATCCGCGGAATTCTCCGACGACGACGAACAAGCCTTCGAATTCACTTGCTTCCAGCAACGCCGAGAAGCTCGATGCGCTGTTGGACCTCGCCGAGAAGGACGTCGGGCAATTGGCGGAGATTTCCATCGCCTCCCCCGACTTCGACGGCGCTTCCAGCAGTCCCTCCAGCACGCTGAACGCGGAAGAGGCCGATTTCGCCCAGGCGACCAGCACCGGGGACCTGCTGAAGCAGATCCCCAGCGTCTCCGGGCGGCGGCTCTCGGGAATTAACGTCGATCCCCGCGTCCGGGGCTATAACTCCTCGCAACTCAACGCCAATGCCAACGGGATGACGCAATATAAGTCGATCCAAGACGTCGACTCCCTGCTCAGCCAAATCGACCCCGGCGTCATCCAAGAGGTCGACATCATCGCCGGTCCCTACACCTCGCTCTACGGCCCCGGCTTCGCCTTCATCAACATCAATCTCCTCGAACCCAAACGCTACGACCGGCCCGAGATCCACAGCTCGACGTTCTTCAACTACGCCAGCAACGGGCAGATCATGTACGCCCGGGAAAACGTCTGGGGCGGATCGAAGGACTGGGGGATGTACTGCACCTACGGCGTGCGGACCGGAAACGACTACCACGCCGGCGGCGATCAATACGATTTCACCATCCCTACTAGTTTCAAGAAATGGGATACGATGCTCTCGTTGAGCTACGACCTCAATTCAATCTCCCGGATCGAGTTCGACTTCCTGCACAACGAGTTGAACGACGTCGAGATGCCGGGCATTATTTACGACCCGGAGAATTCGTCCAACAACCAGTTCAACCTCCGCTATATCATCCAAGAGGACCGCAAGGGTCCGCAAGACCTTTTATTGCAGGCGTGGCACGAAGAGACGTTCTTCCACGGCGACGCCTCACGGGAATCCAAACAACGCACTTTTTACGTCCCCTTTGTCTCACTCGTATATTGGGATTATGGTTATGACGTCAGCAACTGCTTCACTCGGGGACATTCGATTTCGACTGGAGTCCGAGCGCTAAGGACCTTCGGCGCAGCCGACGCCCCGCGGTGGACCGTCGGCGCCGATTGGCGCCGTTCCGGACAACGGTACCAGGAAATCGAGGTCGATCCCAACGGCGAAGTGACTTTCCGGGGCAACTACTACGGCATCCCCGAGTCGAGCCTCGACGACGTCGGCGCCCTAATGCAACTGGAACTCCCGCTGAATGATCGGCTCTCCGCCACCGTCGGCGGCCGGGTAGACTACGTCCAGGCGTCGTTAAATCGGGAAGACTCGATCATCTGGCACTTCGATCCCGACGCATTCGTCTTCTATCAGCCCGGTTTGGAAATGCCGAACTACGTGCTTGGCATGGCCTATATCAACGCCAAGCAGAAACTCAACGACACCGATACGCTCCACGTGGGCACAGGCTTCGCCATGAGGGCGCCTAATCTGGGAGAACTGTATTTTGACGAACCTCTGGTCCCCTACTGCAACGTCGGCAACTCCGAACTAAACGGCCTTTCAATCTTGAAGCCGGAAAAGAATTGGCAATTCGACGTGGGCGTCACCTGCGAGCGAAAACCGCTACGATACGGCGCCCGCGGCTTCTACTCCACGATCTGGGATTATATCCTGTCGGTTCCCGCCTGGACCGACGGCCCGTACGACTGTTCCCATGATCTCCACCGGGATTTCCAATACTGGGATCCTGATTTTCGAGGCGACCTCGGCTATCTCAGCGAAAACGGCGATACCGTGGTCGCCAGTTATCAGAACGAAAACATCCGCTTGGCCATGATGTGGGGCTGCGACCTGTTCGGCGAACTGGAAATCCGCCGCGGCGTTTCACTCTTTGGATGCGTATCGTACATTCAGGGCAGAAACCTCAGCCGCATCCGCTACATCGATGCCGGAGAATTCAGCGCCTTGGAAGGCTACACGCAAAAGATTCCCGGGTCGGAATCGCTGCCGAACATCTATCCGCTGAACGGCTGGATCAGCTTGAAAGTCTTTGATCCCGAGAAAGACAAGTGGCGGATCGAATTCATCACCCGGCTGGTCAATGCCCAGAACGAGGTGGCCGTCAGCCTCTCCGAATTGCCCACGCCCGGTTTCGTCATCTTCAACCTCCGCGGCTCCTACCGTTGGAGCGAACGCCTGAATCTCACCCTCGCCCTGGAAAACCTCACCAACGCCTATTACTTCGAACCCGGCTCCGTGGTCATCCTCAATCCTTCCGGCATCCCTGTCCGCATTCCCGAGCCCGGCTTCACGGTTAGCCTCGGCATCGAAGGCAAGTTCTAACGCCCGATGCAAATTATTATAAATTAAGAAGTTACAGCTTTTGAGCACATTTCTGATCTAGGGGGAGTTGGCATCCCTCAACCCTTTCGCAATTTCTATTATGCGAATAATCCCTATTATCACCAATTCCCCATCCTGTCGAAACATTAATGTTGGGGATTTCAGTTCTAAAGGGACTTTACTCCGGTTCTGAAATGGATGCCCTTTCTTCCAGGAATTAACATAGGTTACGAATGCCCCTTCTCGGTCCACATTATCATCAAGCGATGAGATTCTATTTTCTCGCCTTGGCCGTCTTCATTTCAGGAATGGTCCCGTCGATTCTTGCCCAGGATCTCCCGGCTTCCGATCTCCCCACGTCAACAACCAACGATTCCCTTTCGCAAGACAAAGTTAAAAAGCTCGATGCGCTGTTGGACCTTGCCGAGAAGGACGTCGGCAAATTGTCGGAGATTCCCGTCGCTACCCAGAACTTCAATGGTACTTCCAGCGGTCTGTCCAACACGCTCAGCGTCGAACAGGCCGACTTTTCCCAGGCGACCAGCACCGGGGACCTGCTTCAGCAGATTCCCAGCGTCTCCGGGCGGCGGCTCTCGGGAATCAACGTCGATCCCCGGGTCCGCGGCTTCAATTCCTCGCAACTGAACGCCAGCGCCAACGGGATGACGCAGTACAAGGCGATCCAAGACATCGATTCGTTGCTAAGCCAGATCGATCCCGGCGTGATCCAGGAGATCACCGTCATCGAAGGCCCCTACACCTCACTCTACGGTCCCGGCTTCGCCTTCATCAATGTCGATCTCCTCGGCCCCAAACGGTACGAGAATCCGGAAATCCACAGTTCGACGTTTTACAACTACTCCAGCAACGGGCAAATCATGTACGGCCGGGAGAACGTCTGGGGCGGCGCGAAGGACTGGGGAATGTACTGCACCTACGGCGTGCGGACCGGCAACGACTACCGCGCCGGCGAGCCGAACGGTTTTCTCGTCCCCACCAGCTTCGAAAAATGGGACACCATGCTCTCCGTAAGCTATGACCTCGGTCCGATCACCCGGCTCGAATTCGATTTCCTGCACACCGAGATGAACAACGTCGAGATGCCGGGAGTGGTCTACGATCCGGAGAATTCAGCCAGCAACCAGTTCAACCTCCGCTACATCGTCCAGCAGGACCGCGACGGCCCGCGGGATCTGCTGGTGCAGGCCTGGCATCAGGAAACGTTCTTTCACGGCGACGCCTTGCGGCCCTCCAAACAGCAGTCCTTCTATTATCCCTTCATCACCCTGGGCGACGTCGACGCCTATCCCGTCAACACCTGGAGCATCGGCAACCTCACCGCCACCGGAGTCCGCGCCCTACGCACTTTTGGAGAAGAAAACGAGCCGCAATGGACTCTCGGCGCCGATTGGCGACGCCACCGGCAACGCTACCAGGAATATGAAGTCGATCCCGAGGGCGCGATTATTTACGAAGGTGATTTTTACGGAATTCCAAGCAGTTGCATGGACGACATCGGCGTCTTGACGCATCTTGAACTCCCTCTCGATGAACGATGCTCGGTCGTCGTTGGCGGACGCGTTGACTATGCAATGACTCAATTAAACGTGAACGATACGGTTATCACGCGCTTCGACCCGGACGCCTTTTTCTACTATCAACCCGGATTTGACACGCCCGACTATACGCTGGGAATGGCCTATGCCAACGCAAAATTCAAACTCGACGATCATCGAATCCTCAACATGGGAACCAGCTTCGCCATGCGGGCCCCCAATCTCGCTGAACTCTATTCCGACGAACCCTACGTGCCTCTTTACCGCTTCGGCAATTCCTACGTGGACGGACTATCCACCCTCGCTCCTGAAAAGAATTGGCAGTTCGATCTGGGATTCCAGTGCGACTATCAATGGTTCCGCTGCGGCGCCCGGGGCTTCTACGCAACCATCTGGGACTACATCCTCGCCGTGCCCGCCTATACTTCCGAGGCGACCGCCACAACTCATCTCCTCGGAAGAAATTTTCAGTACTTTCCGCTCGAGTGGCGTTACGATTACGGTACCCCCAGCGAAAACGGCGATATGGTTGAAGCCGGTTACCAAACGACCAACATCGGCCTGGCCACCCTGGCCGGTGCCGATCTATGTGGCGAAATCCGCATCCGCCCGGGAGTCGCCCTCTTTGGATGTATGTCCTACGTCCACGGCGAGAACCTCCGCCGGGTCGTGTTCCTCGACGCGGGAACCGGCTTCTCCAAAGACGGCACATTTATTCCCGTCTCCGGACCAGAGTCCTTGCCGAACATCTATCCCTTCAACGGCAGAATCAGCCTCCGTGTTTTCGATCCCGAAAAAGATCGTTGGCATGTGGAGTTCATTACCCGGCTGGTCAACAGCCAGAAGGAGGTCGCCGCCAGCCTCGCGGAAGTCCCCTCCTCCGCCTTCACGGTCTTCGATCTCCGCGGCTACTACCGCTGGCGGGAAAACCTCCGCTTTTCCCTCTCCCTGGAAAACCTGCTAAACGCTTATTATGCGGAACCCGGCTCCGTGGCCATCGTCAATCCCTCGGGCATCCCCGTTTTCATGCCCGAGCCGGGCTTCACGGTCAGCCTCGGCGTCGACGGCCGGTTCTGACAAGGGAAAAGAGAAAAAAGGGGGAACACCCTCCAACGCCCCGCGACGGCAATCGCGGGGGTGGAACAAGGCCCTATCATTCCCCCGCGACTGCCATCGCGAAGCGTTGGATTAATGAGCATTGACCTCCTGGATCTCTCCATCAGCCTTTTCAGAGAGCGCCGATCACCAGGGCGGTGGCCTGGCCGTGTTGGGTGTGGCTGAGCAGCAGGATTTTTTCGCGCTGCAGCGGCAATCCGTCGCCGTGAACGACGTTGATCGGGCAGTGGGGATCGGGGTTTTCGTAGTTCAGCGTCGGGGGGACGACGCCGTGCCCGAGGCTCAGCACGGCGGCCACCAGGTCGAGCGCCCCCGAGGCGGCGCCGCAGTGGCCGAAGTAACTCTTCAAGGCCGTCACGGGCACGTCGCCCAGAACGTCGCGCAGCGCCTGGGCCTCGCGGGGATCGTCGCGCAAGGTGCTCACGCCGTGGGCGAAGACCGCTCCGATCTCGGAAGGCGCCAGTCCGGCGTCTTGGAGGGCGGCGTGCAGGGCGGCGCGGAGCGACTGGCCTGAGAGGGGAACGCCGTTGGCGGTCGGCTCGAAGGCGGAGCCGAAGCCGAGGATCCGCGCCAGGACGGCGGTGCCCCGAGCCTGGGCGTGCGGCAGGGTTTCGAGCATCACGGCCGCGGCGCCCTCGCCGTTGACGATCCCGTCGCGCCGGGCGTCGAAGGGGCGGCAGGCCCGTTCCGGCTCCTCCGCGCAGCGGGACAGTTCGTGCGCCGCCCCGCGGAAGATCGTCGTGGGATGGATCCGCGAACCGACGCCGCCGGCCAGCATCGCGTCGGCCTGGCCGCGGTCGAGCACCCGGACCGCCTCGGCCGTCGCCGACAGCCCGGAGACGTCGCCGAGCGTCAACGTGTTGCACGGTCCCCGGGCGTCCTGGGCGATGCCGATGTGGCAGGCCGGCATGTTGGGCAGGTACTTCAACATCCACAAGGGGAAGAGGTCGGACATCGCGGCCGGCCCCCAGCGCTGGAAGTCGAACCGCCCCTCGACCAGGCAGCTCCGGTACGTGGGAACCATCTCCGGAAGCTCGCAGGGGATCATTTCCGCGCCGAAGACCGTGCCGAACCGCTCCGGGTCGACCGCCTGCCGGTGGTGGCCGGCGTGTTGGCAGGCCAGGTCGGCGGCGGTGAAGCCCAGTTGGATGTCGCGGCTCATGACCTTCAGGCTCTTCCGCGGGCGGACGTAGGTCTTCGGATCGAAATCGACCACCGCGCCGCCGAAGGGGACGGGCAGATCGTCCGCAGTAAACAGATCCAGCCGCCGCACGCCGCTGCGGCGCTGGCCCAGCGCGGTCCAGAACGCCTCGGCGCCGATGCCGATCGGGCTGACGATTCCCAGGCCGGTAACGACGATGTCCTTTTTCAGCGGCATATTTTTTTACAAACAGTCATGCTGAAGCATAACCTCCGGATTTACAGTAGAAACCGCCAGATGTCCAAAGTAATGACGAAGAGCATCAGCGCCAGCAACAGGAAAAAACCGATGATCGAGAGGACCACTTGGACCCGCTCGTTGGCCGGCTTGCCGCGGACGCCTTCGTAGGCCAGGAACACCAGGTGCCCGCCGTCAAGCACGGGAATGGGCAGGAGGTTCAGCACGGCTAGGTTGGCGCTTAAGAGGGTCAGGAAGAGCAGAAACCTCGGCAATCCGTGTTGGACGGTTTGATAGGCCATGGCGAAAATGGTCCCCGGGCCGCCCAAGGCCTTGGGCGAGATCTGCCGGGTGCCCAATCCCCGCAGGATTTTCACCACCAGCAGCAAGGCGTTGCCCGTGTCCTCGGCCCCCAGCCGGATCGCGTCGCCCAGCGATTCGGCCTTGCAGAGCTTGGTCTCGGCCGTTAAGAGCCATCCCCGTTCCGGCTCAAACCAGTCTTTGCTCTCCGTCAGCGGCAATTTTACGCTGGTTCCGTCCTTAAACGTCAGTTCCACGGTGCTTTGCGGATGAACGAGTTGCAGGATCTTGAAGAACATCGGCCAGTGCAAGGCTTCGTCCGCTTCGCCGAACTCGTACGTGTCGTAAAATTTCTCATCGATGGTGATTTTCTTACCGCCGAGTTGCCCGGGAGTCGGCGGAGGGATGGTGGCTTTGACCAGGACCGCTCCGGGTTTGATCGGCTTCTTTTCCGCCGCACTGCCGGGCGTCACGCGATCGACCCGGTCGAGCACGGCGTAGGTAAGCCCCAACTGGGGAATGCTCATCGGCTGTTTACGCATGATGAGGTCCTCGAACCAGTTGGCCCGGCGCAGCGGAACCACGATCTCCAGCGGCTCCGAGCTTCCTTTACGCTCCAGCGTCAGACGCACTTCCTTTTGCCCGGCGCGTCGGCGGAACCAGTCGGGCAGTTGCATCGGATCGCCCGGCGGGTCGCCGTCGATTTTAAGAATCTTATCCCCGGGACGGATTCCGGCCTCGGCCGCGGGAGAATTGTTCTGCACCGCCGTGATTGCCCCCATCGTCATCTCCAGACCCAAGGTCCGCACCGGCTGCGGTGGAACGACCGACGAGATAACTTTTATGGTCTTCGACTGGCCGTCTTCGGCGGGAATGATCGTTTCGATGCCCAACGAGAGGGGCTTGTCGGCGGGTTCCTCGACAAGACGGTCCAGCAGTTGGACGTAATCCGCAACCGGCTTTCCGTTGACTTCGACGATCCGTTGGCCGCTTTCCAGGGGCGGCTTGGCCTCAGCGGCCGCCGAATAGGGTGCATACGGCGGGATCGGTCCCGAAAAAATCGTCTTCTGCACCGGGGCAATCGTCGTCGTGGGCAGCGACAGGACGCCGATCCTGGGAATCTCCTCGCGTCGGCGGGGATGAAGCACCATCGAGAGCAATTGTTTTTCCCCGGGACGTTGGACGAGGACCGGAACGCCCTGCTTGTGGTCGCTCACCGTGACGTCGATCTGCATCTGGTTGAAGTATTCCACCTTCCGGCCAGCGATTTCAACGATGCGGTCGCCGGGCCGAAGTCCCACCTGCCAGCCCGCCTCTCCCGCAATCACCTCGCCGACCGCGCAAGGCTCTTTTTCCACCCCCAGCCCATAGGCCCACACCGCCATGAAAAAGGCGAAGATCACGTTCATCGTCACGCCGGCGGCAATGATCGCCATCCGCTGGGGAACGTTCTTGGCCAGGTAACTCCGCGGATCGTAGAGGGCCTGCTCGGCCGCGGCCAAGTCCGCGGACGCAGGGGACTGTCCCGATTCCGGGGACTGTCCCGTTTTTTGCGAAGCAAAAATGGGACTGTCCCCTTCTGCGCCGCTCTCCCCTTCCGGCGCCGCGGGCGCGTCGGCGGCCGGCTGTTGCAGCTTCGCCCGTTCGATCTCCGCCCGGAGTTGGGCCGGATTGTCCACCTGGCCCAACATCTTTACGTAACCGCCCAGCGGCAGGATACCGATCCCGTACTGTGTCTCGCCCCGGCGAAATTTCAGCAGCGACCACCCGCCGATGTCGAAGCCGAGATAGAATTTCTCGCACTTCACGCCGCAGAGCTTGGCCACCACGAAGTGTCCCAACTCGTGGACGAAGATCACGAAACCCACGCCGAGGGCCACCAACAGGATGTTCCCGCAGAACGTCAACAGGCCGACTAACGTTTCAAGCAACGGAGCACCTCCTCTCGCGCCCAGCCGTCCAAGCCGATGAGCTGTTCCAGCGTGGGCCGAGGATCGAAGGAATGTCTTTTTAATATTTCTTCACACGTCGGCACAATCCGGGCGAAGGGGAGCCGGCCTTCGAGAAAGACCGCCACCGCCGCCTCGTTGGCGCCGCTCAGCGCCGCGCCGGCCGTCCCGCCGGCCCGGGCCGCCTCCTGACCCAACCGGAGCGCGGGAAAGCGTTCCAAGTCGGGCGGCTCGAAACTGAGCGTGTGCGTTTGCCGCCAATCCATCTTCGCTGCCGCGCCCGCCCGGCGCCGCGGCCAGGTCAGGGCGTATTGGATCGGCAGCTTCATGTCCGGAACGCTCAGTTGCGCGACCACCGCGCCGTCCAGAAATTCTACCATAGAATGCACGATCGATTGCGGGTGGATGACGACTTCTATCTGTTCCGGCCGGAGGTCGAACAGCCACCGGGCCTCGATGATCTCCAGGGCCTTGTTCATCAAGGTGGCCGAGTCGATGGTGATTTTCGGCCCCATCGCCCAGGTGGGATGAGCCAAAGCGTCGGCCACGGACACTTTTGCGAGTTCCGCGGACGAATGGTTCCGGAACGGCCCCCCGCTGGCGGTAAGAATCACCCGCCGCACCTCCTCCCGCCGCCCCGTCTGCAGGGCCTGGAAGACGGCGCTGTGTTCGCTGTCGACGGGGATGATGGCCGCCCCTTTTTCCCGGGCGAGTTCCATCACCAGCGGGCCGCCGACCACAAGGCTCTCTTTGTTCGCCAGGGCGACGGTCTTGCCCGACTCCAACGCGGCCCAGGTCGCCCGCAGCCCCGCGCTGCCGACGATCGCCGAGACCACGATCTCCGCCGCGGACTGGTGGACCGTTTCGATCAGCGCCTCGGGACCGATCCGCAGTTCGACGTCCTCCGGCAGCGTGCTCCAATCCTGCCGCCCGGCCGACTCAGGATCGGCTGCCACCACCCACCGCGGGCGGAACGCCCGGGCCTGCTCCGCCAGCGCCGCCGTGTTCCGATAACCCGCCAGCAGATCGACCGCCAGCGCCCCTTCCGACGCGCGGACCACCTCTAATGTACTGCGACCAATACTGCCGGTCGAGCCGAGCACCGCGATCCGCTTAGGTTGGGCCATAGACGATCTAACGGGTAATGGAACAACGCAAATGCGTTATTGTAATGGGGATTCTAACGAGCAGCAACCTCCTTCGTCAGAGCCGGGCCGTGTCGGCCCGGTAATGCCGGAATGTGTCGGCCCAATAATGCCTGGAAAGACCGGGGCGACACGCCCCGGCTCTGATCCATTCAAGGGAACGTTCCTTCCCTGATTCTCAATCAAGGACACGACTGAACCTGCCCTTTCAAGTCTTCAAAATTGATTGTTCACCATTGAATCCTGTGCTAGAATAAAAACCTCTGGCTGATACTTGAACGCGGCAGAACTTTTTTTGCAGATTCCAAGGTTTTCGCTGTGCTCTTTCGGCAAACATGGCTCCGGATACCCACCAAAACGATCCGCCACTTCGCCGTAATTCTCGGTTGCGTTTGTTGATCCCTTGGTTCGCCGTCGCCATGGTCGGGACAGCATTATTTGAGGCAAATACTGTTCAGCATTCATCTAAGACCACGGGGTATTTTCGAGGCTGGCCTCTGATCATCGCCGCATTTCTCCCCGATGAGGAGGATGAGTTTGATTTTAATCCTGCGGATTATATTGTAGATCTGGAAGGCATGAAGCATTATGCGGCTAACATTAATCTGGTCTTTTCAGTAACCATTCTTTTCTGCACATTTCTGGCAATGAAATACTTTTTCCGGCTTCGGAAAGGCCGCCGACAATTCTCCATCCAGGAGACGCTCGTTTTCATGACAACCTGCGCTATCCTTGGTTCTTTTCTTGTAACCATCGATTTCTGGCCCCGCCCTCCGCTGCACGGGAACATCAATTATATATATCAATCATTGCACGTTCTTCCCATTCTCCTCCAGATTCCCCTCTGGTTCGGCGTTTTCTGCACCGCAGCGGTGCTGGCGACGGCGATGATCGACGGCGTTCGCTTGCTGACGACGAGAAGAAAACGGCCCGAGCTTTGAGCGATTGTCGTTGGCTTGCACCCTCGTTGTTCGCGGCAATTCGCAAACAGAATCTCTCCGACCTCGGATTCCTTGGATTACACGGAACCAAACCGCCCGGGAAGGGTTTAATGGTTATTCGGCAATTCATGGCGTGGCCCCGATCACTTGGCGATCAGGGCAATCCATTAAGAAAAACCAACGCTTTGAGAATCCCCATGATACCTACAAAGATCACGAAAATGCTTGGTTGCCTGCTGCCCGCTCTGATGGCGGCCGGCGCGTGGGCTTGCGAACCCTCAAAAAACCAATCGCCGCTGCCGCTGCTGACGGTCCGGGTGCTTGCTGTCCGGACGATGGACGACGACGGGGGTCGGGCTTGCCGGATCACGGCCTCCGAGGTGCGGAAGCTTGTCGAAGAGGCCAATCGGATTTACGCGACGGCCGGGGTCTGGTTCGCTTTCCGCGGCGCGGATGAGGATTTCGTGGAACTCCGGAATACGCCGATCAACAGCCTGATGCCCGGCAGCCGGCGGACCGATCCGGATAATTTGGCCCAGGGCGCCGGAACACCCCAAGAACGCCATCGGGCCGCCGCGCAGTTCGCCGCCCGGCATCCGGACCGCATGGTCGTTTTCTTCCGCTACGGCGACAAGCGAAAAGGACCGACCGGCAATGGCTACTCCGGCAGCCGGGCCAAGTACGTCGTCATGCCCGGCCTGCGGAGCACCAACATGGGATTGCGCGGCCTGGCGCACGAGGCGGGCCATTATTTCGGACTGGGCCACACCTTCGGCCGCAGTTTCCGCAGCCTGGAAGACGCGGAGTCTTATCTCCGCCAACACGACAACGATCTGGCCGTCTTCGACGGCGACAAACTCTCCGACACCCCGCCCGATCCCCGCGTCGGCGGTGCGCGGGACTCGATCGTGCTGAACGGGATCACGGTCCCCCTGCCCCGGGGAAACATCATGTCCTATCGCCGCTGGGACCGCCACGAATGGCTCTCGCCCCAACAGGCCGCCATCGTCCGAAAGAACGTGCTGCGCCGCTTCGGCGTCCGTCAGGATGATCCTTGAACAATCCGGATTAATGATGCCCGCAGCCGGGACAGCCGCCGGTGCGGGGGACCGAGGGATTGTCGATGGCGAATCCCCGGCCCATCGGGCCTTCCTGAAAATCGACGGTGGCGCCGTCCAGGTGCAGGGCCATCTTCTTCCGCGCGACGACCGAAATGCCGTGTTGCTCATATTTCGCGTCGACCGCCGGGTCGAATTCGGCGTCGAAGCCCAGGCTGTACTGCAATCCGGCGCAGCCGCCGCCGGCCACGCCCATCCGCAGCATCATGTTCGGCTCGAGCTGCTGCGATTCCAGCACCCGCTTCACCTCCGCCGCCGCCGCTTCGGTCAAAGTAATTGCCATAGAAAAAACTCCTGATACAACGCAAATAGTAACGGATTGAAGGAATATTTCTCGCAAAGGCGCAAAGCCGCAAAGATTTTATTCTTGACAACTTCTCGAGTCTTTGCGCCTTCGCGCCTTTGCGAGAGACCTCTCTCTTCTTTATTTTTCACCAAACAGCGCCCGGAGGCAAATCTGCGACCAGGTCTCGAAACCGCTCAAGTCGGCCAGAACCTCGGGCACGGGCCGGAAACCGGTCTCCAGAATGTCGGACTCTCGGGGGCGGACGGCCGGTTTTTCGACGTCGAACAGGTGAACCACGCCCAGGTGGACGCGGCCGACGTCGGTCTGGTCGTCGTTGATCAAGCCCACGCATCGGGCCGTGTAGGGCGTGAGGATCTCGACCTCCTCCTCCAATTCCCGGCGCATCCCCTCTTGATAGGGGTTCCCGACGCCGTCGGGGGAGACATCCGTCAGCGAGATGTGCCCGCCGATGCCCACACTCCTTTTCCGGTGCAACCGCCCTTCGCCCTGCCCCGTCCCCCGCGTGTACTGGAACACGTTTTCCCGACCCTGCGGATCGCAGTGTCGGAAAATCACGTAGGGAATGAGCTGCTTGAAGCCGGGATCCCGTTCGACCTCGCCGCGGGGGCGGTAGCTGACGTTTTGGGGATCGAAAAGCTCCGCCAGGTAGCGGTCCACTTCGCTCGAAAAACCTTGGAAATACCCCAAACGCCGAAACAGGGCGGTCGGCACGACCAGCACGCGCTCGATCGAGGTCTCAATCATCTCAAATCCTGTTGATATTATGGCAGTTTATTGGGCGGATGATTGTCCCATTTTATCCCAAGGTCCAGTGACGGCCACCACCCCCCCTATTGGTTAATTCAGATCGGTTGACTCCCGCGTATTGTGAACGTATAATCACAATAGAGGCATTTTCATGGCCGACGAGAAACTGGACACGAAAATCCGGCGGGAGCAGATCGCCGAAACGGCAATGCAAATCGTTGCCAGTCAAGGGATTAAACGGCTGAGTATCGCCGCGTTGGCCCGGCGGATCGGGCTGGTCCCCTCGGGCATCTACCGGCATTTCCGCAGCAAAGACGAGATCCTGGACGCCATTCTCGACCGGATCGAACAGCGCCTGCTGGCCAACGTCGAGGCCGCCCGGGCGGAAGCCGCCGATCCGCTGGAAATCCTCCACGGAGTCCTGATCCGACATGTCCGCTTCATCCGCGAAGGCCGGGCGATCCCCCGGATCATTTTCTCCGACGACTTCCACGACGGACGCCCCGACCGCCGAAAACGCGTCCTCAAAATGTTCCGGCAATATCAGGCGAAATTGGTGGAATTGATCCGCCAAGCACAGCAACAAGGAAAAATCCGCGCGGAGATAGATCCGGAAATAGCGGCCCTGATGATCTTCGGGATCGTCGTCCCGGCCGGCATCCTCTGGCACCTGACCGACGGCGGTTTCGACGTCACCCGACACGCCAAACGGGCCTGGACCTTGTTCCGCGAAATGGTGCAACCCCGGGAAACTCCCCAGATAAACAATTGTGAGCAATAATTCACATTGAATCGCCCGCGACCAATGGTCGCGGCTTGACAGGGAATAGGTACGATGGCCTCGAAACTGAAATTTCTCGTTCTGTTGTTCATCCTCGCGGCGGCCGGCGGCAGTGGGTATTGGTACTACCGCCATCAGGAAGACCAACCGGAGACGGGGGAGATCCGCGTCTCGGGGAACATCGAGGTGACCGACGCGGAGATCAGTTTCAAGATTCCCGGCCGGGTGATCAAGCGGGACGTGGACGAGGGGGACTTCGTTACAAAAGGGCAAGAGATTGCCCGGCTCGAAGACGACGACCTGAAGCGCGAGGTGGACGTCCGTCTGGCCGAGCTGGAGGCCGCCAAGGCCGCCCTGGCCGAATTGGAGGCCGGCTCGCGGCCTCAGGAGATCGCCGCGGCCAAAGCCGTGATGGAGAAGGCCGAACAGGCCTGGAAAGACCTGAAGGCGGGTCCCCGATCGCAGGAGATCGCCGCCGCCGAGGCGGCCGTCAAGGCCGCCGTCTCCGAAAAGGCCCTGGCCTGGTCCCTGTTGGGCCGCAGCAAACGGCTCCTCGAACAGAACGTCGGTTCCCGGGAAGATTTCGACATGAGCAAATCCCGGTACGAAGTGTCCGTGCAGCGTTATCAGGAGGCCGTCGCCAAGCTGGACGATCTCCGCGCCGGCTACCGGGAACACCAGATCGAGCAGGCCCGGGCGGTCTACGAGCAGGCCAAGGCCCAATACGAGCTGGTCAAAGAGGGTCCCCGCCGCGAGGACATCGAGCAGGCCAAGGCCCGGGTGCAGCAGGCCCAGGCCGCCTTGAAATTGGCCGAGACCCGGACGGAGTACGCCGTCGTGGTTTCGCCCCTGACGGGAGTGGTCCTCTCGAAGAATATCGAGCCGGGCGAGTACGTGGCCCCCGGCACGCCAGTCGTGACCGTGGGCGACCTGGAAAACGTCTGGCTCCGGGCGTACATCCGGGAGACCGATTTGGGACGGGTCAAGGTCGGGCAGAAGGCGATGGTCACGGTGGACAGTTTTCCCGGCAGAGTTTTTCCTGGCCGGGTGGCGTTCATCGCGCAGGAGGCGGAGTTCACGCCCAAAAACGTCCAGACCGAAAAGGAACGCGTCAAACTGGTGTACCGCATCAAGATCGACATCAACAACAAAGATATGGACCTGAAGCCCGGCATGCCCGCCGACGCGGTGATCGAGACGGGGAAATAACGATGCCTGAACGCCCTGCGACGGCGGTCGCGGGGGTGGAAGATGATCCCATTATACCCCCGCGATTGCCATCACGGGGCGTTGAATGAGGCAAGAAAACAAAACTGATTCTTGGCGGTATTTTTATGGACGCCATTCGGGTCGAAAAACTGACGAAGCGGTTCGGCGAGTTGACGGCCGTCGATGCGCTGTCGTTTTCCGTAGCCGAGGGGGAGATCTTCGGGCTGGTCGGGCCGGACGGAGCGGGCAAGACGACCACGTTGCGGCTCCTGACCGGGATCATGGTGCCCAGCGGCGGCGACGCCTGGGTAACGGGAAAACACGTCGTCCGCCAGGCGGAGGCGATCAAGGAGAACATCGGTTACATGAGCCAGCGGTTCGGCCTGTACGCCGACCTGACGGTGCTGGAAAATCTCCAATTCTACGCCGACATTTACTGCGAGCCGCGGAAAAACCGCCGGGAAAAGATCGACCGTTTACTGGCCTTCAGCAACCTGACGCCCTTCAAAAAACGGCTGGCGGGAAACCTCTCCGGCGGGATGAAGCAGAAGCTGGGGCTGGCCTGCGCGCTGATCCACACGCCCCGGGTCCTCCTGTTGGACGAGCCGACCAACGGCGTCGATCCCGTCTCCCGCCGCGACTTCTGGCGGATCCTCTACCAGTTGCTCCGCCAGGGGGTGACGATTTTCGTCTCCACGGCCTATCTCGACGAGGCGGAACGCTGCAACCGCCTGGCCCTGATCGACCGGGGGGGGCTGCTGGCCGTCGGGACGCCGGAGGAGGTCAAACGGCTGATGCGGGAGACGATCCTAGAGGTTCGCTGCGAGCGTCCCCGGCAGGCGGCCGCCGTGTTGAAAGGGCGACTGGCCGCGGCGGAGGTCGGACTGTTCGGCGACCGCGTCCACGTCGCCGCCGCCGAGCCGGACCGGACCGCGGCGGAGATCCAAACTCTCCTCCAACAGCATCAACTGCCCGCCGGCGAGATCCGGCCGATCGAGCCGACCCTGGAGGACGTGTTCGTGGCGGTGATGAGGAAATAGTAAATGACCGCTCTCTCCGAAAACGCCGTGGTGGTGGAAAACCTGGAAAAGCGGTTCGGCCGGTTTACGGCCGTCAACCGCGTCAGTTTTACGGTCCGCAGCGGCGAGATCTTCGGCTTTTTGGGACCCAACGGGGCGGGCAAATCGACCACCATCCGGATGTTGTGCGGCATCCTGACCCCGACGGCCGGCCGAGGCGCCGTGGCCGGCTTCGACATCGCCACGCAGTCCGAGCAGATCAAAACGCGGATCGGCTACATGAGCCAGAAATTCTCGCTCTACCAGGACCTGACGGTCGAGGAGAACATCGATTTCTACAGCGGCATCTATTGCCTGCCGCCGGCGGAGCGGACCGAGCGGAAACAGTGGGTGCTGGAAATGGCCGGCCTGACGGAGCACCAGAAGCGGCCGACCGGGTTGCTCTCGGGCGGCTGGAAACAGCGGCTGGCCCTCGGCTGCGCGATCCTCCACCGGCCGCCGATCGTCTTCCTCGACGAACCGACCTCGGGAGTCGATCCGCTCAGTCGCCGCGCGTTTTGGGACTTGATCTATGACCTGGCCGGCAAGGGAGTGACCGTCTTCGTCACTACGCACTACATGGACGAGGCGGAGTATTGCGACCGGCTGGGCCTGATCTACCGGGGCGAATTGGCGGCCCTCGGCACGCCGGAGCAGCTCAAGCACGAGCTGATGGCCGAGGACGTGTTGGAAGTATTTTGCCAACGGCCGGAAACGGCCCTGGCTGAATTGGAAACGCTGCCGGAGATAAAAGAGGCGGCCCTGTTCGGCCGGGGTCTGCACGTGGTCGCCCGCGACGGCCCCGCCGCCGCAACGGCCATCCGCCGCCGCCTGGAGCAGGGCGGCTACGCGCTGCAGCGGATCGAAAAAATCACCCCCTCGCTGGAAGACGTGTTCGTCTCGCTGATCGAGGCCCGGGACCGCGCCGAAGCGCCCCAACAGGAGGTCCGGGGATGAGACTGATCCGTCTGTTTAAACGTTGGGTGCCATGGCCACGCTTGCGTGGCCATGCTGGAGAGCGGATTGCCAACCGACTTTCCGTACAGCACATGCCCACGCCAGCGTGGGCATGGCACCCGGTCCACTACAAATGAGTTTTTGATGAGACCGATCCGCATCATTGCCGTCGCCCGGAAGGAGTTCCTGCACGTCTTGCGCGACGTGCGGAGCCTGGGCATGGCAATCGCCATTCCGCTCTTGATGCTGGTGCTCTTCGGCTATGCGCTGACGTTGGACGTGGACGACGTGCCGCTGGCCGTGTGGGACCAGAGCGAAACGTCGCAGAGCCGCGCGCTGACGGCCGCCTTCGACGGTTCGCGGTATTTCACGGTCCGCCGCTACGTGCGGAACTACCGCGAGTTGGACCGGTCGATCGACACGGGCGAGGCGCTCGGCGGGCTGGTGATTCCCCGCGACTACGCCCAACTCCTCGACGCCGGCCGCGACGCCCCCGTGCAATTGATCGTCGACGGCAGCGATTCGAACAAGGCCACCATTGCGCTGGGCTACGCGAGCATGGTGGTGCAGAACTACGCCCAGCAGATCGTCCTTCAGGCCCTGAAACGCCGCGGCGTGACGAACGTCAATATGCCGTTGGACTTGCGGCCTCGGGTGGAGTTCAACACCGACCTGCAATCGAAGAACTTCATCGTGCCGGGCCTGATCGCCGTGCTGATGATGGTCATCGCCGCGTTGATGACCTCGCTGACCGTCGCCCGGGAATGGGAGCAAGGGACCATGGAGCAACTGATCTCCACCCCGGTGAAGGGACCGGAGCTGATCGTCGGCAAGATGATCCCCTATTTCGTGATCGCCATGATCGACGTGGTCGTCGCCGTGCTGATGGGCCAATTCCTCTTCCAGGTCCCGCTGCGCGGGAGCGTGGTCTTCCTGTTCGCCATCGCCGTGGTGTTCCTCATCGGCGCGTTGTCGATGGGGATGCTGATCAGCATCAACGCGAAGAGCCAACTGCTGGCCAGTCAGTTGGCGATGGTCGCCACGTTTTTGCCGGCGTTTCTGCTCTCCGGCTTCATGTTTTCGATCGACATCATGCCCCCCGCGATCCAGGCGGTGACCTATGTCGTTCCCGCCCGGTACTTTGTGACCATCCTGAAAGCCATTTACATGAAGGGCGTGGGCCTGCCGCTGCTGCTGGGCGAAGTCGTGCTGCTGTCGATCTACGCCCTGGTGATGGGTTCGCTGGCGATGGCCCGGTTTAAGAAGAAATTGACGTAACCATGTTCTCCCGCGTCCGCCAAATGCTGATCAAGGAATTCATCCAGGTCTTCCGCGACCCGCGGATGCGGATGGTGACTTTCGTGATCCCCTGCCTGCAAACGCTGATTATCGGGTACGCGGTTTCGACCGACGTGAAGCATGTGCGGACGGCCGTCCTGGATTTCGACAACAGCCGGCAGAGCCGCGACCTGATCGCCGATTTCGCCCAATCGGGATATTTCGACGTGAAATACCGCTTGCAGCGGGACGCCCAGGTGCGGGAGGTCCTCGACCGCGGCCAGGCGACCGTGGTCTTGTACATCCGGCACGGATTCGCCGAGGAACTTCGCGCGGGCCGGCAGGCCCAACTGCAAATGTTGATCGACGGCACCGACTCGAACACCGCCAGTGTCGTGCTCGGCTACGCGGTCAAAATTGCCTCGGCCTATTCCGAAAACCTGCTGGTCGAGCAGTTCGAGAGCCGGTTGGGGGCCATACTGCTGCCCGGCCGGCCGGAGCTGCGGACCCGGGCGTGGTTCAACGAGAACCTGGAAAGCCGCAACTTTTTCGTCCCCGGCGTGCTGGTGATCGTCGTGTCGCTGATCACATTGCTGCTAACGAGCATGGCGGTGGTCCGCGAAAAGGAGATCGGCACCATCGAGCAGATCCTCGTCACGCCCATCACCCCCGCCGAATTCATCCTCGGCAAGACGCTGCCCTTTGCGGTCATCGGCGCCGTAGTGGCGGTGCTGGTCACGGCCGTCGGTGTGTTCTGGTTCGAAGTGCCGCTGCACGGCAGTCCGCTGCTGCTGGCCGCGGGAACGGGGCTGCACGTCCTGGCGATGCTCGCCGCCGGACTGCTGATTTCCACCGTCAGCCGGACCCAACAGCAGGCGATGATTACCACGTTTTTCTTCTTTTTCCCCGCGATGCTGCTCTCCGGCTTCGCCTTTCCCGTGGCCAATATGCCCGAAGTCGTGCAATACCTCACCCTCGTCAATCCGCTGCGCTATTTTTTAGAGATCATCCGGGCGATCTTCCTCGCAGGCGTGGGGATTGAGATCCTCTGGCCGCAGTTCCTGGCCCTGAGCATGATGGCCGTGGTGCTGCTGACCCTGGCCGTGCGGCGGTTCCATAAGACACTGTAAAGCGATCCCGCCAAGATCTCCACGCCTGTCCCCTCTCCCTCCGGGAGAGGGTTAGGGTGAGGGCCAAGTAACAATCCATTCCAAAGCAATAACCGCTTAAACCATAGCAAGTTACAGTTGTCCCTGCACCCCATGCCAACCCGACTCTTCCGATAGCATAAAGTTTAACGAATGCAACGGATTGGCACAGTCAAACGCCGGGCGTCGGCATCGAGATCGGTCATGGAATTATTAGAGAAAAAATTCCGTGATCCCCGGTCAACAAAACTAGACAAACCGATCAAATACTGTATATAATCAAAGGTTCCAAATCCGATTTTACCATAATTCTCTTTCCCAATCCCAACGATCCCCCACATCCCTGGAGGCCTGAGTGGTCAAATTGACATTGCGCGAAAAAGAATCTATTCAAGAGGCAGTCCGTCGCTTCCGCAAACTGGTTGAGCGGAGCGGGATTAAGAAAGAAATGCGTCGCCGCGAGTATTACGAAAAACCCAGCGAAATCCGCCGCCGCGCCCGGATGCGCGCCGAACGCCGTAGTTCCCGAAAACCGCTGTCCGCCGGCAAATAATCCTCCCCGGCCGCCTTCCCTTGGTCCTTCTCTCCGGCTCTTTTTCTGCGCCAAAGGAACGTAACGGATTCCCCGCCGAGACCTTGAGGGGGAAATGACGAATCCTTGAATGAAGAATAATTCCTTCGTCATTTGACATTCAGACTTCTTTCGTCATTCGAACTTCGTCATTCGTCATTCTTTCTACCAGTCTATTTCTCTTGCGAAAGTAAAAGAATAATCTCCCGCGCCGCTTCCTCGACCGACTTGCCGGTTACGTCGATCTGGCACCAGCCGTGTGTCGTACACAACCGGGCGGCGTAATCCAATTCCTTGCGGACCTGTTCCGCCGAAGCGTACGATTCCACCGGAATGCCGGTGCTGACGGCCCGGGTGTGACGGAGTTGGCAGAGCTTTTCCGCGGCCATGGTCAAACAAAAAACCCGCAGTGGAGACACTTCCAGCAACGGCTCCGGCGGGGGGATGTCCGGAATCAACGGGACGTTGGCCGCAAACCAGCCGCGGTAGGCCAGGTAGAGCATCGTCGGCGTCTTCATGCTCCGTGAGACCCCCACCAGCACCACCTCCGCGCGGTCCAGTTCATGGGCGTTCAACCCGTCGTCGTGGTGGAAGGCGAAGGCCACGGCCTCGATCTCCCGGAGTTTCGCGTCCTCGAGTTGGCGAAGCAGCCCGGGTTTTTCCCGCGGCGAGAGCTGCAAACGGCCGGTCAGGCGTTCCAAGAGCGGCCCCATCGAGTCCAGGGCATCGACGCCCTGCTGCCGCGTCTCTTCGAGCATTTGCCGCCGCAGATCGTGCTCGACCAGCGTGTGGACGATCAGCGCCTCGGCGGCCGCCGCCTCGCGGACCACCACCCGGACCTGCTCGACGGACCGCACCTCCATCCGTCGCGCCACCCGCACCGCCGCCCCCCCAAACTGCTCGAGCGCCGCCCGCACGAGCCGCTCCGCCGTGCGGCCCGTCGCGTCAGAAACGACAAAGATCGTGAGCATAAAAGTCCAGCGGAAACGTCAAGCGAGCCGGGCCGTCCTCGGCCCCGGCTGAGAAACGAGGGGTAAATAAACAGCGAGGACCGGCGGAAGATCAATCCCTTACCGTCCATCGTCCTCATCCTACTCTGCCGAAAAATCCTTGAGAAGGACCGAAAACCGCCGGTAAGGACCGGAATACCGCCTCTTTTTAATGCCTTGAGCCGTCCAGCCAACACCGCACCCACAAATCGGGTGGATTGCATACAATTCATCCCTGGGATTGACACAATCTCAAAAAGTCATAACATATAATATAAGTTGCTGATTTGGCATCATAGCGGCTGATCCCTCGATATCGAGCATGCCAAGAGGCCGATAGAGCCTTGGCCCGCCTTTTCGACCGACAGGTGACCGTCTCCCGGGTTCGCCGGGCGTAACGTCCTCAGGATGACTGCAATCGGCCGTTGCCCGGAAAACCGGAGCGGAGCCTGCTTTCGATCCTCATTTCCTAACCAAGGAGCGATGATGAAAACGCCGACGGATAGATCCTGCGGTTTCACGCTCGTCGAGTTGTTGGTGGTCATCGCGATCATCGGCATTCTCATTGCCCTGCTCCTGCCGGCGGTCCAGGCGGCCCGCGAGGCCGCCCGACGCGCGCAATGCACCAACAACCTCAAGCAGTGGATCATCGGCATGCAGAATTACGAGAACGTCAACAAGTATTTCCCGGCCGGGGTGACCACCGGCCGCGCGTGCTTAAGCGCTCCCGGCTGCATCTCGTCCGGCGGCACCATTGGATCGACCGGCGAGTTCAACCGGAAGACCTTCATCGTCGACCTCTGGCCGTTCCTGGAGATGAAATACTTCGCCAAGCGGTACGATCCGAAATACTGCTTCTACGCCCCGAAGAACCGGCCGATCACCGAAGAGTTTTCCCCTCTCTATTTTTGTCCCTCCGACCGCCAGGGAAAGTGGCGGGCGGACGCTTACACCATTCGCTCGCGCGGCAACTACGTGGTCTCGTGGGGATACTGCGACTATTTTCAAAAGACCACCACCACCGGCGACCCGCCCCAGGCCGGGGCCTTCGGGACGAATCGCCAAACGCGGGTTAAGGAGATCACGGACGGCCTGTCGCCGACGATCTTTCTCGCGGAGGTGATTCAGGCCGACTCCGATACGGACTTTGATTTCCGCGGCGACGTCTTCAACAACGACATGGGCGCCGCCCAGTTCATGACGCTCTATTCGCCCAACTCGGGCATCGACTCGATGGCTTGCGGCGGCGCCACGCCGGACATTCCCGGTCCCTGCCAGATGAGCGGAACGGTCTTCGTCTCCTCGCGGAGCAGGCACCGCGGCGGCGTACAGGCGGCCTTCGGCGACGGCTCGGTCCATTTCATCGGCGACGACATCGCCATCAACCTCTGGCGCGCCCTCAGTTCCATGTCCGGCAAGGAGACGGCCGCGCTGGGCGATTAACCTTCCCCCGGAGACCTTTACCGATGAGACTTTCTCTGATCCTCCTGACTGCCGCGCTGCTCCCCGCCGTGTTCGGCTGCAGGGGCAAGGGACCGGTCGCCGTTAGCGGCGAGGTGACGCTCGACGGGCAGCCGCTCGAGCGCGGCCGCATCGACTTCCAGCCCGCCGACGGCAATGGCCCCATGACCGCCGCGCCCATCCGCGACGGCAAGTACGAAGGATCGGTCCATCCCGGCATGAAAACGATCCGCATCACCGGCGGCAAGGTCGTCGGCTCGCACCCCTTCACCCCCGGCAATCCCGCCAGCCCCATGGTCGAAGACATCGAATCGCTCGTCCCCCCCTGCTACAACACCGAAACCACCCTCTCCTGCGAAATCACCCGCGGCCAATCGACCTACGACTTCGAACTGAAGTCGAAACCATGATTACTGATCGGCGGTTTGGTGGATATCCTCGTTTGCCACGGAAAAAATGGTCGGACCATCTCCATCCCGAAGGGATCGGAATCCGTCGGGGAATCGGGATCAGACTTAATCCGTTAGCCGTTGGCTGTTAAAGCCCGAATCCATCGGGACCCATTAGTCAAAACTTCGGCCGCGATTCCGAGAAGTCCGCCTCTTCAGCGTTTGTTTTTCGGGAGCGGGATCCATCGGATGTTCGGATCGCAGGGCGTGATGGTTTCCACCCAAGGCCAACCCAGTAGACCCCGCCGGATATGAGCAAGACCGGAACGGGACTGGCCGAAGGAGGCCATGTGCCAAGGGGTGCTCAGCAGTTCCTGCTTCGTTTTAGCGGGATCATCGATAAATTCGTACTCGATCGTGTAGTTCCGAAAAATGAAGTTATGGGTGGTCATCCACATTTCGCGGACGCGGACCGGGCGGAGCTTCGGGGGTGACGAATCGCCCAGAGCATTGAGCGAAAAGGTCCAGCAGATCATCGTCCCGCCGCCCAGCATCGGCAATCCGACGAGAAGAAGCACGGTCAAGAAAAGCCCCTGGCCGAACAGCCCGACTTTCGGCCGGTGGAATAATTCGACCGCTCCGCCCTCGGCCGCCGCTTGTTGGTTCCTCTTTTCGAACTTTCTCCGCTCACGGCGGACGCCCCAGGCAATTGCCACGATCAGCCCGATGCCCAGCGTCGCCGCCCCGATCGTGAAGGGTGGCACGTAATCCTGAAAAGTCATTTCCAACGGCTGATATTTACTGACGGCATAGGCGTTCCAGCCCATAAGAAAGAGAAAACCACCGATGGCGCCGACGGCGAAGATCACCGTCAGCGCGCCCCCGTGGCCGGCCTCCGCGGACCGGACGACGCCCAAATTCGGCCGCAGGTCCAAAAAACCGTACAGCCGCGGCGGCTTCTCAGACTTCGAGGGCAGAGAAACCGCGGTGACATAGTCGCCGATCCGATAGGTAAGCGAGACGCTGTCCTTGGAGTGGGCGGAAATTTCATGCGTATCGGCGGAATAGACCGCTTCGCCTCTCTGCGGATCGCGGTGTTCGAGCACGGCGACGTACTCGTACACCGACGGTACGCCGTTGACCAGCAGCTTCGTCCGCAGAAACAGGGCCGCGATCCGCGCCACCCGCGGCACGCCCTCCTTGACATACACCAACGGCCCCTGGTGCAAAAGGTAGCGGATCAATCCCATGCCCGACAGGGCCAGCAAACCCACGGCGATCCAAGGGAGATACTGGAGAGGGAGCAGGTAAAGGCCCCAGATGCGCACGATGGGAAGCGGGGCGCAGGCCAGCAGCACGACGCCGGCGGTAAACAGCCCGAGGATCGCCCTCCTTAGTTTCCGGAAGTGCCGCCCTTGATACAATTCCGAAGGGACGGTCCGGGGCGGAGGATCCTTAAATTCCGGCTCGAAGGAATATCCCTCCGGCGGCTCGAACGGCCCGAACTTCTCCGCGAACTGCCGAAGTTCGTCGTCGCCGGGCGAATGGTCTTTGGGAAGTATCGGCTGCGACATGGCGATCCTTGGTCTGGATGTAATTTGGATCGGACTTCAACAGCTAACTTTTCGTCGAGTCCGGTCCCGTTTCCTCGCCCACGAAAAACGCCTTGTGGTGCATCACTCGGCCCTCGGGAACTTCTCCCACCAGCGGCAGAGCCAGGCAATTCTGCTGTGGAATCCCTTCCATCGTCAGTACGGGGAGACTCCGAAATCCGAAACGGCCGTAAAATTCTGGCTCACCCACCAAAAAGCAGCCCCGGGCGCCCAGGTCCCGAATGGCTTCCAGCCCCTCTTCGACCAGCCGCTTGCCGATCCCTTTTCGCTGCAACTCCGGCGCAACACCAATCGGCCCAAGGGCGAACCATTGGCACTCCTTGCCGTCGATCTTGATCGTTGAGAAGGCGATATGCCCCACCACCTTCCCCTCGACCTCGGCCACCAGCCCGACCGTCAGCGCCCCGTCGGTCCTCAACACCTCGACAATCAGGTGCTCAGTCTGATGGCTATACTGATGGTCCGTAAACGCAGCAATCAAAATCCCGCGGATGGCGTCGTAATCGTCTGCACGCTCGGGTCGAATAATCATAGGTCTGTCTTGTGGTAATGAAAGACACGAAAATCTGCTCCATCTTTCGTGTTTTTTGTGTATTTCGTGGTTAATAGAAGCTTGGCTTGAAATGGTTGAAAGATCAAAGAAGCTATCATACTTCATCCAATTCCAGCCGCAAGCCGAGGGCCTGGACGCTGGAGAGTTAGGTGTCGCGGACGGTGCTGGGGTTCGGGATGCCCGCCCGTTTCGGAAGGCGTACTACGTCAGACCTTGGGTTTCTCTCGCTACGTGAATCCTCGTGAAGATGCCCTCTTCCACTGGCCAAGGGCCAGCAAGTTCTTCCAGGCCAGGGCAACGCCCTGGTGATAGACCATCGAAACGGGGAAATTTTCGGCCCGACGGGCCAACAGATCACCTCTTCATAAACTTTGCGGCTTTGCGCCTTTGCGAGAGATATCCGTTTTCCGTGTAAGAAAATATCCTCTTCCCGCCGGGGCCGGCCCGGCTCGCTTGTCTTTCTGCATTCATCATTCCGCATTTATCATTCCCCTCCCACTACAAAACCGCCCCAAAATCCCCTAAAATGCGCCCATGCTTGCCAAGTTAAGGACCTTTTCGCTCTTGGGCATCGAGGCGGTTCCCGTCGAGGTCGAGGTGGACGTCTCGCCCGCCGGGCTGCCGAAGACGGTCTTGGTTGGCCTGCCCGAGGCGGCCGTGAAGGAGAGCACGCATCGGGTCGAACGGGCGATCGTCAACTCGGGATTCCAACGGCCGCAGAATCGCGTAGTGATCAACCTAGCCCCGGCCGACCTGCCGAAGGACGCCGCCTCGTTCGATCTGCCGATCGCCCTGGGCATCCTGGCCGGCAGCGGGCAGATGGACGTCGGGCGGCTGATGCAGTACGCCGTGGTCGGCGAGTTGGCCCTGGACGGCTCGACCCGGCCGGCCAAGGGGGCCCTGTCGATGGCGATGACCGCCGCCCGGGAAGATCATCTGGCCGGGATGCTGGTCCCACGCGACAGTGCGGCCGAGGCGGCCGTCGTCGAGGACGTCCCGGTCCTGCCGATCGCTAATCTGACCCAGGCCATCGCTTTTCTGACCGGCGAGATCGACCTGGAGCCGTGCCCTTCGCGGCTGGCCGACCACTTCCGCGATTACTCGAGCTACGACGTCGATTTCTCGGACGTCCGCGGCCAGGAGACGGCCAAGCGGGCGTTGACCGTCGCCGCGGCCGGCAACCACAATCTCCTGATGATCGGCCCGCCCGGTTCCGGCAAGACGATGCTGGCCAAGCGGATGCCGACCATCCTGCCGGTGCTGACGCCGGAGGAGTCGATCGAGACGACGCGGATCTACAGCGCCGTCGGGCGTCTGAAGGCCGGTCAGCCGCTGCTGGCCGTCCGGCCGTTCCGCTCCCCGCACCACACGATCAGCAACGCCGGGCTGGTCGGCGGCGGCTCGATCCCCACGCCGGGTGAGATCTCGCTGGCCCACAACGGCGTGCTCTTCCTCGACGAACTGCCCGAGTTCAACCGGCAGACGCTCGAGGTGCTCCGCCAGCCGCTGGAAGACGGCACGGTGACGATCGCCCGGGCGCTCAACAGCACGACCTTCCCTGCCAACTTTATGCTCATTGCGGCCTTGAATCCGTGCCCCTGCGGCTATCGGGGCGATCCGCGGCGGCGCTGTCAGTGCACTCCGCCGCAGGTCGAGCGGTACATGTCGAAAATCTCCGGCCCGCTGATCGATCGGATCGACATCCATATCGAAGTCCCTTCGGTGGCGTTTCGGGACCTCTCCGACGGGACGCCGGGCACCTCGAGTGCCGAGATGCGGGAGCAGGTCCAGAAGGCCCGGGAGACCCAGGCGGCCCGATTCCGCGGGAGCAAGATCCGCTGCAACGCCGACATGGGCCACCGGCCCATCCGCCAGCACTGCCCGCTGGACGACGAGTGCCAGAACCTCCTGAAATCGGCGATGGCCGAGATGGGCCTTTCGGCCCGGGCTCACGACAAGATCCTCCGCGTGGCCCGGACCATCGCCGATCTGGACGCCAGCGAGCCGATCCGCCCGAACCATCTGAACGAGGCGATTAACTACCGGATGCTCGACCGGCAGTTGTGGACCTAGGGCGTGCTGACGATTCCCGTGAATGCGCTGGTTGGTTCTCTTCATCTTTTTTGCCCTTTTCCGGGCTGAATTGTTGGACAATACGGGGTCTTCAAGTGCCGGTTTTTACGGGCCCGCGCGGGAATTGTTGTGGGTGAATTGTTGAGCACTTTTCCGGCGCGAAGGCCGTTTGGTGCGGTGTTTTTCGATGTTTGATGGATGATCGCTCTCTTTGGTTGGAGTGAGTTTTTGACGTTTTTAAATAGGCGGGCCAAGAGTGTTTCGTGTGTTTTCCTCGGGAAATACGGGATTTTTCGGGGTGGATTTTTTGCCGCTTGCGTTTGTGTAAAGCCATGCGTCGTGGAGTATGGGGAGTTGGTCATCAGAATTTAAAAAATGCACGGTCGAGCCCTCGGCCGAGTGGGGTCTTGGTTCTTTTGGGGAGGGCGTTGCACAACAAGATTTTTCATGGCGAATTTCTCTTTTCGTAAGGTGCGTGAAACGCACCATCCATTCCAGGTTTGTGGTGCGTTCCACGCACCCTACAACTACAACTTCCCTGCGGATTGATAGCTGGGGATCGGCGCATATTTTCCACGCCAAGTTCGGGGGTTGGAATCAAATGGTCCAGTCATACAATTATGGCTGGTATTGTAGGAACCGTTTTTATTCGGTGTTTCATTGGCCGAAGACCAAGTCATTCTCCCAGCCCTGGGCAGCGCCCAGGGGAATGAGACCCCCGAAATTTCCCTATCGGCCCAACGGGCCAATCCTTCGTCGGGAAGAACGATTGGCCCGTTGGGCCGTTATTTTCTCCTCTTGGCTCCCTCTCCCCTGGGCGTTGCCCAGGGCTGGGAGAACCGTTGCTCCTTCGGAGCAACCCGGCAAGTCGTCACGTCGAACCAATCCAAGATCAAAATTCGATGTGGGAATACCCACGTTTTGAGCAGCCCGGGCATAACGTGTACTTATGTTCATTATACCAGGAAAGTATCCCATTGGCAAGGGAACTTTTTAGCCACCGGATTGGGTGGGAAAAGGGGAAAGGAAGCTGTAATTTTAAGAATTAAGGTCTGACCCCGATTCTAAAATTTGTTGAGGATATCCCCTTTTACATGTGGTTTGGGTTTGGTATAATGGGGGGCTAGTTCGTCTTCTCGATGAAGGGATTGATTTATGCATGCTTATCGATTTCTTGGCATTTGGTGTATTCCGACTTTAATTGTCGGTGTAATCATTATGGTCCTAACTGGTGCGAAACCAGCAGTGGCAATGCCAATTGCAGGTATCATTGGCTTTTTTATAACAATCGGCTATTTAACAAGACAAAAATAATAAGGGACTTTTCATTATGAATCGGGACAAAAACAGAATTCTTTATGGTGACCTTGTTTATGAGCGTCGTAATTGGCCGATTACTGTTTTATCATCGATTCCACCTATCCTTTATCCTTGTACTAATTGCGGTTCTATAACACTTCATGTTGTAGGTGAACAACCAACTGGAATAGGAATACAAATTCCATTTACAAAAAAACCATTGGCTTCTACTGGAAGAGGCTACCACCTGATATGCAATGAATGCACCACAATATCAACACAACTTAAAAAAGAAACAATCACCATGCTCGAATCTAGGATAATCCCTGTGGAACTATGTGATCCCATAGATGCTTATTTTCGAGCCGATCCTAATTGCCCTATTCCTTATACAAAAGAATTTCCTAACTATTTCGTTAACCAATGTCCTCCAGGTATTGACAACACTTATCTTGTTTTCATAACAACAATTCTAAGCGTTTATCGTCGCAATGATATGGCATGAGGTCTATTTATGTTTTCAGAAGAAGAGGAATATATTTTGAGCAAAGTCAAAGAAGGTTTATCTTTACTTTCATATAATTTATCTCCTGAAGAAGATATTATTCTTACTTCTTCCGTTTTTGATTTAGATAATCTACCTGATAGTTATAGACAATTAGCCAATCCTTTGAAAGCCCGATGCATAGCTGCACTTTCTTCCTCATATTCACAATTGACACAAGGGAAAAATCCAAAAGCGGCAATTCACTGGCGGGATACCTATGAACGCCTTTACAAATCATCAGATAAAGTGATTAGAGTCATTCTAATTGAATGGTATATAGAGGTTGGCCGAGCACAAGAAAAGCAGGCGTTAGGTTGTTTGCCAACTATACTGTCATCTGTATTATTAATTTTATTTATAATAATAGGCATCCACTTATGAAATAGGGATCAGACCTTAACTATTTCTTCAGCAAGACTTACAGATTGGACACAATTTCAGGAAGGGCAAGGACTTTGTGATGCTAGCATGAAAAATACAAGTAACACACTCAAGAGACGGCAACGCGGTCTTTGTGAATTCCACGGGAATCGGCGACATGAAAGCGTTCCCTTATTGACACGTGAATCCACCGGATTGAATGCTAGCGTGATTAATTCTAGTTGCAACAACCACTTAGGCTGATTCCGGAAGTCTTGCTGTAGAAATTATTAAGGTCCGTCCCCAATTTCCCCAATTTCGATTTCCGATTTCTTAGGATACTCATAGGCAACCAGTTCATCAATAGCATTGCCCATCCCTTCAAGATTTCCTGCCCATGCAATCGGCTCGACGACCTTACCGTCATAATTCGACTGGAATAGAGCCTCGCAAGAACGTCGTGGATAACGTGCTAACAACGACTCGTGGAAGCTCCGACGTATATCGTAGTGATGAAAAATCGAGAAGGAAGACCATTGCCGTGCAAGCTCGTTCTGATCTCGTATGTCGATGATCTCCAAACGATGAATCAACTTATGGGATTCTCCATCCTTCCAGGCAGCCTTGAGAGTGGTCATAGCTTCTTGATCTGTCATTGGCGCGCTATAGCCAAATATGGTGATGATAAGCGCCCTCCCAATGAACTCACGAAAATCTTTCCACTGAGAGACCATATAGGGGCCTTCCGCGTAGTCCTTTTTCTCAACGGGGTAGAGCAGCCTAGTCGGATTCAATTTTGCGCCGCAGGTAGGGCAGGTCTCAATTTTTGGCATTGCCATAAGGCATTGCTCGCAAAATGCAACACGGACATTGCCGTGGAGGTGGAAAATGTTTGGCATATTTGTTGAAGGAACTTGTTCAGCAATACGGTCGTAAGCATCGGCCAGAAAAGGATCCCAATTGAAAGTGAAAATCGCGTCCTTCCCCCGCAACGATAACAATAGCAGGTCGTAGATTGTCGGATATCTGGGCAGAATCAATCGGTTGAAATAGTCTTCAACGCGATTTTCGATCTCTTGGACCAGCAGTGGTTGTGGATCGGCGACATGGAGGCGACTATACAGGGACTCGAAGCCGATAGTTGGATCGTAGCCAGCACCGGAAACAAAGTCGTTCAGCTCAAGTATTTCGACCAGATTCGCCATCATAGGGAGTCGCCTCCCCAAGGCATCACCGTTGGGGCAGGCTGCAACACTGGCACCTGCTCCCAATATCACGACATGGGGCGCGCCAATACGACGGCACTGTAGCGAAATGATATCTTCTTGCTTAACATCGTATCCCACAATTCACCTCTATCTGGAGTAGAATACATAATCTTGAGAGAGAAAACGCGACACCTATAACCGCCGCTGAGTCATATACACAAACCGGGATCACAAACCGGTACAAACCAAAAACCGGAAACCGAAACCGTGGTCAGACCTCAACATTTACTTAAGCGTTACGAAGTGGTTTCCTTTTTGAGTTTTTCCTCGGTCCGTTCGAGGGGATGGATCTGGGCGGGCGGGGCTTGGGGGATTCGGCGACTGGCGACGCTGATGGCTGCGCCGCTGATGCCACCATAATACACTCCGATGGCCCAATGCGTCCAGCCTGTCAGACGAGAGGCCAACTCGATGGCCGTTAAGAGCCCGATTCTTGGTCCAATTCTTGTTTTCGACGACCATGTGACGGGGCCAGTGCCGTCTTGCTCCTCGCGCGACCTTGATCTGGCCGCTTGCGGATCTTATACTTGGTCGTGTCGGAAGGGGCTGGTTCTCGCCTCGATTCACTCCATTGAAAGCCGACCATGAGATTCCTATTGACTTGCGTGTTGGCGTCGTGCGTCACGATCGTTCAGGCGCAGTCGCCCGAGCAGTTCGGCGTGACTACGTTGACGCCGCCGACGCTTCAACCGGCTCCGAGGCCGATTTACTGGCCGCGGATGCGAATGTGGCAGGGGATTCCGAGCATCGAGCGGACGGCCAACGGCCGGCTCTGGGCGACCTGGTTTTGCGGGCCATTGATCGAAGGGGCACGAGGCTATGGGAACTACGCCGTGCTCGTGACGAGCGAGGACGACGGGAAGACGTGGTCGAAGCCCGTGGCCGTGTATGACGCCACGCCGTTTTTCGGCGGGATCACGCTCGATCCGCATCTGTGGATCGATCCCGCAGGGCGGATGTGGTGGTTCGTCAACCGCAACCTGGCGGTGCCGGACGCCAACGGCACGTTCTCGGTATGGGGTTTCTGCACGGACAACGCGGAGGTCGCTTCGCCGACGTGGAAAGCACCGGTGTTTGCCGGGTACGGCAGCGCGTTGAACAAGCCGATCGTGCTGTCCGACGGCGAGTGGCTCCGGCCCGTGGACACTTTCGACCCGAACGACCCGGAACGAACCCGATTCTACGTATCGCGCGACCAGGGGAAGACGTTTCACTTTCTTTCGAAGACGCCGATCAAGGACGGGAGCTTTTCGGAACTGATGGCGGTCGAGCGACGAGACGGGAGCCTGTTGGCCTTGTCGCGCACGACGTACGGAATCGCCCAGATCGAGTCTTTCGACCGGGGCACAACCTGGAAGAACGACCGGCCGTTGACCAAGCAACGGGGCGTTAACGCGCGGTTTCATCTGCGCAGGCTGAAGTCGGGCGCGCTGCTGCTGGTGCTCAACGACCATCCGAAATCGCGCACGAATATGACGGCGATGCTCTCGGAAGACGAGGGAAAGACCTGGCCGCACAAACTGCTTCTCGACGGCCGCGCCTTGGTCAGCTATCCCGACGGCGTCGAAGGGAGCAACGGCTTTCTCTACGTCATTTATGACCGGGGCCGTTACGTGAAAGGCGCGCAGGAGATTCTGATGGCCAAGATCACGGAGGCCGACATCAAGGCGGGAAAGCTCGTCAATCCGGACAGCCGGCTCCGAGTCGTGGTCAACCGGCTGGCCGATCACGGCGGAGGCGTTCACGTGACCAACGAGACGAAGAGAATGCTCAAGGAGTATGAGAAGGAACTGGACGCGAAACGGCGGGGGCGAGACTGAAATCGGCGGGCCGAACTCGCTAGTCTCTATCTCCCTGATGATCGTCGCGGCGGTTGTGTTGTACGGGATTCCCAGTTATTGTTAACACGGTTTGATCAGCCTGGAGGAGTTCCTCAAACCCCATCCGGCCCCCACCGATCATCCATTTCCCCTCTCTCCCTGAAAAATATTTTCTCGTGCGGCGAACCGCTGGCGCCGCACTGTCGTCCTCACACTTGGGAAGGCGGTTTTTCTCAGCCTTCAAGCGGATTTCCCCCAATCCCAACCGCTGGAGGGGGGGCAATTGAACGTTTTTTCCACGCTACTTACAATAGATTTTGGTGTTGAATTAAAAAAAGGAGTTTTTTTCTCATGCGGATTGCCGTCGGCAGCGACCATCGCGGCAGGGAACTTCGGGAAAAACTGATTGCCTTCCTCCAGCAATCGGGCCGGGAAGTGATCGATGCGGGCCCCAACGGCGACGGGGACGTGGACTATCCCGACGTGGCCGAAGCCGTCGCCCGGCAGGTCAGCCGGCAGGAAGCCGAACGGGGAATTTTGATCTGCGGCACCGGATTGGGGATGTGCATCGTGGCCAACAAGCTTCCCGGCGTCCGGGCGGCCCCCTGCTACGACGACCTCTCGGCCGCCATCAGCCGCCGCCACAACGACCTGAACGTCCTTTGCCTGCCGGGCGACCTGATGGGCCAGCGGCTGGCCCACCGGATCGTCGAGACCTGGCTGAGCACCCCCTTCGACGGCGGCCGACACGCCCGGCGCAACCAGAAAATCGCCGATCTCGAACAGCAAAACGGACACCATTAATCCGCGGCCCTGGTGGAATTGGCAGACACGCAAGACTTAGGATCGCTACTATACATCCGGTCACTGTTACGTTAAAGGGACGTTATCAACCCCTCTCGCGTTTTTTCGCTATTCACTTGTTGGATTGTTGGGGTCCGTTACTGTTACGTTGTCGAAAACGGCAACAGTTGCGGCAACACTTGACGGAAAAGAGGCAAGGGGTAAATTGATGAGCATTGCCGGGAAGATCGGATAGCTACCGATCAAGCGGCCGGCGAGATTCCAAGGGAAACCTAATCGCCCGAGGGACTCGCCCGGCCGGCCCGGAGAAAGGATTAGGAATCGTGGCACTCGAACGCATATTAAAAGCGGAAACGCCGGAGCACATTCTAAAAAGATTGGCCGGACAGCGATCGTTGCAGGAGGGATTCCGCGATCCTCCAGGTGAGGAACTCACACGGGCGCAGGCGCTCGGCACGTGGGACAGTTTCTTCGGGGATTATGGTGCCTGCCGCCACCGACGCATGGATGATTTCCACCGGGAACTCCTACGCTCGGCAATGGCGGCAGACCACAAAGCGGCAACCGATTACCTGATTCGGCTGGCACACGCCAATGGGATTGACGGCACGGCGCTTCATCATGCAGGTGAATTGTGCCGCCTGCTAGCGAAACGGCCAGAGCTGCGCGACCCCGATGCTGAAAACCACTTGTGGCCGGCCTGTTTGGGCAAGCACCGTTACGATCTTCCGCAAGCCCAGCAAGAGGCGATTGAGGCTGGGGAGCGCGTGATACAGCAATTACGGCTCAAACTGTACGCAACCGCCGAAGTAGCGGACAGCAAGGAACATGATGATTTGCAGCCACTAAGTGAACGTGAGCAACAGGTGGCCGACCTGATCCGCAAAAAAGGCCCGATGATCGGTAAGGAAATATGCAACACCACCGGAATTGACCAATCGACCCTCACTTCCCAGATCGTGCCGAATCTGAAAAAGCACGGGCTGAAAAACCGTCGTAGCGTTGGCTATTACTTCTAATTGCCTCTCGGCATAAGCACGGCAAAGACACGGCAATAAGACTGCATACTTTCTTCGCCCCGGGATCTATATTTGGGGCATGAACGCTACATTTTCCGCAGCCATCAAAAATCTTCAGGCGCTCCATCCCGACGAAATTCGCCGAAGGCTTTCCGAGCTTGGGGAAGAGGAAAAGGCTCTCCGTGTTCTGTTGCGATCCCGTCTTGCGGCAGAGAAGATCAAAAAGCGAGAGGAGGCCGCCCGATGAACAGCCCTCCCGACCGTACCGCCGGACTGGCCCCGATCCGGGCCGACGAGATTTATGCTTGGAGTCTATTTAAGCGGCGGATGGGGCTTTGTCAAAAGTCTGCCCGAGCGCTTGTGACGGGTGGCCTGCGGCAAGTGGTTGCCGGAAAACGGCGATTCGTGTTAGGGGCCGATGTCCTGGAATTTTTCCGCCGGCTGGCCGAGGGCCAGGACCGAGGAGAGGAGGCCGGCACCAATGCCTAAGACAGCAAACAACCACCGGCCGCGGAAAAAGGTTTCGCCGGAAATCCTCGACGCGCTTCCGCCTCAGGCCCCGGAGGCCGAGCTTGGCCTGATAGGTTATGCCGTAGCCGGGAATCCGTTACCCGACGAAGCAAGGCGAATCGCTCCCGGATGTTTCACCAACCCGATCCGCGCGAGGTTGTGGGGTCATATTTTGGAATTGGTTGGTCGGAGTGCCGAAGTATCGCCGAGCACCTTAACCGCACTTTACACGAAAGAGGATTACCCTGGGGAGTTGATTTTTGATTCTATCACTTCGCAGCGGCTTCATTCTCTCCCCGAAAGTTCAAGACTTTTTTCAAAACAAATTGCCGAAGCTGCGAATCGACGCCGTGGAATCGAGGTTGCAGAATTGCTGTTGCAGCAAGCGCACCGCGGGCCGATCGACTTATCAGAGGCCCGGATGCTGCTTGATGAAGCTGCACCGGAACCGGAGGAGAAAAAATCGTTCACACTTCACCCATGCTCTGATCTTGTTGGCGCAGAATTCGCAGTCCGGTTTCTTGTCGAGGGGGTGGTGGTTGCTGGCGCGCCGTTGGTAATTGCCGGTCCGCAAAAATCCTTGAAAACATCAATCGCTCTCGACCTAGCGTTTTCGATGGCGACGGCGGGCCATTTTCTTGGTCGATTTAAAGCACCCGAGCCGATCCCCGTGGGATTCTTTTCTGCGGAAAGTGGATTACCGACCCTTGCCGAGACCTTACGACGTATCGCCTACGCTGCGGGGAAGAATCCGGCCGACGTTCATAGCCTGATTATTTCCGAGAGGGTACCCCAATTCAGTAATTCGGATGATCTACTGGAGATTGAATCCATCATCAACCAGCACAGTTTGCAAGCACTTTTCATCGACCCAGTTTTTATGGCGATGGACGGGGCTGACGCGGGTAATCTTTTTGTCCAAGGGCAACAGATACGGCGCGTTTCTGAGGTCTGCCAAAAGAACGATTGTACACTTATCCTTCTTCACCACGTCAAGAAAGGGGCGGGGAACGATCATCAACCCTTGGACCTGTCTTCCATTTCATGGTCGGGCTTTGCCGAAGCGGCGCGGCAATGGTGCATCTTGTCCCGCCGGGAACCTTATGAACCGGGAACCGGACTTCACAAGCTGCATCTTGGAATCGGCGGTAGTCACGGGCATGGTGGGTACTATGGCATCGACATTTTCGAGGGGTCGTATCGGGAGGGCGTTGATCGGGAATGGCAAGTGACTGTTTTGTCGGCTGAAGAGACGAAAGATTCTCGCCGGGAGCAACAGGACGCCCAGCGGGAGGCAACACAACATGAAACCTTGGAGGCGGATCGACAAGAGGTTGTCGGCGTCCTGACACGGATCAAGTCGGCTGAGACCAAGAGTGTAATCCGTGAACAATTTTCCGGGGGCTTCCGCCGTTTCGATCGGGCGTTTGCTTCCCTGACTTCGGATGGAACCCTTACTCCCGCTGACGTGGTTCGGTCCAACGGTCAACAATACCACGGATGGAGGTTAAGCAACGATGAATAACACTCACTCGCCCCACTCGCCCCACTCAGTCGCCCAGAAATCCGGGCGGGTACTGGTCACTCAGTCGCCCCGGCACACCTACGTAGTAGGTGCCGGGCGGGTGACTGAGTGCCACCGCCCCAGGACTGGCAGGCGGGCGAGTGCAAAACCGGGCGAGTGGATTTCACAGGAGAGGAGGTTGACCCCATGAACCACCCTCAAACAGTTCAAGCCCTCGAGCGCGAAGCCCGGCGATTCTTCCAGGACGGAGGAAGCTGGTCAAAGTTTTGGGATGCTAACGAGAAAGTTATTCAAGACCTCACCCGCGGGAACCGGAAGTCTTTCAAGACGCTGTTCGATCGGCTGTTCTCAATCGTGGTCAGCGGCGACAGTGACGGCATCCATCCCGCCGGCGACGATGAACCGACGCTGCTACCGCCCGACGATGAACCCTCATCTCACGACACCAAAACCGCGGCACGATGTCTCTGGACGCCCGAGAAGGAGTACAAGTGAAAACCATACACCCCCCGCTTCGGGTCCTTCCCAGACTAAGCGCGAAAGTTTCCCGCCCTTCATTCCGACGTTTTCGCGCACGGAACATGTAATTTTGATTCCCCTCCCCTCAAGCGATAGGCCATGAAACTGACCGCAGATAAAGCGATTGAGTACCTTAAACGGGCACCGCAAAACGTGGCGGCATGGGTGGCTGGGATATCGTCGCGCACTTTCCGCGATCGGCACTTACCGCGAAACCCGGACGGCACGTACAACGTCCGCGAGGTGATTCAAAGTCTTATTCAGTCGCGCGAAGACGCAGAGTTGGCGTCGGGGCCGAGCGATTCGCCGTGGTTGGAGCGGCAGCGGCGTGCAAAGGCTTTGTCAATGGAGCAAAACCTGGCCCAGCAGACGGGATTACTCATTTCGGTCGAGTTGTTTTTGCGAGTGACGGAAGCGGCTTTCATTCCGTTGCGTAGGTTTGCTGAGGAGCAAATCAAAGAACACGGAAATGGAACGGCTGATCGTTGGGCGGAGGCCGTTGAGGAATTCACAAAGGAGATTAAAAATGTTGTCAAACCAACCAACCCCGACAGAGAAGCGACTTTTTCTGGGGCTGGCGGAACTCCTGATTCCGTTTCGTGAACCGCCGGATTTATCACAACCTGCACCGAAGGATGGAGTCAAATGGGCGAGGGATGACGCCGAGCGGCGTCGGCTGGAGCAAGAGCTTGCGGAGTTTCGCCGGAAGTACCCGAAGCTGGCCGCGCGCGAAGATGCGCTGTACGAACGCATGGACCACGAAATCCGGCGGCAAGTTTTCGGACGGTGTGGTTACCGGCCGATGAAGCCGAAGAATAGGAGCGATGACCGATGACCGAAATCTGGAGCACCGCACCGATTTGTTTTGTGACTCGTCCGTGTTGTCCGATGTGCGGTCACGAACGGCGAATCGTAATTCGTTCGATGGCGAAAGAAAATGACGACAGCCGGACGCAGAGGGTCATTTGCCGTCGATGCTCAAGCCGATATTTAATCGTTTCAGAAAAGGCCGGCGAAGATTTTTTGGAGCCTCTGCCAAAAAATGGAGAATCGTCTGAGGCGAAAGGTAAAATGACACCATGAACAAAATTGTTTCTTTCCTCCGACGTGTTTTTCGCAAGCCCCGCTCGACCCGGCGGTACGAGTATTTGCCGGCATCGGCGTTGCCATCCGATGCGGCAAAGTTGACCCGAGCGGGCGTGGTTCAACCCTGGCGAATCGACTTCCGCGGCGAGGCGTGGTTTCAATCGGAAGTCGGCGCGGTCGAGTGGTTCAACGAGAATCTAGAAGGGGCGAACGATGCTTGACGCCGCGCTCCTGTCCCACACCAAAAACCTCGTCTTTACGGTCGCGCCGGAGCTGCGACGCGATCCGCTCTACATCGTTGACGCTGCCACGTTTGATGGTCTGCCAAGCGGGCACCGCGATTGTCTCGGCTGGGCCAGCGGCGGCATCGTTACCGACTACGACTTTCGCGAGCGGATCGGCGCTGATTGGATAAAGCCCGGGCGGATCATCTGCCTGATGCAAGATGCGATCGTCGAGGAGTGGGGGCGCGAAGGTTTTCGCGACGGTGCGCTAAACACCGTTTTACATGAGGCCGCGCACTTATTGCCCGTGGTCGATCTTCCGAAAGACGACTGTGCCGACCTATTCGATACGCCGAAAATCCGCGAGTGGCAACGGTCCAAACGCGTAGAAGCGGAATCGCTCCCGGAACCTGGCCCCGGCTCGCCCGGCAATAACCACGGCTCACAATTTGTGAGAATCGCAACACACCTTTGGGCGCGCGCAACGCTGGCTGGGTGGAACATTCCATCATCCGGTTTGTATGGCGGCGCGTGTTGGTTTGTCAGCCAACCGCCGCATTTCGTGGTCGCACTCCTGTCGGAAATCTTCGGCAAGCGCGATGCTCCGTTCTCCGAGATCGTTTCCAGCCCGACGCCCAAAGCCTTCGACGAGCTTTGGCAGGGCTGTCTTAATCTATACTACAACCGCTTTAAGGAAACACATGAGCACTGAGATCATCAACAAACGCACAACCGACCCCGACGATAGCGAACGCCTTGCGCGCCGACGCTCGATCCGCGAGCAGGCCGCGCGGCGTGACCTCGAATTGCAACCGGCTGTTTTGGCTGAAGCCGACGTGAAAGCATCGGAGCGACGTTGCGACGAACTTGCCGAGCAGCACGCGATGGCCACGGCGCCGTGGCAATCCGAATTGTCCGCGCTGGAGGAACGAGCTATTGCACGTATCGGCCAACGCAAGCCTGTCAACTCCGAAGAGGACGAGCGTCGAGCCGAGCTAACAAAGCTGATTTCGTCGGCAACAGCCGACCTCGAACGGGCGATTGCCGCCGAGCGCGAGATTCAAGCCGTAGCGAGGCAGAAAGCCCGGCGGATTCGACAAGGCCACCCGCCGTCCGACACGATTCTGGCCGCGCTGGCAAAACCGCCGTTGGCAAGCCCGCGCCTGCTGGCCGAACAACACGTGGCCCGCGAGAGAGCCAAGTGGCTGCGAGTCAGACAACAAGCCGCGGAAAAGTCGCTACGAATTCAGACGTACAACGCGACGGAGATTCGGGCGGATCGGATGAGCGGCGACCTGGACGCCGTTCTCGCTAGGGTTGCGGCCTGGGAGGCCGAACTTTCTGCCGTGACTGAAGAGATGACTGCGGCGTTGGCCGAGGGAGAGAAAATCCATCAACGATTGATCGACGAATAGAGTTCTGCTCCCCAACGTGGCCGCCATTATTCCTTGTGGCGATCGGCAATCGGCGATCTTGCTGAGCGTTGGCGGGCCACCGGCGGCGCGACCGCGGCTTTTTACTTTCACGCGGCCGCCTGCCGGGTTTTTTTAATGTTTGGTCGGACGTTCCGGCCTGGGCGGTTCGGTGTTCACGGAACCGAACCGCCTTTTTCATCAAACGCTCCAGGAGGCCCGAATAACGGTCTTATTCCCGGTTGGTCGGTTTGATGCCGTGGCGGAATTGATGAAGCCAAGACGGCGGAGGGTCCGAAACCTGACTCCCGAGCAGCGGGCGGAGATTGGCGACCGCCTACGCCGTGCCCGAGAAGGTCTGTCCGCCATTGTACAAAGCGATTCTGAGGCCCTGGAAACGCTTTCCGTGGGGTAGAAGGTCCAATCATACCACCCACCCCGAGAAAACGCGGGAGGCGAAGCGTGAGGAGGCCAGACGCCCATTATCGGCGAGGCGAAAAAACTCCGCGAGAAAATTAAGGAAAAATTCAAGGATAAACAGAGGGAGCATGGTGGAACGGCACCTGGAAAGATAGGTAAAAACACTGGTGGTAAAATTACCTTAGAAAATCTACCTGGCCCTGCACCCAGAAACGAAACAGGGGGCACTTGGAGGCGGTAAGGCCGGGAAGGGAACACGTCGAAAAACTGATAACGCCATGTTACCGATAATGAAAGACCTTGGCATAACCAAGATGCAATCCTCCCGCTGGCAGACTATCGCACAAAACGTGGGAACCCCCCCCTTGACGCCTAGCGGCCCCGGAGGGACAATGGTGGGCGAATAAAGCCGAAAGGCGATTGTGGAGTCTCTGCTATGCCTCTGACAGCACAACCTCTATCAGCCCGTGAAGAGTGGCGACACCTTCCAACGCGGCCCACAATCCGCGTTTTCAGGACTGGTAGAGGTCTGCGCAGTAGAGGAGTCTTTCCGATGAAGTGCCCATGCGAAGTCCTGTTCCATTCATCCTCGAAGTGGCAAGCCGCGATCCTGACCACGGAACACCCTAACGGCATCGGTCTGCCGCTGATCGAATTCGAGGGGAACACCTACAGCCCGAGAAATGTGGAGGTGGTCCGCATTTCCGCGGCCGCCGATTGTCCGCTGGAACTGTTCGACGTTGCGGTCAACGCCGGGTTCTACATCCTCGGGACGCCGGGCAAGGCGACCTACTCGGCTGAGGAGGAGACCACGCCGCGCCCCCTGAAGATTGAGAACGTGTTTATCACCGCTTGGATGGGGTTGCGGAAGAAATTTGCCGACGATCAAACCAAGCAATTATGGATGGTGGAAAATTACAAGCGAAGAATGAGAGAGGCCAAAACCGAGGTGCAGGCCCGTGGCGTCATTGCCGAATTGTGTGCCGTGGGCGGAATCGCCGTTGGTGGCATCGAAGAGCTTGCCACGGAAGCCCGGTTTGCTGAATTCTGGAAGCGACTGAAAACCGACTGGCGGGAGTGTCGGGATTTGTGTCTCTTGGCATCGACCCTCGACAAGGCCCCGGCCCCCTACTGCATTTCCTGCCATGCCAAGGAGGGCTTAGATCACAAGCTGGAGGTTCGCAAGGATGAACCGCTCTTCCTCTGCTCGACCTGTTGGAATAAGGTGGCCAGAGGCGGCAGGACGCCGGAACAAACCATAGAGGCCGTCTTGTACTACCACAATGATCCGCGGGTGGGCGGGCCTGACGATCCTCTGGATCACGAAGATTATCGGGATGTGGAGCTACTCGGGTTGAAAGACGATTGACAAGCACACCTGCGCCCGGGCGCTGGGAGGCCCGGGCGGTTTTTGGAGACCTTGTGATGAATAAACGAGAACTGCAAAAAGCAATGAGGGACATTGCCGCCGATCCCGAAAAACGGCGACAAAACGCCTACCACGAATCGGGCCATGCTGTGATTCTGTTCATGTTCTGTAATCATTACGATATCGAGCAAATCAACATGTTTGGCACTTTTGAAAATCATGCGCATGTGAGGATGCGTAGCCTTAATCTGAAATATCTTTCTAGCGGCATGGGAAAAATACCCGTGTGGATGCAATTACAAGCAAAAATGAAAATCATGTACTTTCTTGGAGGGTATGCCGCGGAGGGACGTGTCGGCAAATACCAAAACGAGCATTGGTTCCAAGAAGAGATTGATAGCGGCGATTGGGAATTTTCTGAGGGTGAAGATATTAACAAAGCTGTTTCCCTGGCAAAAGTAGTATGGGGCGACAACGGCCAAGCATGGAAGATTCTTCGACGCTTGGCCGCATGGACAGATGAAGCATTGTCACACCCGCGGTTGTGGTCTGTTGTTAACGCACTTTCAGAAAGACTTATTGCAGTAAAAAGGCGGATTTCGGGGGGGCGTGTTTGCAAGATCATGGAAGACGCTTGGGGCGAACCCGGACTTCCCTGTATGGAAATGGGGCGTCAGTGGAGGCGTAGGTTTAACATGAAAGGAGCAACGATTGATGAACGATGAAATCCGCGTGAAAGTCAAGGCGGTTGGTTCCAACCGATGCCTTGCGATGTACTACACCGATCCGGTCTCCGGAAAACGGGTCGTGAAGTCAACAGGCACCCGCAACGTCAAGGCGGCCGAGCGAAAAGCCGGGGAGTGGGAGAATCAACTTCGCAGCGGGCAGTATATCGCCCCGTCGAAGATCACCTGGAAGGAATTCCGGGAGCGGTACGAGAAGGAAAAACTCTCCTCCCTGGCCCCAGACACCCGGGTTATAGTCGGCGGTTCCATGAACCTTGTGGAACGTCACCTGTCGCCGGATCGGCTTTGCAAGCTGACCGCCGCCGTGATGAGCCGTTTCCAAGCGAAGCTGCGGGAGACGGGAATCAAGGAAACCACGATCGCGCACCACCTGCGAAACATCAAAGCGGCCCTACGGTGGGCCGAGCGGGTGGGCTTGATGGTCCGGGCACCCAAGATCGAAATGCCCAAGCGGGCGAAGGGGCAAAAGATGATGAAGGGCCGGCCGATCACCGGGGAGGAATTCGACCGGATGATGGCCGCGGTTCCCAAAGTCCGCCCCGTGGACCCGGAGGCATGGGAACGGTTCCTCCGTGGTCTATGGCTCTCAGGATTGCGTCTAAACGAATCCCTGCGGCTCTCATGGGACTTTGACGCCCCTTTCGCCGTGGACCTCTCCGGCCGCCGTCCGGTGTTCAGGATCAAGGGAGAGGCGCAAAAGAGCGGACAGGATCAACTCCTCCCGATGGCCCCGGACTTCGCCCAGTGGCTTTTGGAGACATTCCCCGAGGCCGAGCGGGCCGGGAGAGTGTTCCGGATGCCTTGTCTCCGCGGAGGCGGCCCACTAAACCGAGACGACGTGGGGCGGGTGGTGTCGGCCATCGGCAAGAAGGCCGGGGTGGTGGTGGACAAGGCCACGGGCAAGTATGCTACTGCCCATGATCTCCGGCGGTCCTTTGGCACCCGATGGGCACCCAAGGTGATGCCGGCGGACCTGCAACTCCTCATGCGCCATGCCGAAATCAGCACCACCCTCAAGTATTATGTTGCCCAGGATGCCGAGGCGGTGGCCGACCGGCTTTGGGCGAATTTTGGCAACGGTTCAAAAAACGGCAACACTTTGGGCAACACTGTGGGAAAATCGGAGGTTGCAAAACAGGCATAAGGTGCTATACTTTATAGACTTGCGGCCCTGGTGGAATTGGCAGACACGCAAGACTTAGGATCTTGTCCCGTAAGGGGTGCGGGTTCAAATCCCGCGGGCCGCATTATGGCGATCTCTTCGGAACGAACGAGGGCGGGGCGCGGAGATCGAGCGTCTCTTCCCGACACGCGTTCACTCTCGGCACGCGTGTCGGGATGATCTCTCGTTCGATCACCGACGCTTTTCTTTAGTCGTCCTCGAAGACCGTCGGTCTCTTCCGCCAATCCTTATCCTTGTCCATGCCGTACTCGGCCACCCGGGGACGGCGCTCGCGGAGCCGGACGCTCTCCAAGCCCAGTTTGTGACCCGTGGACTTCGGGTTCTTGCCCACGCACTCCAGGGTAAAGGTGTACTTGCCCGGCTCGGGCCAGAAGTCGAGGAGGTGGAACTCGAAGTTGTCGACCTTGTCGTTGTAGAGATCCATCGGCCGGCCGACGGGCACGTCGTCGAGATAGGCCTGGTAGATGCCGTAATCGGGGGCGCGGGTGGCGTTGACCAGCAGCCGCAGCGGTTCCTTCTTCTCGACCTCCACGGGCAACTCCACCCAGGCGTCGTCGGCGCGTTTCGGGATATAGAGCAGTTGTTCTTTCGGATACAGGGTACCGAGCAGTTGCAGTTCGGTCCGACCCGGTCCGTGGTGCCGTCGGCCCGAAAAATCTTTCGCCATCACCGTCACGCGGTCCAGGCAGGGCAAGGTTCGTTCTTTACCACTGGGCGCCCGGGCGGTGAAAGTCGGCGTGCCCGTCTGGTACCAGAAGGCCACGCTCGAGTAGTCGTCCTGCCGCTCGTTCCAACTATGGCGTTTTCCCTGGGGATTTTCGTCCTCCGACATCCATCCCCAGTGCTCGATGGTCACCTTGACGCTCTTGTTGAAGACGATCGGGTCGTTGATGTGCCAGCGGTAGGCGCTGGTATGCCCGCCGATGATCCCCCACTGGTCGAAGTAGGGCGTGCCGAAGTACGGCGTGCTGGTCTTCTGCAATCCCCAGGCGGAGAGGAAGTAATCCTCGGTGCCGGTGCCCCAAATCGAGGCCTTCTCTTCGCCGTCGATGTAGATTTTCTCATCGCCTTCGCCGAACCAGGCGGGCGAGCGGGTCCGCACCGCCAGCACCGTGCCCACGAAATGCCCCTTCCCTTTCGTGTCCAGGATCACGTAGTCCTTGCCCTGCTCGACGGGATACTCCTGCCGGTATTGGGCGTAGAAGTACGGCGTATCCTTGGGCAGCGAATCCTTCTTGATCCAGTCGATATTGTAGTACAGCAGACGGATTTCCTTGTCGCTCTGGTTGACAATCTCAACGCGGATCGACTTATGGAAGGGCATCCGCCAAAAACAATTGTACGAATCGGCGTCCTCGACGATCACCGGCATGCTGATCACTTCGCTCCGCTTGCCGAAGCAGTTGGCGAAAAAGTCGCCCACGGGGGCCTCGACGCCCGGCCGGTCGCTGCCGTCGTAGTAGATCCGCAGCAGCATCTCCTGATGGTTGGCCGCGCCCTCGGGGGCCCACATGTGCGGCTCAGGACCGAGGAACGTGATCCAGATATGGGTGATTACGCCGGGACCTTTCTCATCCATCAAGACGTGCTTCTCGCCCGGCGGAACCTGGAAATTGTCGAAATTGCTGTTCTCCGAGTCGGGATCGCCCATGTAATCGGCCTTGGGATCGTAAATCAGCCGGGTAATCACCTTGCCATCTTTGTCCTTTCTCGGCTTGCCGTCTTTATCCAAGACGACGCGGGTCTTCCCGCCCACCTTGCCGCGAAACGACGAGGTGGCCCTCATGCTCCGCCCTTCTTGCGGCTTGGCCAAGTCCTCCAGCGGGCCTTGGGCCGAGACCGGCGCCTGCGGCCCGAGAAGAAGCATCCCCAGACAACCCAAAATCAGCAGATACTTCAGTGCCGAGAGTGAGTGCGCCAAACGCACTGGAGAATGGTCAATGCAACCCGGTCGGAACATGATGCGTACTCCTTGGAAAAGAGGAAGATGTGTTTCGAGGCGAACCGGCATCCCAAGTATTATAGTCAAAATTCAACGCCTAGCTAATATAGCTTGGAAATGCCGGATTTGTAAACAATTGTCGGATATTAGAATGCCGATTACAATGTAGGGTTTTCATTATCAGGCCGTGGAGTTCCCCCCATGCGACGGATTCTCGTTACCAGCGCTTTGCCCTATGCCAATGGGCACATTCATCTGGGCCATTTGGTCGAGTACATCCAGACCGACATCTGGGTCCGCTTTCAGAAACTCCGGGGACACCGCTGCCTCTACATCTGTGCCGACGACACCCACGGCACGGCGATTATGATCCGCGCCCAGCAGGAGGAGATCCGCGAGGAGGAACTCATCGCCCAGATGCAGGAGGCGCATCTCCGCGACTTCGCCGGATTCGACGTCGAATTCGACAACTACGGCAGCACCCACAGTCCGGAAAATCGGACGTTATGCAATGAAATCTGGACTGCCATCCGCAAGGCCGGCCTGGTGGAACAAAAAAAGGTGACCCAACTCTACGACCTGACGGCCGGCACCTTCCTGGCCGACCGCTTCGTCAAGGGGACCTGCCCCAAGTGCAAGGCCCCCAACCAGTACGGCGACAATTGCGACAAGTGCGGCGCCCACTACGATCCCTCCGACCTGATCGACCCGGTCAGCACGCTCTCCGGCGGAACGCCGGAAATCCGCTCGGCGGATCACCTGTTCATCAACGTCGAGATGCTCCACGGCTTTCTCGAAGAGTGGACCCAACGGACCGGCGCGTTGCAGCCGGAAGTGGCGAATTACCTGGCCGGTCACTTCCTGCAGGAGCCGCTGCACGACTGGGACGTCTCGCGGCCGGCGCCCTACTTCGGCTTCGAGATCCCCGACAGCCCCGGCAACTACTGGTACGTCTGGTTCGACGCCCCGATCGGCTACATCGCCTCGAGCTGGGTGTGGTGCAAAAAACACGGAGAAAAACTGGACGACTGGTGGCGGAGCCAAGCGACGGAAATCCACCACTTCATCGGCAAGGACATCACCTATTTCCACACGCTCTTCTGGCCGGCAATGCTGAAAACCGCCGGCTTCCGCCTGCCCGAAAAAGTCCATATCCACGGGTTCCTGACCGTCAACGGCGAGAAGATGTCGAAGACCAAAGGGACCTTCATCCAGGCCTCGACTTACCTGGAGCATCTCGACCCGGTTTACCTCCGCTACTTCTACGCCTCGAAACTTACGCCCCGGGTGGACGACCTCGACCTGAACTTCGACGAATTCGTGGCCAAGGTGAACTCCGATATGGTGGGCAACGTGGTCAACCTCGCCAGCCGCACCGCCAAGTTCGGCCACGAGACCGGCCTGGCCGACGGCTATCCGGACGACGGCGGGCTGTTCGCCCAGGCCGCCGCCGAGGGCCGGGAAATCGCCGCCGCCTACGAGGACGGCGATTTCGCCAGGGCGATCCGAACAATCCTCGCCATGAGCGACCGCGCGAACCAGTACGTCGAAGCCCAAGCCCCCTGGAACCTGCAAAAAGACCCAGCCCAACATGACGAACTCCGCCGCGTCTGCACCGTCGGCCTGAACCTCTTCCGCCAGATCGCCGTCTACTTAGCCCCCGTCCTGCCCCGGCTCGCCCGGCAGACCGGCCAACTGCTCGACGATCCGATCACCCGTTGGGACCAATCGCAGCAGCCGCTCTTGGGCCGACCGGTCGGCAAGTTCGAGCACATGATGCAGCGGATCACCCGCAAGCAGATCGATGCGGTGATCTCCGCCAGCACCGATCACGCCGGAAACAACACTCACCCTTCCGATGCGCCCGCCGCCGATGCTTCGGCCTCGGACAGCGATGCCCCCTTGAAGGCCGATCCGCTCTCGCCGGAAATCGGCATCGAAGACTTTTCCCGGGTGGACCTCCGCGTGGTGCGCGTGATCGCGGCCGAGGACGTGCCGGGCGCCCAAAAGCTGCTCAAGCTGACCGTCAGCCTCGGCGGCGACGACCGCCGCACCGTCTTTGCCGGCATCAAGGAGGCATATCCGCCCCAAGACCTCGTCGGCCGGCTGGTCGTCTGCGCCGCCAACCTCGCCCCGCGGAAAATGAAGTTCGGCACCAGCTCCGGCATGATCGTCGCCTCCGGCCCCGGCGGAAAAGACATCTTTTTATTGTCGCCCGACCCCGGCGCCCAACCGGGACAGAGGGTGCATTAATGACACGTCCCCTCTCCCTCCGGGAGAGGGCTAGGGTGAGGGCTGCCTGAGAAAGACGTTCATCTCTAGTGCTTTGTCAATCTTCAGATTATGGGTGCCATGCCCACGCTCGCGTGGGCATGGTATTCGAGGTTTCCCGCATGTCCACGCAAGCGTGGACATGGCACCCGAC